>NZ_LGHL01000140.1 GCF_001908205.1 Bradyrhizobium sp. NAS80.1
CGTCAAGGATGGCCGTCGCGCGCCCGGACCTCACGCGATCTGCCGCCAGGCCATGCCTGGACGGACGCGAGCACGGCGTCATCATGGCAGACGCCGACGATCCGAACGGCGCAAACACAGCCGTCATTTAATGGTTGCTACGAGACCGTCTTCGTCGCCGCCAGCAACCGCATCGCGATCGCCACGCAGACCACCATCAACACCGCCGCGAGCAGGAACGGCGCGCCGGGCAGATGCAGCGGCGCGCTGGCGCCGATGAAGTAGGAAAACGTCAGCGTGAACAGGAACGGGCCGACGAGCTGCGACACGCTCTGCACGCTCGCGGTCGCGCCCTGCAACTGCCCCTGCTGATCTGGCGCGACCAGCCGCGTCATCAGCGATTGCATGGCGGCACCCGAGATGCCCCACAGCGAAATCACGGGAATGCCGAGCCAGAACAGCGGTCCGGTCGGGGCAGCGCCGAAGATCACGAAACCGATCGCGCCGCAGCACAGGCCCATCAGCAGCGCGCTCCGCTCACCGAGCACGCGCACGATCGGGCCGATGGCGAGCCCCTGCACCACCATGGTGCAGACGCCGACCATCGCGAGCGTCAGTCCCACGGTCTTGGAATCCCAGCCGTAGCGATAGGTCGCATAGAGCACGAAGGTCGAGGGCAGCACCACATGCGCGACCTGCCCGATGAAATTGACAACTGACAATGCAGCCAGCGCCGCGTTGGAACGCAGCAGGTGCAGCGCTCCGATCGGATTGGCGCGCGTCCAGCGGAACGGCGCGCGTTTCTCCCGCGCCAGCGATTCCGGCAGGACGAAGAGGCCATAGAGCGCATTGGCAAAGCTCAGGGCAGCCGACGCCCAGAACGGCAGGCGCGGATCGATATCGCCGAGCAGGCCGCCGAGCGCCGGGCCCAGAATGAAGCCGGCGCCGAACGCCGCGCCGATCCTGCCGAAGATCGCCGCGCGCCGCTCCGGCGGCGTAATGTCGGCGATATAGGCAAACGCCGTCGAGATGCTCGCCGACGTGATGCCTGAGATCACGCGCCCGATGAACAGCCAGGTCAGCGACGGCGCCAGCGCCATCAGCACGTAGTCGGCCGCGAGGCCGAAATTCGACAGCAGCACCACCGGCCGCCGTCCGAAGCGATCCGACAGCGCGCCAAGCACGGGCGAGAACACGAACTGCATCAGCGCCCAGGCGGTGCCGAACAGGCCGAAGATGCGTGCCGCATGCGCCGTGTCGTTGTTGACGAAGCTCTCGATGAGCTTTGGCAGGATGGGCATGATCACGCCGAGCGCGAGCATGTCGAGCAGAATGGTGACGAAGATGAAGGCGACCGCACCGCGCCGGACCGGCGCAGCGTCCTGCGCCATCGCCTCGCCGGCCTCTCCGCTCACGATGGCCGCTTGCGCTTGTGAGCGAACGGGTTGGCCTTCTCGCGCAAGGTGATGCGCACCGGCGTACCCGGCAGCTCAAAAGTCTCGCGCATGGAATTGGTAAGGTAACGCAGATAGGACTGCGGCACCGCGTCCGCGCGCGAGCAGAACAGCACGAAGCTCGGCGGGCGCGCTTTGTTCTGCGTGATATAATTGAGCTTCAACCTGCGGCCGGATACCGCCGGCGGCGGATTGGCCTGGATCGCCTGCTCGAACCAGCGATTGAGCGCGGACGTCGGCACGCGCCTGTTCCAGACAGCATAGGCGTCCTGGATCGCCTGCATCAGGCGATCGATACCCTCGCCCATCAGGCCGGAGACGGCAACGATCGGCACGCCCTTGACCTGCGGCAGCCAGTGGTCGGCGTCGCGGCGCAGACCCGAAATCGCGCCGCCGCCCTTGGTCTCCATCAGGTCCCATTTGTTGACGGCGAGCACGACCGCCCGGCCCTCGCGCTCGATCAGGTCGGCGATACGCAAATCCTGCTCCTCGAAGCGGTTCTGCGTGTCCATCATCAGCACGACGACCTCGGCAAAGCGCACCGCACGCAGCGCGTCGGCGACAGAGAGCTTTTCCAGCTTCTCCTCGATGCGCGAACGCCGACGGAGGCCAGCGGTATCGAACACGCGAAAATCGCGGCCCTTCCAGTTGATCTCGACCGCGATGGAATCGCGCGTGGTGCCGGCCTCCGGGCTCGTCAGCAGGCGCTCCTCGCCGAGCAAATAGTTGATCAGCGTCGACTTGCCGGCATTGGGCCGACCAACGATGGCAACCCGGATCGGGCGCGTCGCGGCCTCTTCCTCGGAGAGCGGCTCGTCGTCCTCCTCCTCATCTTCGTCGACGGGCTCCGGCATCAGCTTGCTGAGCGCATCGTAAAGCTCGCCCATGCCCTCGCCGTGCTCGGCCGAGATCTGGATGGGATCGCCGAGACCGAGCGCAAAGGCTTCCATCGCGCCGGCATCGCCATGCTTGCCTTCGCTCTTGTTGGCGATCAGCAGCACCGGCTTATTAGCCTTGCGGGCGAAATCGGCGAAGGCGCGATCGGTGGGCGTGAGGCCGATGCGGGCATCGATCACGAAGAACAGCGCGTCAGCCTGCGCGATCGCGGTCTCCGTCTGCTCCTGCATCCGTGCAGTCAGCGAGCCCTTGGCGCCCTCGTCGAGGCCGGCGGTATCGATGATGGTGAACTGGAGATCGCCGAGCCGGGCCTCACCCTCGCGACGGTCGCGGGTGACGCCGGGCAGGTCATCGACAAGCGCGAGCTTCTGTCCGACCAGGCGGTTGAACAACGTCGATTTGCCGACATTGGGCCGGCCGATGATGGCGATAGTAAAAGACATCAGTCATTCGTGCGCTGCGAGAGCTGCGCCTTTCAATGCAATGAAACAATCAGCGCGAGAAGCTGCCGCTCGGCAACGGCGCCGGGAAAGCGCCCTGTGACTGCTGTTGCTGCGTGGTCTGGGTCGGTTGCGCCGGCTGCTGGGCGGTCTGATCGGGCGGCGGCGCGGTGGTGCGCTTGCGCACGATCTTGTGCTTGGGCGGCGGAGCGGCCGTCGCCGGCGCAGCCTCGGGCTGGGCCTCGCCGTCGACTTCGCCTGCAGGCGCCTCGGCGGGCGCGGCTGCAGTGGCAGTCGGCTGCCGGGTCTTCTTTGCCTTGGCACCCTTCGCCGGTTTGGCCGGTTCAGGCGGCGGCTCCGCGGGCAGAGCCGCGACGGCAGGCGCATTCGGATCCGCCTGCTGCTGTGCGCCCTTGTACAGCTCCCGCGGCACGCCTTGCTCGAGGCCCGGCACGCCCTCCGGGAAGACTGGCTTGCGGTCGCCCGGCAGCTTCTTCTTGGTGTCGAGGAAGTCGAGCATGTCGCTCGGATCGAATCCGCCGCTGGAGCAGCCGCCCAGGAGGCCCGTGAAGGCGATCAGGACGGCGGCTGCGATCAAACGTGGCATGCGGCGCATCTTGGTGTCTCGTTTAACGTCAGAGGGCCGTGATCAGCTTTTGGCGACGGGCGGCAGCAAGGCCTGGAGCGCCTCGGCGCGCGAGCGCAGGCCGGGCGGCGTTTCGCCGTCCTCGGCAATCGTGTCGAGCCATTTGCGGGCCGCGGTCATGTCGTTGTTGCGCCAGGCCGACAGCGCCAGCATCTCGCGGGCGCTGTGGCGGAACGTCGATTTGGGCGCGGCGGAAGCCTCCAGCCGCTGCTGCATGTCGGCATAGCCAGCGCTGTCGAGCAGCAAGCCGGCCGCGCGGATCTTCGCCAGATCCTGCCACTCGCTGCCGACGCTACGGTCGGCCGCGATATCGTCATACATCTTCGCGGCGGCCTTGGGATCGCGGGGCCCAGCCGCGGCCGCAGCACGCAGCCGCGCCAGGGTGCGATAGCCCGAAGGAGCCTTGGCAGCGAGCTCGGTGAAGGCCGCCTCGGCTTCCGCATGCTTGTCCTGCTCCGACAGTTCGACAGCCTTCTCGAAGGCAGCGCCGGCCTCGGCGGCCTTCTTGGCCTCCAGATACTGGTAGCCGCGCCAGCCACCAACGGCGGCGACGATCAGCACCATCAGGGCGATGAAGTAGATCGAATACTTATCCCACAGCTTCTTGAGCTGTTCGCGACGTACTTCCTCGTCGACTTCGTCAAATAATTCAGACACTTATGCTAATCCCATGCCCGTTCGGGTGCGCGCGCCAAAGCGTTCGCGTCAGGAATCCCGTCCCCCACGTGGCGGCGAGGTACCCTAATGATATGGCGGTGGCAAGGCAAAGCGAGCCCGATCAAGGCGTTAACCACCCGGATGGCCCGATACCTGCCCGCGCGGCTCAGGTTCCCAAGAGCTCCCGCAACTGCCGCTTCAGCACCTTGCCATTGGAATTGCGCGGCAGCGGCTCAGCGGTGATCGCCATAGTTTCAGGGACCTTGTAGTCGGACAGCCGCTCGGCGCACCAAGTCCGCAAGACGTCGCTGGCGACCGGCGCGCGCGTCACCACGACGGCGTGGACCCGCTCGCCCAGCACCGGGCACGCCTTGGCAATGATCGCGCTCTCGACCACGGCGGGATGGCCGGCCAGCACGGATTCGACCTCGGCCGAATAGATCTTCAGGCCACCGCGATTGATCATGTCCTTCTGCCGGTCAAACACGCGGACAAATCCCTCCGCATCGACCGATCCCAGATCGCCCGAGTGCCAGAAACCGCCAGTGAAGCTCTCGGCCGTGGCATTCGGATTGTTCCAATAGCCCTTGATGACGGAGGCACTCTGGATCCAAAGCTCGCCGATCTCGCCATGTGGCAGCTCGCGCCCGTCAGCCCCCATCGCGACGATGCGCGCGCCGGGACACGGCAGGCCCACGCTGTCGATATGACTTTCCGTCAACTCTCCCGGCATGATCGTCGACGGCGACGTCGTCTCGGTCGAGCCGTAGCAATTCGCCAGCTTGAGGCCGGGAATCGTCGCCTTGAGCTTCTCGATGGTGGCGACCGGCATCGGCGCGCCGCCGAAGCCGCCGATGCGCCAGCTCGACAGGTCGTAGCTGGCGAAATCGGGCTGGAGCAGGCAGAGATTGTACATCGCCGGCACCATCACAGTATAGGTAACGCGCTCGCGTGCAGCGAGCTTGAGGTAATCGGCCGCCTTGAACTCCGGCATGATGATCAGCGCGCCACCGCAGCGGATCATGGTTGTGATGTTGGCGACGACGCCGGTGACGTGGCCGAGCGGCACCGCCGCGATCGAACGGTCCACTTGCGTCAATTGCAGGCAGGACACGAAGACCATCGAAGAATGGACGATGTTGCAATGGGCCAGCATCGCGCCCTTCGGCTTGCCGGTCGTGCCCGAGGTGTAGAGGATCATCGCGGTGTCCTCCTCGCTGATCTCGACCGGCGCCGATGCCGGCTCGTTGTCAGCGAGCAACGCGAAGCGGGACAGGGTCGGATCGTCATCGATGGCGATGCGGTGGATCACATCGGGCACATCCTGCGCATCGGGCAGCCGCGCGGCGAGCCCGGCTTCGTGGATGAGGATCTTCGCACCGCAATCGGCGAGCACATATGCGATTTCCGGCTTCTGCTGGCGCGTGCTGAGCAGAACCGTAACGAGCCCCTCATGCGCGGCGGCAAACAACAGCAGCGGAAATTCGATGCGGTTGCCGAGCAGGATCGCAACGCGGTCGCCGCGCCGCAATCCGAGCTTGCGAAAGCCCGCCGCGATCCGTCCGGCCCGCTCCACCGCCTGTCGCCAGCTCATCCGGACATTGCCGCAGATCAGCGCTTCGCCATCGGCGTTGCGCGCGCAGGCCTCCGCGATCATCGCCCACAGGCTCGAAGGCCGGTCGCAGAATGCCGGCACCACCCGATCGCCAAAACGCGCCTCGAACCGCATCGGCGGAATCTGAGATTGTGACCAGTCCATAAAGGGCCCTCGGCCTGTTGCTTTTATCACCTTCCGCGCATGAGAGCGCGAACTGTCTTGTGCTGATCGGCTGCTCTTATTGTCGGAGCATGATCTTATCGGAAGACCTCTGCACACTTTTCCGGATCATGCGCTATCCGCCCATCACGGGAACACCGATCACCACAGGATGGAACGCAAAGGCCAGCGCCAGATAAGCGACGATGCCCACGACCACCGCAATCAGATCGTTGGTGACACCGCCCACAGGAATCGGCGGGGCCCCGGCATCCTTGCGATGCTTCAGCGAAATGCGGTCATACACCGCCCAGCCCAGGAACGAGCCGAACAGGATGATGGAGCCGAGGTCGCCATTGGCCAACAAATGCGCCGCCGCCCACAGCTTGATGCCGGCCAGCATCGGATGCTTCAGCGTCGCATAAATGCGGCCACGCAAGTAGGACGCCACCACCAGGATCACGGCCGGCAGCATCAGCGCGACCGTGATGTGCTTCATCGCCTTCGGCGGATACCAGACATCGATCCAGCCGGTCGCGCGATAATGCGCAAAGCCCCAGATGATCAACGCCAGCCCCGCGAGCGAGACCAGCGAATAGAGGATCTTGTAGGTCCCCTCGCCCAGCTTCGCGACCGCCCGCTCGCGCGCCTCGCGTTTCGTGGTGAAAACATGGGCGGCAAAAAACAGCACCAGCCCCAGGATCATGACAAGCAGACCCACGACATCCTCCCCTTTGGCAAGCGCCCCCGCCTCTGAGGTATCATCGATTGGCCGCCGGTCGCAACTGAAACGCTACTTGCCAAGCTCCCGATTATCGACATAGCGGATCGCGATCGGACGCCCGGCCAAAGCGCCGCCGAGGCCGCTGGTGAATTTCAGCGGCAGGCAGGCGTTCAGCGATTCATTGATCGCATTCAGATAGGTGGTCCGGGTGTCGGCCGGAACGCCTGCGGTTGCAAAGGTCAATCGCGGCGGACCGATCAGGCTGCCCGCCTTGTTGAAGCTGAAGCGCACCGACATCTGCATGCCCTCACGCGCATTGTCCGATGGTGGCGACCAGCAGGTGCGCAGCTCGGCAAAGAGATCACTGATCGTATCGAGATCGTGATCGGGCCTTTGATATTTGGTGCGCTCGGCGTCGGACGGCACGCTCTCGATCGTGAGCTGGAGATCCTGCCCGTAAGGATAGAAGATCTCGGGAATGCAGGGGCCGCGCTGGAGCACGCTGCAAAAGGTCGGTGTGCACGGCCGGTGATCGAGCACGCTGCACGGCTCATGCGAAAACGGGATCGGGTTGATCTGGCGCCGTCGCGCGTCGGCGGCGACCGCCGATATCGCCAACAGGACAAGAACGAGGATGCCGCGCCACATGCTTTGAGCTCGCGATGTCACGTGGATGAAACGTGGCACCGTCCCTGAATGCGTCAAGCCCGCGCGCGTTCACATGCTCGCGTTTAACCTCGGTGTCGTCGTCCGGCTTGACCGGACGACCCAGTATTCCAGAGGCGGTCGTTGTTGAGCCAAGAGGCCGCGGCGTACTGGATGCCCCGCCTTCGCGGGGCATGACGGCGGAGGGTGTGGGCGCGCCCTACCCCTTCTTTTTGACGTCCTTGACGTTGGTGAATTCAATCCCCTCGGCGCGCTCCTTGGTATAGCCGAGATAGAACTCGTTCCGCGCCAGATACACGGGATCGCCGTCGACATCGTCGGCGATGCTGGAGGTGTTGGCCGCGATGAAGGTGTCGAGCTTCTTGCGGTCATCGGAAGAAACCCAGCGCGCAAGCTGGAACTCACTCACCTCGAACTCCACCGGCAGCGCATATTCAGCCTCGAGCCGCGCTTTCAGCACGTCGAGCTGGAGCGCTCCGACCACGCCGACGAGCGCCGGTGCGCCGTCGCGCGGACGGAACACCTGCACGACCCCCTCTTCCGACATCTGCTGAAGCGCTTCCTTCAGCTTCTTCGCCTTCATCGCGTCGGTGAGACGTACGCGGCGGACGATTTCCGGCGCGAAGCTCGGCACGCCGACAAACGTGAAATCCTCGCCCTCGGTCAGCGTGTCGCCGATGCGCAGCGTGCCGTGGTTGGGAATGCCGACGACGTCGCCGGCGAAAGCCTCGTCCGCGACCGAGCGGTCCTGCGCGAAGAAGAATTGCGGGCTCGACAGCGGCATGCTCTTGCCGGTGCGCACCAGCTTGGCCTTCATGCCGCGGCTGAGCTTGCCGGAGCACAGGCGCGCGAAGGCGATGCGGTCGCGGTGGTTCGGATCCATGTTCGCCTGGATCTTGAACACGAAGGCGCTCATACGCGGATCGGTCGCCTCGACCTTGCGCTGGTCGCTCTCCTGCGCCCGCGGTTCGGGCGCGAACTTGCCGAGGCCTTCCAGGAGGTCGCCGACGCCGAAATTGCGCAGCGCGCTGCCGAAATAGACCGGCGTCAGATGGCCCTCGCGAAACGCGGCGAGCTCGAACGGCTTGGAAGCCTCGGTGACGAGCTCGAGCTCGTCCTTCACTGCGGATACATCGAGGTTCGCGTTGAGCTTGACCAGTTCTGCGATCTCGATCTGCTGCGCCGCGCCGGTCTTGGCGCCGCCGCCTTCGAGCAGGCGCACGCCGCCGTTGACGACGTCATATGTACCGAGGAAGTCACGGCCGCGGCCGACCGGCCAGGTCATCGGCGTGGTGTCGAGCGCCAGCGTCTTCTCGATCTCGTCGAGGAGCTCGAAAACGTCGCGGCTCTCGCGGTCCATCTTGTTGATGAATGTGATGATCGGGATGTCGCGCAGGCGGCAGACCTCGAACAGCTTTCGCGTGCGCGCCTCGATGCCCTTGGCCGCGTCGATCACCATCACGGCGGAATCGACCGCTGTCAGCGTGCGATAGGTGTCTTCCGAAAAGTCCTCGTGGCCCGGCGTGTCCAGGAGATTGAACACGAGACCCTCGAACTCGAAGGTCATCACCGAGGTCACGACCGAGATGCCGCGCTCGCGCTCGATCTTCATCCAGTCCGAACGCGTGTTGCGCCGCTCGCCCTTGGCCTTGACCTGACCGGCGAGATTGATGGCGCCGCCGAACAGCAGCAGCTTTTCGGTCAGCGTGGTCTTGCCCGCGTCCGGGTGGGAGATGATCGCGAAGGTGCGCCGCCGCGCCACTTCGGTGGCAAGCGAGGAACGGGCCGGCGAGTCGGCGGAAATGGCGATGTCGGACATGGCGGGAGCGTTTGGCAGGGAATATGGGCCTGATCAAGCCTCATTTGGTGATTGCGAAGCCCTTCGGCCAGCCCCATATCGACATTGGGAAGGACGGCCTTCCTGCCCATCAGCACACTTGTCGCGGGGACGACCCTGCCTTGAATGGAGGGTCGTCATGGCCTGGAGCATCTTGTTCGTTGCCGGACTTCTCGAAATCGCCTGGGCGATCGGCCTCAAATACACCGAGGGCTTTACCAGGCTCGTTCCGTCCGTCCTGACGCTCGCGGCCATGGCCGGAAGCGTCATCCTGCTCGGCCTTGCCCTCAAATCGCTCCCGATTGGAACCGCCTACGCGGTCTGGACCGGTATTGGCGCGGTCGGCACGGCGGCGCTCGGCATCATCCTGTTCGGCGAGCCGGCCGCGGCATTCCGCATCGCCAGCATCGGCCTGATCGTCGCCGGGATCATCGGCCTGAAGCTCGTTACTTGAAGATCTGGACCGCCCACCAGGACAGCGCCGCCACGACGGCCGCAGCCGGGATCGTGATCACCCAGGCATAGACGATCGAGCTCGCAACGTTCCAGCGCACCGCCGAGACGCGGCGGGCCGCGCCGACGCCGACGATGGCGCCGGTGATGGTGTGGGTGGTCGAGACGGGAACGCCCAGGAAGGTCGCCATGAACAGGGTCGCGGCGCCGCCCGTCTCGGCGCAGAACCCCTGCATCGGCGTCAGCTTGGTGATGCGCAGGCCCATGGTGCGGACGATCCGCCAGCCGCCCATCAGCGTGCCCAGCGCCATCGCCGCCTGGCACGACAGCACCACCCAGAACGGAACCGAGAACTCGCCGCCGAGATGGCCCTGCGAATAGAGCAGCACGGCGATGATGCCCATCGTCTTCTGCGCGTCGTTGCCGCCATGGCCGAGCGAATAGAGCGAGGCGGAGGCAAATTGCAGGATGCGGAAGGCACGGTCGACCGCAAAGGGCGTTGAGCGCACCGAGGCCCAGGACACGATCGCGACCAGCAACATCGCAAGCAGGAAGCCGACCAGCGGCGACAGCACGATCGCCAGTACGGCCTTGGTTAGTCCGCTCCAGACCGCCGCCGATATCCCGGCCTTGGCCATGCCGCCGCCGACGAGCCCGCCGATCAGCGCGTGCGACGACGATGACGGGATGCCGAGCGCCCAGGTCACGATGTTCCAGACGATGGCGCCGACGAGGGCCGCGAAGATCACCTGGGCATCGACGATGGAGGGATCGATGATGCCGGTGCCGATGGTCTGCGCGACGTGCAACCCAAACACCATGAAGGCGATGAAATTGAAGAACGCGGCCCAGATCACCGCGAATTGCGGCCGCAGCACGCGCGTCGAGACGATGGTCGCAATCGAATTGGCCGCGTCGTGCAAGCCGTTCAGGAAATCGAACAGCAGCGCGACGGCGATCAGTCCGACCAGGACGGGAAGACCCAACGCAGCATCCACAGCGCGGCCCCTGCCTTCAAAGCTTACGCATGATCTCCGCGCAAACGCGTTCCGCGTTTGTCGCGAAGGAAAACCGCTGCACACTTTTCCGGATCATGCGCTAGACCTGCTCGATGACGATGCTGTTGATCTCGTTCGCGACGTCGTCGAAGCGATCGGCCACTTTTTCAAGATGGTCGTAGATCTCGACGCCGACGATGAAATCCATCGCGTTACCCTCGCGATGCTTGAGGAATAATTCCTTCAAGCCAATGTCGTGGAGATCGTCGACGCGGCCTTCGAGCTTGGTCAATTCCTCCGTGATCGCGGTCAGCATCGCCACGTTCGGGCCGATCGATTGCAGCAACGGCAGCGCGCGGCCGACCAGATTGGCGCATTCGATGAGAAGCGCACCGATCTCCCGCATCGGCGGCTCGAAAGTGCGGACCTCGAACAGCATCACGGCCTTTGCCGTCTGCTGCATCTGGTCGATGGCGTCGTCCATCGAGGTGATGAGGTTCTTGATGTCGCCGCGGTCGAACGGCGTGATGAAGGTGCGGCGCACCGCCGTCAGCACCTCACGGGTGATGTTGTCGGCGTCGTTCTCGAATTGGTTGACGCTCTGGCAATAAACCGGCGTCTCCTCGCCCCCGTTGAGCACGCCTTGGAGCGCGATCGCGCCCTGGATCACGGTCTGGGCGTGGCGGTCGAACAGGTCGAAGAACCGTTCTTCCTTTGGGAGGAAAGCGCGAAACCATCGCATCATGGGGATAGGCTACCGGTTGGAAATGGCCCGGCCCGGGCGGGCCGTCACAAAACTGTCATAGACCATTTCCGATCCGCGCGCGTGCCACCTCACGCCCGCGGAGCCGGGTCATCCACCGCTTTCACGCAATAGGTAAATCGACCTTAAATCAATTACTTAGAGCGACCGCCGGAAGTAATGCGCGATTTCACCGATAACGCCACGGCGGAAGGTGAGCACGCAGATCACAAAGATCGAGCCCTGGATCACCGTCACCCACTGGCCGAAGCCCGCCAGATATTGCTGCATGGCGATGATCACGAAGGCGCCGACCACCGGGCCGAAGATGGTGCCGAGGCCGCCAACCAGCGTCATCAGCACGACTTCGCCCGACATCGTCCAATGGACGTCGGTCAGCGAGGCGTTCTGCGCCACAAACACCTTCAGCGAACCGGCAAAGCCGGCCAGCGTCCCCGACAGGATGAACGCCAGGAACTTGTACTGGTCGGTCCGGTATCCCAGCGAGATCGCGCGCGGCTCGTTCTCACGGATCGACTTCAGGACCTCGCCGAACGGCGAATTGATGATGCGGTAGATCAGCAGGAAGCCGGCGAGGAAGCCAACCAGCACGACATAGTAGAGCACAGTCGGCTTGGACAGATCGAAGAGGCCGAACATGCGCCCTTGCGGAATGCCCTGGATACCGTCCTCGCCATGGGTGAACGGTGCCTGCAGATAGATGAAGTAGAGGAGCTGCGACAGCGCCAGCGTGATCATCGAGAAGTAGATGCCCTGGCGGCGGATCGAGATGTAGCCGGTGATGATCGAGAGCACGAAGGCCGCGGCGACACCGACGAGGATGCCGAGTTCCGGCGGAAGTGCCCACACTTTCAGAGCATGAGCGCTGCAATAGCCGGCGGTCCCCAGGAACATCGCGTGTCCGAAGGACAAAAGTCCGCCGTAGCCGATCAGGAGATTGAAGGCGCAGGCCAGCAGCGCAAAGCAAAGAGCCTGCATCACGAAGAACGGGTAGACTCCCGTGAACGGCACCGACGCCAGCAGCAGCGCCATCACCACGAACACGATCATCTCGTCGCGCATCGCGCGCGGCGTCATCGGCAATGTGTCGTCCGTCAAGGCTGTCATATCAGGCCGCCCTTCCCGTCAATCCCGTTGGCTTCACCAAGAGCACCAGCACCATCAGCACGAACACGACAGTGTTGGAGGCCTCGGGGTAGAAATACTTGGTCAGGCCCTCGATCACACCGAGCGCGAAGCCGGTGATGATCGAGCCCATGATCGATCCCATGCCGCCGATCACGACCACGGCGAACACGACGATGATCAGGTCGGCGCCCATCAGCGGCCGCACCTGGTTGATCGGCGCCGAAAGCACGCCTGCGAGCGCGGCAAGGCCGACGCCGAGGCCGTAGGTCAGCGTGATCATGCGCGGCACGTTGATGCCGAAGGCGCGGACCAGCGTCGGATTTTCAGTCGCGGCGCGCAGGTAAGCGCCGAGCCGGGTCTTCTCGATCAGGAACCAGGTCGCAAGACACACGACCAGCGAGAAGATGACGACCCAGCCGCGATAGATCGGCAGGAACATGAAGCCGAGATTCATGCCGCCCTTGAGCTGGTCCGGAATGGCGTAAGGCAGGCCGGAAGAGCCGAAGTAATTCTGGAACACGCCCTGCACGATCAGCGCGATGCCGAAGGTCAGGAGCAGGCCGTAGAGGTGATCGAGCCCGGTCAGCCATTGCAGCATGGTCCGCTCCAGGATCATGCCGAAGATGCCGACGATGATCGGCGCAAGCAGCAGCGCCCACCAGTAATTGATCCCGCCGAGGCTCAGCAGGAAATAGGCGACGAAGGCGCCCATCATGTAGAGCGCGCCGTGGGCAAAATTGATGATGTTGAGCATGCCGAAGATCACGGCGAGCCCGAGACTGAGCAGCGCGTAAAACGAGCCGTTAATCAGTCCCACCAGTAGCTGAGCGTAAAGAGCCTGCATCGATCCCGCACCCGGTCCCTTCGGCGTTCCTTAGAGCTGCCCGCCGGCTGACTGCCGGCGGGCTGTTGGTCTTACTTCTTAAGCAGCGCGCACTTGCTTTCGGAAAGCGGCGTGAAGGCCTGGTCGCCTGGCACCGTGCCGACGAGCTTGTAGAAATCCCACGGTCCCTTGGACTCGGAGGGCTTCTTCACCTCGAACAGATAGGCGTTGTGGATGGTGCGGCCGTTGGGCTGAATCTCGCCCTTGCCGAACAGATCGTCCTCGGTCGGCATCGACTTCATCTTCTCGACGACTTTCACGCCGTCATGCGGATTGCCGCCAAGCGCCTCGAGCGCCTTGAAGTAATGCCGCAGGCCCGAATAGACCCCGGCCTGCACCATGGTCGGCGGAGCGTTGTTCTTCATCTTCTCGGCAAAGCGCTTGGAGAAGGCGCGGGTCTTGTCGTCCATGTCCCAATAGAAGGTTTCGGTGAAGTTCAAGCCCTGCGCGGTCTCGAGTCCGAGCGCCTTGACGTCGGTGAGGAACAGAAGCAGCGCGGCGAGCTTCTGGCCGCCCTTGCCGATGCCGAACTCCGCGGCTTGCTTGATCGCATTGGTGGTGTCGCCGCCGGCATTGGCAAGGCCAATGATCTTGGCCTTGGACGACTGCGCCTGGAGCAGGAAGGACGAGAAGTCCGGCGTGTTCAGCGGATGCTTGACGCTGCCGACCACCTTGCCGCCATTGGCGGTGATGACGGAGGTGGTGTCGCGCTCGAGCGCCGCACCGAAGGCATAGTCCGCTGTCAGGAAGAACCAGGTATCGCCACCGGCCTTCACCAGCGCCTGGCCCGTGGTGTGGGCCAGCATGTAGGTGTCGTAGGTCCAGTGCACGGTGTTGGGGGTGCACTGCGCGTTGGTAAGGTCCGAGGTCGCCGCACCGGAATTGATGTAGACGCCGTTCTTTTCCTTGACGACGTTGTTGACGGCAAGCGCCACGCCGGAATTCGGCACGTCGACGATGATGTCGACCTTGTCGACGTCGAACCACTGCCGCGCGATCGCGGTGCCGATGTCGGGCTTGTTCTGGTGATCGCCCGAGATGATGTCGATCTTCCAGCCCTTCGCCGCAAGGCCGGAATCTTCGACGGCCATTTGCGCGGCTAGCGTCGAGCCGGGACCGCCGAGGTCGGCATAGAGGCCGGACTGATCGGACAGCGCACCGATCTTGACGGTCTTGTCCTGCGCGAAGGCGACGCCAGCGGTGGTAACGGCCAACGCCGTGCCAAGCAGAAACGATGCAATCGACTTTGTCTTCATGCTACTTCCCTTGTGAATTTTCTCGTGGCCGTTCTAGACGCCGAGATAGGTGTGGAGCTTGTCCATGTTGGCGGCAAGCTCCGCGTTGGAAAATCCGTCAATGATCTTGCCGTGTTCGACCACATAGTAGCGGTCGGCGACGGTGGATGCGAAGCGGAAGTTCTGCTCGACCAGGAGGATCGTAAAACCCTCCTTCTTGAGCCGCGCAATGGTGTGACCGATCTGCTGGATGATAACAGGCGCAAGGCCCTCGGTCGGCTCGTCCAGCATCAGGAAGCTCGCGCCTGTGCGCAGGATGCGCGCGATCGCGAGCATCTGCTGCTCGCCACCGGACAGCTTGGTGCCCTGGCTGTTGAGCCGCTCCTTCAGGTTCGGAAACAGATCGAAGATCTGCTCGAGCGGCAATCCGCCAGCGCGGACCACCGGCGGCAGCAACAAATTCTCTCGCACATCGAGGCTGGAGAAAATTCCGCGCTCCTCCGGGCAGAACGCGATACCCATCCGCGCGATCTTGTCCGACGTCGCGCGGATGATTTCCTGGTTGTTGAACTTCACCGAGCCGGTACGCTTGCCGATGATGCCCATGATCGACTTCAGCGTGGTCGTCTTGCCGGCGCCGTTACGCCCGAGCAGGGTGACGACCTCGCCCGCGTTCACGTCGAAGTTGATCCCGTGCAGGATGTGGGACTCGCCGTACCATGCTTCGAGGTTACGGACCTGAAGGATGTTGCCTCCGGTTGCGGCCCTTGCCGGAGCTTCCGCGGCTTGGCAGTCTCAGGCATGACCGGCTCCCAGATAAGCTTCCTTGACGCGCTCGTCCTTGGTGAGTTCGGCGTAATTGCCTTGCGCGAGCACCTGCCCGCGCGTCAGCACGGTGATGATGTCGGAGAGATTGGCTACAACGCTCAAATTATGCTCGACCATCAGGATGGTATATTTCGCAGAGATCCGCTTGATGAGCGCTGCGATCTTGTCGATGTCCTCATGGCCCATGCCGGCCATCGGCTCGTCCAGCAGCATCATCTCCGGGTCGAGCGCGAGCGTGGTTGCGATCTCCAGTGCGCGCTTGCGCCCATAAGGCATCTCGACTGCTGGCGTATTCGCAAACTCGCTGAGGCCGACATCGTTCAACAGCTCCAGCGCACGGTTGTTGAAGCGGTTGAGCACCGACTTGGAGCGCCAGAAATCGAAGGAGCTGCCGTGCTGGCGCTGCAGCGCGACACGGACATTTTCCAGCGCGGTGAGATGCGGAAATACCGCTGAAATCTGGAACGAACGCACCAGCCCCATGCGCGCCACGTCGGCCGGGGCCATCGCGGTGATGTCCTGTCCCTTGTAAAGGATCTTCCCGGCGGACGGTTGCAGGAACTTGGTCAACAGATTGAAGCACGTCGTCTTGCCGGCGCCGTTCGGGCCGATCAACGCGTGGATGCTCCCACGGCGAACCTTGAGCGCAACGTCGCGGACAGCGAAGAAGCCCGCGAACTCCTTGGTCAAGCCTTCCGTTTCGAGAATGAACTCATCGGCCAAACAGATTTCCCCCTGCCCGCGCGCCGCGCGTGGCTGTCCATAGTTTACTTCGGCTTTCCGGAGGCCTTGGAGCCCGTCCCGGAACGCCGCCTCCGGGCGCGGAATATGCCGGAGGTGACGGGGGTTAGGCAAGGCGGAAAGCTGAGCAAGTCAGCCCTCCAGCCGGGAGACATATGCTCCCTTAGTCGGAACTGTTTTGATGTCGCGCCTGCCCTGGCCTCCCGGTTCGCGAAGGCACCGGTCATCGAGCCGTCGTTAGCGGTCTTTCGTCCCACGCGCCAGCCTTCATAGAAAGTTTTCCCGAAGCACGGATCATGCGCGGGCTTTCGATCTGCCGGGAATATTGTTTTGGATTTTGCAAGCGCCGCACCTACGAATGCGTGGCGCGCGGGCTTCCAGTTTACAGCGTTGCCGACGTCGACGACATCTACGGTCGTATCGTTGCCTATGAACGCCTGCTGCCGCCGTTCCAGACCGACGGAAGCGTCTGTCACATCATCGCCTCGCTCAAGGCTTTCTGCGAGGACGGCGGTTTCGAGATCAAGAATCTGATGCGCCGAAATGACGCGCTGCCGCGTCCCAAACTGCGCGCGGTGATCGACCGCGACCTCTTTCACCACGCCCCCGGCCGTATCGCCGCTGCCGAACTGGTCGAATTCGCGGATTCGGCCGGCGTCACCACCAAGATCATCGAGCTGAACTAGCGCTCAGCGTGATTTGGCGCCGACTTCCTTAGCATAGATGTCCGGCTTGAAGCCGACCAGGAGCTTGCCGCCGACTTCCAGCACCGGACGCTTGATCATCGATGGTTGAGCCAGCATCAGCGCCAACGCCTTCTTTTCGGTGAGACCTTCCTTGTCGGCGTCGGGCAGCTTCTTGAAGGTCGTGCCGGCGCGATTGAGCAGCGTCTCCCAGCCGAGCTTGTCGCTCCACAGCTTGAGCTTGTCCTTCTCCACGCCCACAGACTTGTAGTCGTGAAACTCGTAGGCGACGCCATGGGCGTCAAGCCAGGCCCGCGCCTTCTTCATGGTGTCGCAGTTCTTGATGCCGTAGATGATGTTGGGCAAGACGTTCCTCGCGCATGCGTGATGCTTCGGCTGCGGCGTTGTACGAAACTCCGCTTCGCGCCACAATATTGCGAACGAAGCCACTCTCCAAACGGACATTCAATGCACGTCACCCACGATCCCGCCGCGGCTGCGTCGCCCACCATCGACTTCAGTACCTTCCTCGCGGTCGATATCCGAATCGGCACCATCGTCGATGCCAAGCCGTTCCCGGAAGCGCGCAAGCCGGCCTGGCGGCTGTGGATCGACTTCGGCCCCGCGATCGGCGTGCGCAAGAGCTCGGCGCAGATCACCGAAAATCATCCGTTCGAGACGCTAGTGGGACAACAGGTCGCGGCTGTCGTCAATTTCCCGCCGCGCCAGATCGGGCCGGTTGTGTCGGAGGTGCTGACGCTCGGCTTCCCCGACGCCGATGGCAAGGTCGTGCTGGTCCAGCCGTGCAAGCCCGTGCCGAACGGCGGGCGGCTATTCTAGCGGCGCACGAGTCCATGCCCCATAAGGCGCTGAGTTAAGTCTCACGGCCGCTTCGKMRYGKTCTGGGCGGCCGGAGCGAGCCTTGCGCTCACCGCCGGCCCCTTCGTCGGAGGCGCGCTGATCACGCTGGTCGGCTGGCGCGCGATCTTCCTGGTCAATCTGCCCATTGGCCTCATCGGCCTTTGGCTGAGCTGGCGCCATGCGAGCGAGACCACCCGCGCACCCTCGCGCGAGCTCGACCTTCCCGGACAACTCGCTGCGATCGGCGCGCTGGGTGCACTTGCCGGGGCGATCATCGAGGGTGGCGCGCTCGGCTGGCGGCATCCGCTCGTGCTTTCCGCCTTCGCGGCGGCCGCCGTCTTCGCCGTGTTGTTTGTCTGGCGCGAGAGCCGCGCCGCGCAGCCGATGCTGCCCCTGTTGTTGTTCAGTCACCGGCTGTTTACTCTGACGACCATCGTCGGCCTGCTCGTGAACATCGCCATCTACGGCCTGATCTTCGTGCTCAGCCTCTACTTCCAGAGGATCAACGGGCTGTCGGCGTGGTGGACCGGGCTTGCTTTCGTGCCGATGATGGGCGCGGTGCTGCCGGTCAACCTGCTGGCGCCGCGCCTCGCCGAGCGCATCGGCGCATGCCCGACCATCGTCATCGGCGCCTGTGTATCGGCGCTCGGCTGTCTCGGTCTGCTCCGGATCGAAGCCGGGACGAGCTATTGGGCGATGTGCGCGCAGTTGATCGCGATCAGCGGCGGACTTGGTCTCCTTGTGCCGCCGCTGACCTCGACCTTGCTGGGCAGTGTCGAGAAGGCGCGCTCCGGCATCGCGGCAGGCATCCTGAATGCGACACGGCAGACCGGCAGCGTGCTCGGCGTCGCGCTGTTCGGCTCGCTGGTGGCGTCGAACGGCGCGTTCATGACGGGCCTTCACCAGTCGCTAATCATATCGGCAGCCGTCCTGCTGCTCGCTGCCGGCGTGATCGGCCTTGGCGCAAAGGATCAGGGGCATCCAATGTGAGCGACCGCACACATTGTCTGTTCACCATTGCGGTAACCGGCTCCTGATCAGTTACCGACTGTCCACTTCTGCCGGTTCTAGTGCCTGTCCAACAGGGGCCGGCAATGTACCAAGTTCTTTACTGTCTCACGGACCAGCACGATTGGCGCCTGGTCGCACTTGGCGGCGCGGTGTGCCTGCTCGCCAGCGCGGCGGCGATCAGCCTGTTTCATCGGGCCCGTGCCGCGCGTGGCGGTGCTCGCGTAGCGTGGATCGCGCTGGATGCTGCCGTTGCCGGCTGCGGCATCTGGGCGACCCATTTCATCGCGATGCAGGCATACGGGCCGGGCGCCGGCGGCGCCTACAACATCCCGGTGACGGTCCTGTCGCTGATCTTTGCGATCGCAGTCACCTTCATCGGTCTCAGCATCTCGGTTTCGACGACGCGGGGACCGCTGGTTGCGTTCGGCGGTGCCGTCGTCGGCGGCGGCGTGGCGGCCATGCATTACACCGGCATGATGGCGTTCGAGATTCCCGCCCATGTCGGCTGGGCAACCGGTACCGTCACAATCTCGATCCTGCTCGGCATCGTTTTTGGATCGTTCGCCCTGCTCGTCGCGGGAAGAGGCGACAGCCTGTCCAATGCGCTGGGCGGGACGGTCCTGTTGACGGTTGCCATCGTCTCACACCATTTCACCGCGATGGGGGCGCTGGAGTTGACGCCCGATCCTACGGTAGGGATCGGCGGTCTTTCGATCCCGCCGGCGTCGTTGTCCATCCTGACCGCCAGCGCGGCCGCTGCCATTCTCGCTATCGCGCTTGCCGCGGCGGTGCTCGACCGTCGCGCCAAGGGCGAACTCGGACGTCAGCAGATCGTGCTGGATACCGCGCTCGAGAACATGTCGCAGGGCCTGTGCATGTTCGATGCTGACGGCAAGATTCTGCTTTTCAACGAGCGCTATGCCACGATGCTGCGCCGCTCGGACATGCAGCTCACCGGCCGCCCGCTGCTCGACGTGCTGAAAGAAGAGCAGAGCAAGGGCCAGTGGAACGGAGATCCCGTCGAATTCTTCGCGCGCCTCGTCGCCGATGCGCGTGAGGGGCGGACCACGAGCGAAGTCGTCAATCGGCTCGGCCGCTCGATCCGGGTCGTCAACCAGCCGATGCAGGGCGGTGGCTGGGTCGCGACCTTCGAGGACATTACAGAGTGGCTGGAGGCGCAAGCCAGGATCTCGCACATGGCGCGCCACGATGCGCTGACCAATCTGCCGAACCGCGTGCTGTTCCACGAGCAGCTCGAACAGGGACTGCGCCGGGCAAAGACGAATGACCAGCTCGCGGTGCTCTGTCTCGATCTCGATCATTTCAAGGACATCAACGACTCGCTGGGACATCCGATCGGCGACGCGCTGCTGAAAGAAGTTGGCAGGCGGCTTGCGTCCTGTGTCGGCGAGAACGACACCGTGGCCCGGCTCGGCGGTGACGAGTTCGCCGTGGTTCAGATCGGCCGGTCCGAGGAAGCCGCCGCAACGGTGCTTGCCGGCCGTCTCGTCGAAGTGATCTCCGCACCTTACGAGATCGACGATCATCAGATCGTCATCGGCGTCTCGATCGGTATTTCGCTGTCGCCGCAGGACGGCGACAACCCCGATGAACTGCTGAAGAACGCCGACCTGGCACTCTACCGCGCCAAGGCGGACGGCCGCGGTACCTACCGCTTCTTCGAGACCGGCATGGATGCCCGCGCGCAGGCGCGGCGCCTCCTGGAAATGGATTTGCGCGCAGCGCTGCAACGAAATGAATTCGCCGTGTACTACCAGCCGATCCGCGACGTCGCGAGCGATCGCGTCGTCGCCTTTGAAGCGCTGCTGCGCTGGAACCATCCGCACCGCGGCCTGATCTCGCCCATCAACTTCATTCCGCTCGCCGAAGAAACCGGTCTCATCGTCCAGCTCGGCGAGCTTGTGCTGCGTGGCGCCTGCGCTGACGCGGCGACCTGGCCGGACGAGATCGGTGTTGCCGTCAACCTGTCACCGGTGCAGTTCAAGAACCCCAACCTGATCGCATCCGTGACCGAGGCGCTGGCCGCCTCGGGGCTCGCTGCGCGCCGCCTCGAGCTCGAGATCACCGAATCCGTGCTGCTCCAGAACAGCGAGGCGACACTGACGACGTTGCACGAGCTGCGCGCCATGGGCGTGCGGATCTCGCTCGACGATTTCGGCACCGGCTATTCGTCGCTGAGCTATCTGCGCAGCTTCCCCTTCGACAAGATCAAGATCGACCGCTCCTTTGTGTCCGAGCTTGGGAGGCGCGAGGATTCCGTGGCGATCATCCGCGCGGTGACGGGATTGGGGCGCAGCCTCGGCATCGTGACCACGGCGGAAGGCGTCGAGAACGATGAGCAGCTCGAGCTCCTGCGGCGTGAAGGCTGCATCCAGGCGCAGGGCTATCTGTTCAGCAAGCCGAGGCCTGCGTCAGACGTCACGATAATGCTGGAACGTCCAAGGCTGCGCGCGTCCGCGTGAAGGATTAGCCGCGGCGAAGTGCGAAATGCGCGCCGCAGAACGCCATCACGGCGCCGAGGCACAGCGCGGCGAGCCCGGCGAGCACACCCGAGACGGTCGGGATCGGGCTCGGCGCCGAGGCCACCTGGCCCGCACCCGCAAGCAGGAGCACGCCGACGGCGATCAGGAATTGCCGCATCCGTTGCGGTATCTGGCCGGAGACAGCGCTCTGCATCAATGTCGCCGTGAAATATCCGCCGGAAAAGCCCACGGTCGCGATCAGCCACCAGGCGATCGCCGCGCCCGCGGGTATGAACTCGTGGGTGTCGGAGCGCCAGAGGCCGCCGAGGTCGAGCCCGTAGCGCGCGCCCAGCATGTGCACCGCGAGCGCGAGCAGCACGCCGGAGATCACGGCGGCGCCGAGAATCAGGCGGCGCGGGAAAAAGGTCGTCTCAGCCATGCCCCGCTTGTAGGATGGGCGAGGGCGATCGCGCAAGCCGATCGCAGACTGGATTGCGCGCACGGGATTGATTGTGAAGATGCAGGTTTTGGGAGCTGAGGCCGCTTCGGCCAGGAGCTATGCCTACAAGGCGTCGCTGATCGGCTCGGCGCATCGCTTCGAGCTGACAGAGGACGGGCTTTCCTGGCACATCGCCGGCCGCTCCGGCCTGTGGCGCTATGACGAGATCTCGGCGATCCGGCTGTCGTTCCGCCCTGTGTCGATGCAGCGGCACCGCTTTCGCGCCGACATCAGTCGCACCGGTGGCGGCCGCATCGCGATCCTGTCGACGAGCTGGCAGAGCGCAGCACTGATGGCGCCGCAAGACAACGGTTTTCGCGAGTTCATCGTCGCGTTGCATGCGCGGATGGCGCAGGCCGGTAGCCGCGCCCAATTGACTGCGGGGCTTGGCCACAAGACCTATGCGGCGGTGCTGGCGTTCCTGGCGATGCTGACAGTGGCGATGGCGGGGCTATTGATCCGTGCGCTTACGATCGGCGAATTTGCGGGCGCGCTGTTCATCGTCGGCTTTGCCGCGCTGTTCGCCTGGCAGGTTGGCGGTTTCGTGCGGCGCAACCAGCCGCGGAGCTATACGCTCCACCGTCTGCCCGAGTCGCTGCTGCCCTAGAGCCCCGTTCCGATTCCATCGGAACGCGGCTCTAGATTCTAGTTTTGACGCGTTTTCTTTACGCGAACCGGCATCCACTTCGCTCGAAAACGCTCTAGCTTTGCAACCGGCCGCAATCAAACGTGACTTCGCGGTCGAGCGCCGCTGCCGCATCGTGCAGGCATGTCGACCAAGGATAGCACCGCTCGCCTGCCGAGCGCGGATGAGATTTCGGAGATCAACCGCAGGCATCTGATCGACACGCCACTCGTGCCGGCCGATCTGTTGTTCATGTTCGGCACGCGAGAGGATGTCGCATTGCGCGCCGGGACCGCTGCGCGGCTGTGGCGTGAGGGCTATTTCCGCTGGTCGGTTGTCAGCGGCGGCGTGACCCCGGGCTCGGAGCAATCCGAGTGCACCATCATCAAGGCGGCGATGGTCGCGGCGGGCATTCCGGCGGAGCGGATCCTCGAGGAGCATCGCGCGATGAACACCGGGGAGAATGTGATCCTCTCGCTGCCGATCATCGAGGCCGCGCTGGGACTGCGGAATATCCACCGCGTGATCTGCGTCGGCAATACCTGGACCGCGCGGCGCTATCCGATGACGCTGCACCGGCACTGGCCGGAGGTCGAGAAGATGCTGCTCACCGTCGACAGTTTCGCAACGCCGCGCAAGCTATGGCATACCGACGCCGAATTTTGCCGCCGCATGCTGTACGAATGGGACAAGATCGAGCCGTACAAGGCGAAGGGCTTCATCGCGGAATGGCCGGAGCCCTGAGAGGCAAGCGGCTGGATTGTTGTTTTAACGCGTTTTCTTTACGCGAACCGGTATCCACTTCGCTCGAAAACGCTCTGGCTACTCCGTCGAGTCGAAATCCTCTTCCTTGGTGCCGAGCAGCGACACGATCGTGCGCAGACCGGAATCGAGCTGCTCGGGCGAGGGCGGGGCGAGCGCCAGGCGCACGGCATTCGGCGCGTGGCCATGCGCGATCGCGAAGGTCGAGGATGGCGTCAATGCGATGCCGCGCCGGGCTGCCGCCGCGACGAAGGTCTGCGAGCGCCAGTGCGGCGGCAGCGTGAGCCAGAGATGATAGGAGCGCGGGTCGGCGGCGAGCTGATAGCCGGCCAGCAGCCTTGCCGCGGTCTGCTGACGGCGCGCGGCGTCGATGCGCTTAAGCCGCGTCAGTTCGGCGACGGTGCCGTCGGCCATCAGCCGCTGCCCGGCCGCAACCGCATGGCCCGAGGCGATCCAGCCGCCGGTGCGGACGGCGCTCATCACGCTCTCGCGCAGATGCGGCGGCGTGACGAGGATACCGAGCGCAAGCCCCGGCGCGACCTTCTTGGAGAGGCTGTCGAGCACGATGCAGCGGTCCGGCCCGAGCGCCGCGAGCGGCGTGTCGTCGGCGAGGAAGCCATAGACGGTGTCCTCGATGATGGTGAGGTCGAGCTTTTCGGCGACGCGCATGATGTCGGCGCGCCGTGTCGCGTTCATGGTGACACCGAGCGGATTCTGGATGATGGGCTGGAGATACAGCGCCGACAGGTGGGCCTCGCGATGCGCTTTCTGGATGGCGTCGGGCCGTGCGCCGTACTCGTCCATCGGAATCGGGACCAGCGTCACGCCGAGCCGCGCGGCGATGCTCTTGACGTAGGGATAGGTCAGCGCCTCGACACCGCAGCGGCCGCCGGTGGGCACGAGCGCCGTGAGCGCGGCCGCGAGCGATTGCTTGCCATTGGCGGTGAAGACGATCTGCTCGGCCTGCGGCGCGAAATCCTTGCGCGCGAGATAGGCGGCGGCGGCATTGCGCGCGCTCTTGGTGCCGGTGCTGGTCGAGATGCGCAGCACGGATTCGAGCGCGTCGACGCGCTCGAGCCCCGCAAGGCTCTTGGCGATCATGGCCCATTGCTGCGGCACCAGGGGGTAATTGACCTCGAAGTCGATGCGCGCATCGCGCGGCTCGCTCATCGTCTCGACTTCGCGCCTGATATCGCCGGAGATGAAGGTGCCGCGGCCGACCTCGCCGACGACGAGGCCGCGGCGGAGCAATTCCGTATAAACCCGGCTCGCGGTCGAGACGGCAATGCCACGATCATAGGCAAAATTGCGCTGCGGCGGCAGCCGGTCGCCGGGCCTTAACGTGCCGTTAGAGATATCGGCGGCAATGGCATCGGCAAGCTTCACGTACTCGAACTTGGACATTATTGCACCGAGAGCAATGTTTCCCTTGTACCGAGCAATGTACTGGAGCATTTAGGTTCCATCAAGGTCCGCGATTGAGCCGAGGTGAGCGAGAGCAATCCGACGGCAAGTGAGGTTCAGGCGCTTGCCGCGTCTGCGCCAACGGCATCCGCTTCGCCGCGTGGACAGCAGGCCGGAGAAGAAAAATGAACACGATCTCGCAAACTGCCGGGCGGAGTTTACGCCCATCCTCATCGGGCGGATTTTTCCGCGCACTCGCCAGCGGCGCCTATGCGCTGTTCGACCGCCTGGAGCACCGCTCCGCCGTCAAGACGCTGAGCGAGCTCGACGACCGCGCCCTGCGCGACATCGGGATCACGCGCTGCCAGATCGAGGACGCGGTCTACGGGCATGTCAAGGCCGAGCTGACGCGGTATCTGTAACGGACCGCCGGGATCAGGCGATCGCGGCCTGGTCCCACACGCCGCCCAAAGCTCGATCGTCCTCGGACCGGTCGGGCTTGCGGCGAGGCCTCGATGAGGCACCGCGTTGGCGCCCATGCCGGACGTCCATGCGCTGCATACGCGCGACGAGGCTGCCGGCGAGCAGGACGATGCGCGCCGCCGCCTGCCTCACGACGAACAGAATCGTCGTGACGCGGCTCAACACGCCTAGCAGGAACAGCACCGAGAAGATGTCGATATAGGCGAGGAAATCGCCGACCAGCATTAGCTCCGGCGGAATCGGGATCCTGTGGTAATAGGCTAGTACGATGATAGCGACGGGGATGAAGGCGATGACCTTCCGCACCGTCAGTCTGTCCAGCAGCGCCGCCAATTGTACGACCAGCACCTCCCACAAGGCGTCGCCAATCGCGAGCGGGACCTCGTAAGTCCATCTCCGCCACCATTGCTTCACGCTATTGCTCCGAGCTCAAAGCGCGATGGCATCGCGCTTTAGGTTGTTATTCGAGCATGATCTCTTCGGAAAACCGCTGCGCTTTCCGGATCATGCTCAGTGCCTGACCACCAGCACCGAGCACTTCGCATAACGCACGACGTGCCCGGCATTGGAGCCGAGGAAATAGGTGCGCATCGCCGGCCGGTGCGAGGTCATCACGATCAGGTCGGCTTTCATGTGCGCTGCTTCCTCCAGGATTTCGTGATAGATGCCGCCCTGGCGCACCACGCTGGAGATGCGGGAAGGCTCGATGCCGGATTCGCGTGCGACGATGGCGAGTGCTTCTTCCGAAGTCTGGCGCTGCTGCTCGTCGAAATCGGCTGGCACGTATTCGGCCAGCATCACTGGCGTCATCGGCAGCACGTTGAGCAGGCGTATCGATCCGTTCCAGGTCTGCGACAGCGTCAACGCAGTTGCAATCGCCGGCTTGGCGAGATCAGTGTCGGCGAGATCGATGGGCACGAGAATGGACTTGAACATCTGCGCCTCCCAATTGACCAGGCTGGATCAAACGGTCGAGACGGCGCCCGCGCGTCTCATCCCGTTCGAAGCAGCTTGGGGCTGACGAACAGCACCAGTTTGCCGTGGCGGTAGGCCACGTCCCCCCCAATCCTTGACGTCAAAGTCCAAGATCGCAAGCCCCGCAGTGGGCAGGTTGTGGGCGAGCGCCTTGGCGCCGGCGTGATCGCCGCCGCCCATCAGCATGAGCGCGACCTCGTGCATGCCGGGATTGTGGCCGACCAGCAGCAACCGCTTCGGGTTGGCCGGGACGGTTGCAGTGCGAATGGACTCCAGGATCTGCGCGGGATGGGCGCCGTAGAGTTCCGACAGGATCTCGACCTGCGGCGCCGCGACGCGGTCCTTCATCGCGGTCCAGGCAATGTCCCAGGTCTGCCGGGCCCGGACCGCATGCGACACCAGCACGGTATCGGGGAAGGGCGGATGGGCGGCGATCCAGTCGCCGATCTGCGCGGCATCCCTGTGGCCGCGGTCGTCGAGGCGGCGATCCCGGTCACGGCCGCTCGGTGCGTCGGTCTCGGTCTTGGCGTGACGCAGCAGCATCAAACGGCGCATGGCATTCTCGAATCGTTACACGTCCAGAATAATCTACAGACGCCGGTTGAGGACAAGGTGACAAGCGCCCGATCGGTCCTTTAAGAAAACGACATGAGTGAGACTTTCACAAGCGAGTCCCAGGAAGAAGCCGGCCTTCGCGAGCGCATGCGGCTGTCGTTCGATCTCGACGCCGACATCTGCGTCATCGGGGCGGGGCTTGCCGGGCTCTCCATCGCGCTGGAGGCGGCCCGCCTCGGGGCCAGTGTCGCGGTGCTCGAGGGCCGCCATATCGGCTGGAATGCCTCCGGCAACCAGCTCGGCACGGTGACGCCGGGTTTTGCGCTGCCGCTCACCGAGCTGATCGAGCGCGTCGGCTTCGAGGACGCGCGCGAATTGTGGGCATTGTCGAAGGAGGGCGCAGAGTTCGTCCGCGCCAACGCCACCGAAGAGAACATGCCGGGGATCGGCCCGAGCGACGGCGTGCTGGAAGTCTCCAATGTCGATGCCGGCGACCGGCTGATCAGCCGGTTGCAGATGCTGAGCGAGGATTTCGACACCGAGGTCGAGGGCTGGCAGGCCGATCGCGTTCGCAAGGTGCTGAAGACCGATCGTTACTTCCACGGCGTGTATTATCCCCGGGCATTCCAGGTCGACGGCCGCAAATATGTGCACGGCCTTGCGGCGCTGGCGCGGCGCGCCGGCGCCCGCATCTTCGAAGATACGCCGGTGGTCAGCATCGATCATTCCGGCGTCCGCAAGCGCATCGTGACGCCCACGGCGCGGCTGCGCGCCACGCACATCGTACTCGCCGGCAACATTCATCTCGGCGCGCCCTTGAGGCGCCTGTCGGAGACGCTGCTGCCGGTCTGGCGCTATGCCGGGATCACCGCGCCGCTCGGTGAGCGCGTGCATGAGATCATCGCCTTCAAGGGATCGGTGATGGATTCCGATGGTGTCGACCACTTCCGCATCGTCGACGGCGACCGGCTGATGTGGGAGAGCCCGGAGACCACCTGGGCCGCGCGTCCGCAGCGCTTTGCGGGCGCCGTCAGGCGACGGATCCGATCCATCTTTCCCCAACTCGGCAATGTCGAGGTCACCGACATGTTCGGCGGTGCCACCGGTCAGACCGTGCATGGCATGCCGCAGATCGGCCAGTTGCGCAAAGGACTGTGGGTGGCAAGCGGATTCGGCCGCCAGGGCATGAACACCTCGGCCATGGCCGGGCAGTTGATCGCGCGCAGCATCCTGTGGGGCGACGAGCGCTGGCGGCTGTTCTTGCCGTTCGAGCTGGTCTGGGCGGGCGGTGCGGCCGGACGCGTCGCCGGCCAATTGGTCGGGATCTGGGGCAGGGCGAGTTCTGCCGCCGCAGGCACGCTTGCCCGCTACCGCGAACGGGCGCGGGTCAAGGACAGGGAACGCGAGGCGCGTCTCGCCGAGGCTAACCGGGCCGCCGGCACTGGTCCGCGACGTCCGCTGCCCGGTGTCCGGCCGCGGCTGACCCCGCCGCCGAAACCTGTGGCGGAGCACGTGGAACCGGCCTCGGACGACATCAGCGTCTCGCAATAAGTTGAGAAAAACTTCGCCCGGAAGTGTAACGTCGGCCGTTAGAGCCCGTATCTCAGGGCGTGGACTCCCCGCGCACGGAGAATGAGATGTTTGACCGCCGCATCCTGTTGACGACTGTCGCCGGCCTGTTCGGTCTTTCGGCCTTCCGCTGGCTGAGAGGATCCCCGGCCGAGGCCGGAGAGAAGGCCGCGGAAAAGTTCGAGATCCAGAAGACGGAGGCCGAGTGGCGTGCCCAGCTCACGCCGCAGCAATATGAGATCTTGCGCAATCACGGCACCGAGCGGCCTGGCTCCAGCCCGCTGCTCAACGAGCACCGCAAGGGCATCTTCGCCTGCGCCGGCTGCGACCTGCCGCTGTTTGCGTCTGACACCAAGTTCGAGAGCGGCACCGGCTGGCCGAGCTTCTACCAGCCAATCGAAGGCAATGTCGGCAAGACCGAGGACCGTACCTACGGCATGGTTCGCACCGAGGTGCATTGCCGGCGCTGCGGCGGCCATCTCGGCCACGTCTTCGACGACGGTCCGAAGCCGACCGGATTGCGCTACTGCATCGACGGTTTCGGTCTGGTCTTCCACCCGGCGGCTGCGTCGGCGACCTAGGCAGTTGTAGTTGTCATTCTGGGGCGATGTGTAAGCATCGAACTATGGTGTGCGATTGCGTACTCGAGAATCTCGAGATTCCGGGTTCGGTCCTGTGGACCGCCCCGGAATGACCCTAACGTCCCGGCAATTGTTGCCGGCCCGGCAATTGTGCCCCGGTCATCCGAACTGAGCCTGTCTATTCAAGTCATTGATTTCCTGAGAATACCCGCATTGGCATAGCCCTTGCGAAGTCTCCTTCGATTGCGGCCCTGCGTCGGCGCCGCCGGGATCGGATTTGGAGACAAAGTTATGGGTATCTTCGATGCAATGAACACCTCGGTGGGTGGCCTGCAGGCGCAGTCCTTTGCGCTTCAGAACATTTCCGGCAACATCGCGAACTCGTCCACCACCGGTTACAAGGGCATCGGGACCAGCTTCGTCGATCTTATTCCCGACGCCTCGGTGCCGAGCAAGCAGGTCGCGGGCGGCGTGACGGCCAACGCGAAGGCCACCATCACCTCGCAGGGCACGATCTCGTCCTCCTCCGTCGCCACCAACATGGCGATCACCGGCGACGGCTTCTTCTCGGTGCAGAAGGCGAGCGGCGTCGTCGACAACGTACCGGTGTTCGACGGCGTCAACTATTACACCCGTCGCGGCGACTTCCAGCTCAATTCCAACGGCAATCTCGTCAACGGCGCCGGCTACTATTTGATGGGCGTCACGGTGGATCCGAAGACGGGCAATCCCACCGGCAGCGTGCCGACGGTGCTGCAGTTCCAGAACAACTTTGTCCCGGCGCAGGCGACGACCTCGATCCAGTACGGGGCGAACCTGCCGACGCAGCCGAAGACGGTGGCGAGCTCCACTGCGGCGAGCGGCACGCTCGTGGCCTCTGGTGGTCTCGATCCGGCTGACTTCGCAACGAATCCCCTGCCGGTCGGCTCTCCGGCTCCGCGCAAGGACGCTACCTTCACTGGTGGGGCTGCCTCCAACAGTGTGCCGGGTCCGATCACCGCTGCGACGAAACTGTCGGGCACCGCGCCGAGCGACTCGCTGACAACAGGCTTTGCGGCGGGCGATACCATTATCGTCGGTACGTCCCCTGCGACGACGATCACGATTACTGCGGCGGGCGGCCTGCATGACGCGACGCACGTTCCCGCCGACGGCACCGTCGGCGACCTGCTTGCGGCGATCGGCACCGCCACGGGTGTAGCGCCGACCATCAGCGCCTCGAACGGTGCCATCACCTTCCACACCGGCACGGCGCAGGACCTCAGCATCACGAGCACGGCGTCCGCGTTCTCCGCGCTCGGATTAACGAGCCCGGTAACCCAGGCACGTGGCACCGGCACGGTCGGAACCGGTACGGTGATCGGCAACGACGTCGCCACCTTCACCAAGGAGTCGATCAGTGGCGGTGCGGTGACGGCCTACAACGCTTCCGGCACCCCGGTGGACCTGCAGTTGCGCTGGGCCAAGACTGACAGCGCCTCGCTCGGCGCTGGGCATTCCGACACCTGGAACCTGTTCTACCAGACCGACCCGAATGCGACCGGTACGCAGACCGCCTGGGTGAACACCGGCCAGGCCTTCACCTTCGCCAGCGACGGCTCGCTCACCTCGCCGAGCGGCTCCGGCATCACCATCAACAACGTCAGCGTCAGCGGTCAGCAGCTCGGCTCGGTGGCCTTCAACATCTCCTCGGGCGGATTGACGCAATATGCCAGCACCAGTGGCGCGGTGACCATCAACACCATCACGCAGAACGGCTACGCTGCCGGTCAGCTCCGTTCGGTCTCCGTCAGCAACAATGGCCTGGTGATCGGTACCTTCTCCAACGGTCAGAACCTCGACCTCGCCCAGGTGACGCTGTCGCACTTCAACGGCACCAACTACCTGAAAGCGATGGACGGCGGCGCCTATGCGGTCACTGACCAGTCGGGTCCGGCGATCGCGGGTGCCTCGGGCACCATCAGCGGCTCGTCGCTGGAAGGCTCGAACACCGACATTGCCGACGAGTTCACCAAGCTGATCGTGACCCAGCAGGCCTATTCGGCCAACACCAAGGTGATCACGACGGCGAATTCGATGGTGCAGGACCTCTTGAACGTGTTGCGCTGATCGGCGCGTGACGTAACCAAAGGCGGCTAGTCAACATGGGTTTGAGTTCAGCCCTCGCCAGTGCGATGAGCGGCCTGCGTGCCAACCAGGCCGCGCTCTCGATCGTTTCCTCGAACGTCGCGAATTCGCAGACGCCGGGTTACGTCGTCCAGACGCCGAACCAGATCGAGGTCACCACCGGCGGCTTCGGTGCGACGGTGATGACGACCGGCGTCAGCCGGGAGCTCGACAGCTTTGTGCTGAATCAGCTGCGTACCGAGACCGGCGGCAGCGGTTACGCCGACCAGATGGCCAACATCCTGAAACAGCTTCAGAATGTCTATGGCACGCCGGGCAACAGCGGCACGCTCGAAACCGCGCTGAACAATTTCACCACCGCGCTGCAGGCGCTGTCGACGAGCGCGGGCTCGTCGTCGGCGCAGACAGTCGCCGTCGGTGCCGCGCAGGCCTTGGCGCAGCAGCTCAACGTCACCACCAAGGGCATCCAGTCGCTGCGCTCCAACGTCGACCAGGACCTCGGCACCTCGGCGCAGCAGGCCAACGCGGCGATGCAGCAGATCGCCGACATCAACACCAAGCTCCAGGGCCTGTCGCCGAACGATCCGACCGCCGCAACGCTGATGGATCAGCGCGATCAGGCGATCAACACGCTGTCGAAATATGTCGACGTTCGCGTCACGACCGACGGGTCGAACCAGGCCAACATCTACACCACCACCGGCATCCAGCTCGTCGGCGCCGGGCTCGCCTCGCAATTCTCCTACTCGTCCGCAGGCGCCCTGTCGGCGACGTCGCTATACAACACCGATGCAGCAAAATCCGGCGTCGGCGCTCTCACCATCAAGCTTCCGAATGGATCGTCGCTCGACGTCGTCGCCAACAACGTGGTCTCTTCGGGCCAGATCGCGGCCGATCTGAAGCTGCGCGACCAGACGCTGGTGCAGGCGCAGAACCAGATCGACCAGCTCGCCGCGACGATGTCGAGCGCGCTCTCGGACAAGACCACGGCCGGCAGCGCGGTCGCGGGTCCGCCGGCCGGCTTCAACGTCGACCTCGCCGGTGCGCAGCCGGGCAACACCGTCAACATCACCTATACCGACACGACGACCAATACCCAGCGCCAGATCACGCTGGTCAACGTGACCGATCCGGCGGCTTTGCCGCTGCAGAACGCCACCAATGCCAATCCGATGCGGGTCGGCGTCAACTTCTCCGGCGGCATGGGCGCGATCGCCTCTGCGCTGAACACCGCGCTTTCCGGCGCGCATCTGACGTTCTCCGCCGCCCCGTCGCCAGCGACGGCCACGACGCTGAGGATCACCGATGACGGCACCGGCCTCGCCAAGGTCAATTCGTCCTCGATCACCACGACGATCTCGTCGCTGACCTCGGGCAATCCGCAACTGCCGCTGTTCACCGACGGCGGGCAGGCGCTCTACACCGGCGCGATCACGGCCTCGGGCTCACAGATGACCGGCCTTGCCGGGCGCATCGCGGTGAATACGCAGCTGGTGACCGATCCGACCAGGATGTCGGTCTACAGCACCTCGCCGGTGACGCCCGCGGGCGACACCACGCGTTCGGACTATCTCTATTCGCAGCTCACTACGGCGGTGTACTCCTATTCGCCGCAGACCGGTCTCGGCTCGGCGAGCCAGCCGTTCAGCGGCAGCATTTCCAACTATCTCCAGCAGTTCCTGAGCGTTCAGAGCAATGCCGCGACCCAGGCGACCCAGCTCCAGCAGGGCCAGAGCGTCGTGGTCTCGACGCTCCAGGCTAAGTTCAATTCGACCGCCAGCGTCAACCTGGACTCGGAGATGTCGAACCTGATCCAGCTTCAGAATGCCTATGCCGCCAATGCGCACGTGATGTCGGTGGTGCAGAGCATGATGAACACGTTGCTCCAGGCTCAAGCGTAACCAGTACAGGGCTCTGAAAGATGTCGATCAGCAGCATCAACTACTCCTCGTCGATTCTCGGCTCCCAGATCCGCAACATCAACCAGCAGCTCACCGACCTGTCGACGCAGCTCTCGACCGGCAAGCTGTCGCAGAACTATTCCGGGATGGGCACCAACGAGGGCTTCGCGATCGCCTCGCGGGCGCAATTGTCGAACATCGCCGCCTATACCGACACGATCACCAATGTGAATGTCAGCATCAACCTCGCCAATACGGCGTTGCAGGCGCTGACGACCATTCGCAACACTGTGCAGACGGGGGCCGCGAACACCGGGCAGGACCTCAACGTCAATGGACAGACGATTGCGCAGAACACGGCCGCGGCCCAGTTCGGCTCGATGGTCGGTGTTTTGAACACGCAGACGGGCAATCGCTACCTGTTTTCCGGAACGGCCTTCAACACCCCGTCGGTCGCCAATGCCGACGACATCATCAACGGCACCACGACGCAGGCCGGCCTCAAGACCGTCATGGCGGAGCGTCAGGCCGCCGACCTCGGCGCCAACGGCATGGGGCGGCTGGTGCAGACGCAGCCGACGCCGAGCTCGGTAAAGGTGTCGGAGGACGTCGCCGGCTCGCCGTTCGGGCTCAAGATCGCGGCAGTCTCTTCGACGCTGACGGGTGCAACCGTCAGCGGCCCGAGCGGCTCTCCGGTGTCGTTCTCGGTCGATCTCAACGGCACCAATCCGAGCAATGGCGACAAGCTGAGCGTCAAGTTCACGTTGCCGGACGGCTCGACCGAGCAGATCGACCTGACCGCGTCGACCGCCACGCCGACGCCCGCCGGCAGTTTCGCGATCGACACGACCAGTCCGGCCAACACCGCCGCGAATCTCAATGCGGCCCTCAACTCCGCGATCACGAAGCTTGCCAATACCTCGCTGGTGGCGGCGTCCGCCGTCGTCGCCGGTGACAATTTCTTCAACACCGCGAGTTCGGCGATGGGCAGTGCCAAGACCAGCCAGGCGGCAACACCCATCAGCGGAGCGACCGCACTGTCCGGCACAGTTCCCTCGGACTCGATCTCGCCAGGCTTCTCTGTCGGCGACACCATCACCGTCAACGGTACCGCGCTTAGCTTCGTTGCCTCGGGCGCGACCGGCAACCAGCTCAATGTCACCGACAGTATCCAGACCCTGCTCAGCAAGATCGACTCGATCACGGGGACCTCGAAGCCGTCGACGATCCACGGCGGCGCAATCACGATCAATACCGACGATGCAGCGAGCCTGAGCATATCGGGCTCGACTCCGGGCGCGGTGGCCGCGCTCGGTTCGCTCGGTTTCAGCTCGACCCCGGTGACAGCTACGCAGCCACCATTGCGCGTCGGCTCTTCGCCGGCGAGCTCGGCGACAACGCTGGTCAACGGCTCGGCCAACACCGTGAAGTGGTACACCGGCAATGACGGGCCGGGCTCGGCACGCTCCACCGCGGTGGCGCGGGTCGACGATTCCGTCACGGTGCAGTACGGCGCCCAGGCCGATGAGGATGCGATCCGGCGCCAGCTGCAGTCGATCGCCGTGTTCGGCACGTTCTCGACCTCGCCGACCGGGCAGTACGCGAGTGGGCAGATTGCGGCGCTGAGCCAGCGTACGGCCCAGGCGCTGACCCAGCAGCCCGGGCAGCAGCGCATCGAGGATATCCAGACCGACATCGCGATGGCCCAGAACACCATGAAGGACGCGACCACGCGCCAGACCCAGGCCAAGGCGCAGCTCCAGAACATCATCGACCAGGCGGAGTCGGCCTCGCCGGACCAGGTGGCGAGCGAGATCCTTGCGCTCCAGAACGTGCTCCAGGCATCCTACCAGACTACCGCGAAACTCGCACAGCTCTCGCTCGTCAAGTTCCTGTAAGGAAACGTTAAGGCGCCGTTAACCACGCCTCTTTACCTCTTGGTGAGGATTGAGCGGGGCGGAGCCATCTATGTCGGACAAGATGCAGCTGGTGGTGGCCACGCCGTGCTTCGGCGGGCAGGTGTCGAGCATTTCCTCGCAATTCGCGCCGGCGCCCGCGGCGGCGGCCGATGCGGCGTGAGCCTTTCGGGATGAGCGCCGGCGCATCCCATCTGCCAATCACCGAGCGAGCGTCCGACGGTGACTCGCGCTACCGTCTGCTCGATCTCTTCACTCCGCTTGATACGCTTCTCGTCTCCGGCGGAGATCCGCGGCTGCTGCTCGATCCGATGGATCGCGTCAACGCCTATGGCTGTGCGGCCTCGCCGGAGCCGGAGCTCTGGAATTTCGCGTCCTCGACGGCGTCTTCGATCTCGCAAGTAGCCTATGACCGCGCCGCGCTGGCGCGCGAAGAGCTGACGCACAAGTGCCTGTTCGACGAGGTCGAAGTCGCCTTCGACGCGCGCTGCGAGGACATGCGAGACGAGTTGCGCGGCCATCTCCAGCTTTCGCCGCGCGTCGACGTCGTGTTCTCGCCGTCCGGAACGGACTCGCAGCTCCACGCCCTGTTCCTGGCGCGCGCAGTGCTTGGCGCATCGCTGGTGACCATCGTGGTCGGGACCGACCAGACCGGCAGCGGTACGGTCCATACCGCGCGCGGGCACCATTTCAGCTCCATGACGGCGAGTGGCTTTGCGGTCCGCAAGGATGGCGCGGTTGCGGGGCTTGCCGGCGACAGCATTGCGGTGCCGCTGCTCGACACCGGGTCCGACATCGCGATGCGCGCGGATGCGGATGCCGCGGTACTGCGCGCAATCGAGAACAGCCTCGCGCAAGGCCGCCGCGTTCTGTTGCAGATCATGGATTCGTCAAAACTCGGCTGGCGTGCCCCAAGCGAGGCCTGCCTCGACGAGATTGCCAGGCGCTGGCATAGCCAAGTGCAGGTTGTGGTTGATGCTTGCCAGATGCGGCTCGGGCGCCGGCGCCTGCGCGCCTGCCTCGATCGCGGCTACATGGTGCTGATGACCGGCTCGAAGTTTTTCGGCGGACCTGCCTTCAGCGGCGCGCTGCTGGTTCCCAAGGGATTTTCTCGCGCGGTCGATCGACTTGGCGAGATTGCGCCGGGCTTCTTCGACTATGCCGGCCGCTGCGACTGGCCGATGGCCTGGACGGGGTTGCGCTCTCGCTTCGAGCGACGGCCGAATTTCGGGCAATGGCTGCGCTGGGAGGCGGCGCTCGCGGAGATCGGCAGCTACTATGCCGTCCCCGGGGCTTTCCGCGCCAAGGCGCTGGCCGAACTTGCCGTCGGCATCGACAGCATGATCGCGTTGTCACCATCGCTTCGAGCCGTCCCGAGCCCAGCTGAGAGCGGTGGCGCTGATGACGAAGAATTCGCGCAAGCCACGATCTTTCCATTCACGCTGCAGCGCGACGGCAGACCGGTCTCGATTGCCGAGACCAGCGCCGTTCACCGGGCACTGGCGCGTGATATGAGCGAGGAGATCAGCGGTAGCGCGGCCGACCGGCAGGTCGCCGAGCAGCGCTGCCTGATCGGCCAGCCGGCTCGCTTGGAGTGGCCCTACAGCGCACCGCAGTCCGTGCTGCGCCTCTGCGTCGGCGCACGGCTCGTGACGGAGGCGTGGTCAGCCGATGTCACACGATCGCAAATGAATCTGCAACACGTGCTCGATCGGGTCGCCCACGTCCTGGTCAAGATCGAGCTGTTGCTTGACCGCGCCGCCGGCGCGGTGTCGCCGGGTACGCCAGCCATCGAGGTCTAAGATGCAACATCCGAGTTTGTCGCCCGTCAGCATGACGGCGGCGCAATCTGCCGACCGCATGGGCTTTGCGCAGCTGACGCGTCAGGCCTTCGAGGGGGTGGATTTGCAGCCGCTGCGCGACCAACTCGTCACCAAGCTCTCTGCAGGAGCGGGACACGCGGGCGAGGGGCTCGATCTCTCGCTCATCGTCCAGCTTCTCGGTGACAAGCAGATGGGCCTTGCTATCCAGGCCGAGGTGCTGACCTTTCATCGGCTGTTTCGCTCGCCCTGCGCGGTCGAACGACCGCGCCTGCGTGTGCTCGCGCTCGCGGCCGCGATCGACATGGGCGGCAACACGCCGATCGAGTTTCTGCTGGAGGACTCCGATATCGAGCTGTTGACGCTCTATGTGGTCGACGGCATCGGGCTGCCCGAGCAATTGCCGGATCACGACGTTGCAATCGTCGTTGCGTCCGATTCCGAAGAATGCCGCGGGGCGCTCGCCGTCATCGGAAAGGCCGCGCCGTACTGGCCGCGGCCGCTGCTCAACCGCCCCGATCTCATCGGCAACCTCGATCGCGACAAGCTGTATCGGCTGCTGACGGGCATCGCCGGTCTCGACATTCCCGCCACCATCCACGCGACGCGTGCGCAATTGTCGAAGCTCTCGAAAGGGCAACTCGCTTGCGGGGACATCGCGAGCGAACTGCATTTTCCGATGATCGCGCGGCCGCGCGGTTCGCATGCCGGCGTCGGGCTCGCAAAGCTCGACGATGCTTCGGCGCTCACGGCCTATCTTGCCGAACGGGAAGAGCAGGACTTCTTCGTCGCGCGCTTCGTCGATTACGCGAGCCCGGACGGACTGTACCGCAAATATCGCCTCACGATGGTCGATGGCAAGCCTTACGCCTGCCATATGGCGATCGCCGATCGCTGGGACATCTGGTATCTCAACGCCTACATGGCGTTCAGCGAAGAGAAGCGAGCCGAGGAAGCCATCTTCATGCTCGACTTCGATCAAGCTTTCGCTGCGCGCCATAAGGCCGCGCTCGAGGAGATGAGCCGGCGCGTCGGCCTCGATTATTTCATCGTCGATTGTGCCGAGAACCAGGACCGCGAACTGCTGGTCTTCGAAGCCGACAACACCGCCGTCGTGCACAACATGGATTCGCCGGTCGTGTTCCCGTACAAGCCGCCGCAGATGCGGAAGATCTTTGCCGCGTTCACGGCCATGCTGTCGCGCCATGCCAAAGCGAGCAAGGAGAGTGCAGCATGAACGAGATGATCCGCAAGACGCAAAGCTCCGTCAGGCACACCTCGCTCGATCCGCAGGACTGGAGCGCGTTTCGCGCGCTCGCCCATCGCATGCTGGACGAGACGATCGATAGCATCGCCAATGTTCGCGCGCGGCCGGTGTGGCAGCCGATCCCCGACGATGTCCGCGCGGCATTGAAGGCCGATGTACCGCGCGAGGCGAGCGATCTCGCCGAGGTCTATCGCGAGTTCGCCGAGCGTGTTGCGCCCTATGCGACCGGCAACGTCCATCCCGGTTTCATGGGCTGGGTACATGGCGGCGGCACCGCGGTCGGCATGCTCGCGGAGATGCTCGCGGCCGGCCTGAACGCCAATCTCGGCGGGCGTGACCACATGCCGATCGAGGTCGAACGCCAGATCGTCGAATGGATGCGCCGCCTGTTCGCCTTTCCGCAAGGCGCGAGCGGCATCTTCGTCACCGGCACATCGATGGCCAATCTGATGGCGGTGCTGGTGGCGCGGACGAGCGCGCTCGGTACGCTGGCGCGGCAGCACGGCATCGGCAATGACGGAGCGCTGCTCACGGCCTACACGTCGTGTGCCGCGCATGGCTGCGTGTCGAGGGCCATGGACATTGCCGGGCTCGGCACCGATGCCCTGCGCAAGATCGACGTCGATGCCGATCATCGTATCGATGTCGCCGCGCTGCGCACGCGGATCGCGATCGATCGCGAGGTCGGCTTCAAGCCGTTCCTCGTCGTCGCCTCCGCCGGCACGGTCGACATCGGCGCGATCGACGATCTCAAGGCCATCGCGGCGTTGTGCCGCGAAGAGGGAATCTGGTTTCACGTCGATGGTGCTTTCGGTGCGCTCGCGATTCTCTCGGCCGAGCTCGCGCCGATGCTCGGCGGCATCGAGCTTGCGGATTCGATTGCGCTCGACTTCCATAAATGGGGACAGGTGCCCTACGACGCCGGCTTCCTGCTGGTGCGGGACGGCGAGCAGCATCGGCAGGCCTTTGCGCAGCCGGCGGCCTATCTGCGCCGCGAGGCGAGGGGGCTTGCGGCGGGCACCGTCTGGCCCTGCGATCTCGGCCCCGACCTGTCGCGCGGCTTCCGCGCGCTGAAGACCTGGTTCACGCTGAAGACGTTCGGCACCGACCGACTGGGTGCGGTGATCGCGCGAAGCTGTGCGCTGGCAAAATATCTGGAAGTGCGCGTTCTCGCCGAGCCGCGGCTGGAGCTGCTGGCGCCGGTCAATCTCAACATCGTCTGCTTCCGCTATCGCGCCAACGATGAGACCAACCGCGAGATCGTTGCCGATATCCAGGAGTCCGGCATCGCGGCGCCGTCGAGCACGACGCTGGACGGCAAGTTCGCGATCCGCGCGGCCATCGTCAATCATCGCACCGACGAGACCGACATCGATGCGCTTGTGGCTGCCGTGCTGGAGTTCGGCGCGCAGCGAAGCGGCGACGGATTGATCGAGGTCGTGGCGCCGCCGCTCGCGGCGCAGTGACTTCAGAGAGCTTCGAAACAAAAACGCCCCGGATCTGGTCCGGGGCGTTTTTGCTTCAGGTGTGAGACAGCGCTCAGGCGGCCGTGCTGATCGCGACTTTGAGAGTCGTACCTGTTCTCCATCAACGGGTCGGTCACGAGCGACTATCGCGCGTTCGTGGACGGCTACCGCCGCGATTTGGCCGCGTGAGCGATCGCTCCTGCAACACCTTCGTTGCCTGTTAACCACGATATCGGCGTGCGATGCGAGTATTCCGAACGATCTTCATCCTTCTTAAAGCATGAGTTTCGAAGCCCGCAGGGATTCGGAGCATCCTACCGGTCCGATTCAGTTTTCATTGATCAATGGCTTCGTAGGGTCCGGTACCCGGCCAAGAAGGCCGATGTTGTGTAACGCCAGAAAGGTTGTTCTATGTCTCTGTCCAACATCACCCTCACTGCCTCAGTCCGCCAGAACCTGCTCTCGCTGCAGGGCACCGCCGACCTGCTCGCGACCACGCAGGGCCGTCTCGCCACCGGCAAGAAGGTCAACAGCGCGCTCGACAACCCCACCAACTTCTTCACGGCCGCCGGCCTCGATAACCGCGCCGGCGACATCAGCAACCTCCTCGACAGCATCGGCAACGGCGTGCAGGTCCTGCAGGCCGCCGACACCGGCATCACCTCGCTCTCCAAGCTGGTCGATACCGCGAAGTCGATCGCCAACCAGGCGCTGCAGCAGCCCTCGGGCTACACGTCGAAGGCCAGCGTCGCCTTCACCGGCGCCAACGCAGCAGCCGGCACCGCCACCGCCGCGAACCTGAACCAGGGCGCGCTCACGGGTTCGGTGATCACCTTCACCACCAAGGCGGGTACGGCGGCTACGATTACGATCGGCGCTTCCTACACGGCCTTCGACAGCACCGCCAAGACGGCCACGGTGAACTCGCTCGATCAGCTCAACCAGGCGCTGTCCGACGCGGGCGTCAACCTGCAGGCCTCGTTCGACGCCGCGGCGCCCACCAAGCTGACCTTCACCTCGAGCAACGATGCGTCGGGCCAGACCATCACTGCCGGCGCCGCCGCCACCACTCCCACCGCGCTCGACGCGGTCGACATCTCGGCAGCGGCCGCCAGCGGCACCCTCGGCTCGGTCACGGCCGCGGTCAAGGACACGGTGTCGCAAAACGCCCGCGCCGGTCTGGTTGCGCAGTACAACCAGATCATCGACCAGATCAAGACCACCGCGCAGGACGCCTCCTTCAACGGCATCAACCTGCTCAACGGTGACAGCCTGAAGCTGGTGTTCGACGAGACCGGCAAATCCACCGTGACAATCGCGGGTGTGACCTTCGATCCCAATGGTCTCGGTCTGAGCAAGCTTACGGCCGGCACCGACCTCACCGACAACTTCATGACCAACAATGTCTTGACGGCGCTCAACACCGCCAGCATCACGCTGCGCTCGCAGGCCTCGGCCTTCGGCGCCAACCTGTCGATCGTGCAGATCCGTCAGGACTTCAACAAGAACATCATCAACGTGCTGCAGACCGGCTCGTCCAACCTGACCTTGGCCGATTCCAACGAGGAAGCGGCCAACAGCCAGGCGCTGTCTACTCGCCAGTCGATCGCAACATCGGCGCTGGGGCTTGCCAACCAGGCGCAGCAGAGCGTGCTGCAGCTGTTGCGCTGAGCTCAACGGATAGCGAAGACCAGGCGGCGGGACTTCGGTCCCGCCGCTTTTTCATTTGAGCGTATGAGTTGTTTGAGATGTCGATCAATCCTGCTCGGACGCCGCAGTCGCAATTGATCCAATGCTGGCGTCGAAGAGTCTTGCGACAACAAAAGGCGGCAGGACAAAGCCCTGCCGCCTTTCGCGAGCGTAGCGGAGACGAGCCGTCAGCGCAGCAGCTGCAGCACGCTCTGCTGTGACTGGTTGGCGAGCGCGAGCGCCGATACCGCGATCGACTGGCGGGTCGAGAGTGCCTGGCTGTTGGCCGCTTCCTCGTTGGAGTCCGCGAGCGTCAGATTGGACGAGCCGGTCTGCAGCACGTTGATGATCTTCTTCGAGAAGTCCTGGCGGATCTGCACGATCGACAGGTTGGCGCCGAAGGCCGAGGCCTGCGAGCGCAGCGTAGCGCTGGCGTTGGTGAGCGCCGTCAGCACCTTGCCGGTCAGGACGTTGTCGGTGAAATCGGTGCCGGGGGCCAACTGGGTCAGGCCGAGACCGTTCGGATTGAAGGTGACGCCTGCGATGGTGAGCGTCGACTTGCCGGTCTCGTCGAAGATCATCTTCAGCGAGTTGCCATCGAGCAGGTTGATGCCGTTGAAGGAGGCGTCCTGCGCCGTCGTGGTGATCTGCTGAAGGATCTGGTTGTACTGGCTGACGAGAGTTGCGCGAGCTTGCTGCGACACGGGGTCGGGCACCGCTGCCACCACCGCGCCACCTGCGCCGCCGCCGACAGCATCGGCACTGATGTTGATCGCGTCCAGAGCCGAGGGAGCCGTGGGTGCAGCGGTCCCGGTGATCACCTGACCCGCGCCGTCATTGGTGGAGATGAAGGTCAGGCTGTCGGGGCCGGTGATCGAGGCCGCCAGGTTGACGCCTGCATCCGCCAGCGCTTGGTTGAGCTGGGCCAGGGACTGGACCTGCGCGGTCTTGGTCACCGGATTGAAGCTCGTTGGCGAAGTGCCGATGGTGATCGTGACAGCCGTGCCGGCGGCATTCGTGAAGGTGTATATACCGCCGTTGAGCTTGCTGGTGGTGAGGTCCGCGGCAATGGCTCCGCCCGTGCCGGTGGGAACGCCCGTGCCGGTGAACTGGATGTTTGATTTCGTGCTGTAGCCCGTTGGCTGCTGTAGTGCCTGGTTGGCAATCGACTTGGCGGTATCGACCAGCTTCTGCAGCGAGGTGATGCCGGTATCAGCCGCCTGTAGCACCTGGACACCATTGCCGATGCTGTCGAGGAGATTGCTGATGTCGCTGGCGCGGGCATCGAGGCCGGCCGCCGTGAAGAAGTTCGTGGGATTGTCGAGCGCGCTGTTGACCTTCTTGCCGGTAGCGAGGCGCGTCTGCGTGGTCGCGAGCAGCTCGGCGGTTCCCTGCAGCGAGAGCAGATTCTGGCGGACTGACGCGGTTAGGACAATGTCGGACATTTGAATGACTTCCCTTGGTGGGCACCGCCGGCGTCCTGGTCCGGGTCAATGCGCTCAGTGGTTTCAGCCGTCGCAAAGAGTGAACAAGAGCTTTTAAAATATGGTTAACCACTGTTTACGAAACGTGGTTAACGAGACGTTCCGGTACGGCGACGGCAGTGGCAGTGTTCGGCCGAAGCGGACTTTCCCGGCCAAAAGCGCGGCGCCGTCCAGTGATGAGGCGAATTCAGGCAGCGAGTAAGTTAATCTTAATTGGCCGCCTTTAGGGGTTAGCAAGACGGAATCCGGAAGCTTGCCGGACGGGAGAAGGGGTTGCTGAGGTGACGAATGTCTAGTGCTGCCGCTCAAGCCTACGCGCGCGTCGCGACTGCCACCTCATCCCCGCGAGATATTGAAGCCCAGGCACTATTGAAAGCTGCGAACAAGTTGCATGTCGCGATGACCGATCCGGATGCGACCTATGCGCAGATGTCCGAAGCGCTGATTTACAACCGCAAGCTCTGGTCGATCTTTCTCAGCGAAGCTCAGCGCGATGAAAACCCGCAGCCATTGCACGTGCGGCAGAACATCGCCAACATCAGCGTCTTCGTGCTGTCCCAGACAGCGGCGTTGCAGATCAGCCCGCAGCGGGAGCACTTCAAGCCGTTGATCGAGATCAACCGCAACATCGCGGCGGGATTGAGCGGGCGCGCCTGAGAGGACGTTCCGAGCGAACGGAATTCAAGCGATGGCAGACATCTTTAGCATTCTGAGCAACAGCTATAAGACGGCGCCAACGCCGTCGTCATCGAATGTGAAGTATGTTCCGGTCGATTCCACCCTTTACACGGGAACCTGGAAGGGCACGTACTCCACGGGCGAGAAGTTTTCGTTCTCCATCTTTGACGTTCAAGGGTTTCGCGCCAAGGTCAAGTACCAGAGCGGCACGGGTCCAATTCAGTACCAGGACGTGCTGATCAAGGACAATTCCTTCCGTATCGGCGATACCAAGTTCCTGCTGAAAAAGGTCGGTCACGCGCAGATCAAGACGGTCGTCACCAATCCTGCGACCGGCGCGAGCGTGCTCAATACGGCCTACGCCGACCTGGTCTGATCGCGGCCGGACTTCGCATCGCGGCGTTCGGCTCACCGGTCAGCGTGCCGCGCCGGGGTAGTTAAAGTCTCGTTAACCAAATCCGTTTACCGTTTGGCAACGGAAGTGGCTTGGGCCGCAAGCAGGACGTTCGAAGTGGCTCCTGCGCAGTCGGCGGTGGGATTCCATTCGATGAACCTGGTCAGCCCGCCGGAGCAGGAGCCTTTCATCTCTCGCTTCGTCGAATGGGCCAGCCGAAGACGGCTTGTTCTTGGTATGAGCGCAGGAGGTAACAGCGATGGCGCTGAAAGTTGAACTGAAGCCCTTCGAGCGAATCATCATCGGTCAAAGTCTCATCACCAACTCCGATACGCGAACCAGGCTATTGATCTCTGGAGAGGCGCCGATCCTGCGCGAGAAGGATCTGCTGACCGCGGAGACAGCCAATACGCCCGTGAAGCGGCTCTATCTCTGCGTCCAGATGATGTACCTGGAGAACGATATTCCGAAATATCAGGAGCTCTATGTGAGCTTCGTCAAGGATCTGCTCGAGGCGGTGCCGAGCTTTAGAAAGTCGATCGAGGATGCAAGCACGCTGATTCTGAGCGGCTCTCTGTACAACTCGTTGAAGGAGATCCAGAAGCTCATCAGACGGGAGGAGGAGCTGCTGAAGCAGACCGTTTAGCTCTGCCGATCAGCCTTCACGACGTCAGGCGCTGCGATCGGTCGACAGCGGGCGTTCTGCATCGGCCTTGCTGAGGTCGAGCGCGTGGAAATAGGCACGGCGGCGCAGCATCGCCTCGTCCGGAAATTGCTCCACCACTTGGTCGTTCTTCTCGTTGACGACCTGGAAAACGAAGGATGCGGCGGCCTGGTCGAACACGACCTGACGCGAAACGTTCTGGCTAAACTGCAGATCATTGCGCGCGGCCGCCCCAGCGTCGCTCGCGCCGACGGTCTGGTGCGTGGGCAAATCGGTCCGCACGGCATCGTTCGCCGCCGCGCTCGACGTCGCTATGGGTAACGTAGCGACCGGTATCCCCACCGGTCGAATGCTGAAATCTGTACTCACGGCAGCCTCCTGGCTTTGCCCCCGAGTCAAATCCCAACCCGTCTGATCGCGCAACTATGGAACACCAGGATTAAAGGTCGGGTTAGGAAACGTACCTAACCGCGCGACGACGCAGCCGCGCGCTTTTTGCTAAAATTGTCGCGTGTTCTTGGCTTGCGCGCTCAGAGCGAGCGGCTGACCGCGAGCGGCGTGATGTGGCGCGGCCCGGGAGCGGCGCGACGCCCGGCCGCCGTGTAGGTGTTCGGCACGTTTCGCTTCTGGATCTCGGCATTGACGCCGCGCACGACGCCTTCGGAGACCGCGTGTGCGGTCGCGAGCACGGTGAGGTTGACCTGGAGCATTGCGCGGAACGCGTCGTGGTGCCGATGCAGCGTCGAGAGCAGCTCGGGCGCGGATTTCGCGAGGTCGGCCTGGTTCGCCTTCAACTGGCTGACGGCGCCGACATAGTTCCGCGACAGCTCCTGCTTCTGGCCCTCGAGGGTCATGGCCTCGCGGACGTTGCCGGCGCGAACGAGCTCGGTCTCGCGCTCGATCAGTCCGAGCAGCGAGCTCATCGCATCCATCAGGTGCTCGGCGATCTTGCGTGCCACGGCGCTCTCGGGCGCAGCGTTCGGGCGCGGCGCTTGCATCGGCCGGCGTGAGGCGTTGAAGTGGTTCATCTCGTTTGACCTTATGCCGTGCGGATCGTCTTCGCCTGCTGCAGGATGAGGGTGCGGTAGACTTCAGTAGCGACGCCGACGCCGCCGGCCTTGGCGAAGTTCTTGGAATATTGCTCGGTCAGCATCGAGCGCCACACGCCGGTGCCCGGCGTGTCGCCGAACGGGCCTTCGCCCTTCAGGCTCGAGGTCATCTGCGAGAACATGCTGTTGAGGAACATCGCCTCGAAATCGGTGGCGGTCTTCTGCGCCTTGGTCTGCTGCTGCGGCGAGACCTTCTGCAGCGCGGCGGCGAGCTCGAAATCGGGCCGGCCGTTGCGGCTCTCCACCGAGAAGGCGGAGTTCGAGAAAGCGGAGTTGACGACGTGCGCGGTATTGATCATGCCGGTCTGCATCACATCACCTCGATGTCGGCTTCGATTGCGCCGGCGGCCTTGATGGCCTGGAGGATGCTGATGAGGTCGCGGGGGCCGATGCCGAGGCCGTTGAGCCCGTCGACGAGCTGCTGAAGCGAGACGCCATTCTTGACGACGGCGAACTTCTTGCCATCCTCGGTGACGCCGACGCTGCTGCGTGGCGTCACCACGGTGCGTCCCCGCGACAGCGGGTTGGGCTGGCTGACCTGCGGGCTCTCGGAGATGGTGACTGTGAGGTTGCCTTGCGCCACTGCGACGGTGGCGACGCGGACGTCGCGGCCCATCACGATGATGCCCGAGCGTTCGTCGATGACGATCTTGGCGGCGAGATCTGGATCGACCTGAAGCTGCTCGATCTCGGTGAGGAAGGCGACGACGTTGCCCTTGAACTCGGGCGGGACCGAAAGCTGCACCGTCGAGGGATCGATCGGCTCGGCTGTCTTGACGGCGAGATAGTCGTTGATCGCGGCCGCGATCCGCTTGGCCGTGGTGAAGTCGGCGTTGCGCAGCGCGAGCCGCACGTTCGGCAGTCGATTGAGCGCGAATTCGATCTCGCGCTCGATGATGGCGCCGTTGGCGATGCGGCCCACGGTCGGAACGCCGCGCACGATTTTGGCCGCTTCGCCCTCGGCCTGGAAACCGGAGATCGCGAGCGAACCCTGGGCGACCGCATAGACGTTGCCGTCGGCGCCGAGCAGGGGAGTGACCAGCAGGGTTCCGCCGCGCAGATCCTTGGCGTCGCCGAGCGCGGAGACAGTGACGTCCATGCGCGTGCCCTGGGTGGCGAAGGCCGGCAGGTTTCCGGTCACCATCACTGCGGCGACGTTGCCGGTGCGGATAGTGGCGCCGCGGATGTTGACGCCCATGCGTTCGAGCATCGCTTGCAGCGACTGCTTGGTGAAGGGGATGTTGTTGAGTGTGTCGCCGGTGCCGTTGAGGCCGACCACGAGGCCGTAGCCGATGAGCTGGTTCTGCCGCACGCCTTCGATGTTGGCGAGATCCTTGATGCGCGAGGTCGCGGCTGCAGGCGCGACCGAGAGCGCCAGCGCTGACAGCGCGGCGCAGGCCACCCCAACGATTCTCACCCAACGAACGCCTGGCATCCTCTGCTCCCCGAGGCTCCTCAAATCTCGGACCGTCTGCGACACTCCCATGACGAGCTGGTCCGACGCTTTCCTTGCGAGTGCTGTGCCAACGCGGGGCGGCGGGGGTAGGTGATTGAATGAGTTGAATAAATCTGTTGCGGCCGGCGCCAGCAGGTGTTGTCCCTGAGGAGCGAAACTGCCGCATGGCGGCAGATTTTGCCGGGTTGTTTACGCGCCGTTAACCATAATACCGCGAAGGTGAGGCATCGATCACCTGGATTGCTGCGATGCGCATCTACGGACCGAACGGCACCACGCTTGGAACGCCGGCCAGCCAGGCCAGGCGGACGGGCTCCGGCACCTTCGTGCTGCCCGACACCTCGTCGGCGCAGGAGACGCGGGCCGCAGCGGCGCCGAAGGCCGCCGCCAACATCGACGCATTGCTTGCGTTGCAAGGCATCGAGGAGGATCCGGTCGAGCGCCGCAAACGTTCGGTCGCCCGCGGCAGGACGGCGCTCGACGTGCTCGACGATCTCAAGATGGGGCTCTTGTCCGGCAATCTCGACGCTTCGACCGTGATGCGGCTGCGCGATGCGGCGACGAACCTGAAATCGTCCTCGGGCGATCCTGGCCTCGATAGCGTGCTCTCCGAGATCGAGCTGCGCGTCGAGGTCGAGCTGGCGAAGGCCGGGCAGGCGTAGCGCCTTACGCCGCTTCTTCCTTCTGCTGCGAGTCGTAGCGGCGCTGGGCGGCAAGCACGTCTTTCAGATTTTGTTCGGCCCAATCGCGCAAGGGATCGACCGCCGCCGCCAGCGTCACGCCAAGCTGCGTGATCGAATACTCCACTGTCACAGGCACGGTCGCGATGGCGCGGCGTTTGATCAGGCCGTCGCGTTCGAGCGATTTGAGAACCTGGCTCAGCATCTTCTGCGAAATGCCTTCAATCGTGCGACGCAGCTGATTGAAACGCATCGGCTCCTCGCGCAGCAGCAGCAGGATCAGCACCGCCCATTTGTCGCCGACGCGATCGAGGATCTGGCGCGTGGGGCAGTTCGCTGCATAGACATCGGGTTTCATTGTCGGGTCCTCGCGATCCGTTCGTTCAGGCGCTTGCCGGTTACCTAGGCGTAATCAGGTAAGCACAAAGTGCTCTCTTAACACCAGCATCCTTTGAGATATCTAGTAACCATTAGTTACTATAGCAAAGGAGCCTCCCATGAAAATCGCAGTCGCCGGTGCCTCGGGCCGGGCCGGGTCGGTGATCACCAAGGAACTGTCCCGCCGCGGCCACGCGGTCACGGCTATCGCCCGGAACCCCGAGAAGATCGCGGCCCTGCCAAATGTCACGCCCACCAAGGGGGATGTGCTCGACCAGGCTGGTCTCGCCAGACTCTGGTCGGGGCACGACGTTGCCGTGAGTTCCGTGCACTTCCTGGCCAGCAACCCACTCAAGCTGATCGGCGCGGCGAAGGACTCCAAGGTGGGTCGTTATCTGGTCGTCGGCGGAGCCGGCAGTCTTGAGGTCGCCCCGGGCGTCGAGCTGGTCACAGCTTCCGGTTTTCCCGCCCAATACAAGGCTGAGGCGGAGGCAGGTTCGGCCTTTCTCGAGCTGCTGCGGCAGGAAAAGGAACTGAACTGGACCTTCCTCTCGCCATCGGCGCTGTTCACCGAGGGAGAACGGACGGCCAGGTTCCGGCTCGGGACCGACCAGCTTCTCGCAGATGCGAACGGGAAAAGCTGGATCACCTTCGCGGACTACGCCATTGCGCTCGCCGATGAGATCGAGCGGCCGGTCCATTTGAGGCAGCGCTTCACGGTTGGCTACTGAGCACTGAGCCGCCGCTGGAGCCTCGCGGATAAACCTTCTTGTGCAAGGGCTTGGGGGCGCCATCTGGGCGATCAGGGAAATATTGTCTGTCACAGGGCATAGCTATATAAGGCCCCGCTCAACGGGACCCCGTTCCGTTGAGCGAGTCGTTGCTTAGCTAGGTAGGCCGCCCTTGGAAAAGTTGAAAAACTATCGACCGACCGAAAAAGAGCCTTTCATGAACGACCGGCAGAAGGAGTACTTCCGTTTGAAGCTCCTCGCCTGGAAGGATGAGATCCTCAAAGAGTCCAAGCTCACCCTGCAGGCCCTGCAGGAGGAGAACGTGAACCACCCCGATCTCGCCGATCGGGCATCGTCCGAAACCGACCGCGCAATCGAACTCCGCGCCCGCGACCGCCAGCGCAAGTTGATCGCCAAGATCGACGCCGCGCTCCAGCGTATCGAGGACAACACCTACGGCTATTGCGAGGATACCGGGGAGCCGATCTCGTTGAAGCGGCTCGAGGCCCGGCCCATCGCGACGCTCTCGGTGGAAGCGCAGGAGCGCCACGAGAAACGCGAGAAGGTCTACCGCGACGAATAGAGTCCGAGCCGCAGAGTTGCGGCTCTTTGTTTTTGGAACCTGGGCGCCGTTTCGCGCCACAACTAGCATTTTGCCTGCTGCCAGCAGCCGTGCGCCTCAACGCGCGAGCACAATCGCGAAAAGTGAATCGCGATCAATGGGCTAAGGTCTATTCCTCCGAGCTCATGTGAGTTTGGATGAGAAACAGCCTTCACTTCAGGCGCGGGAGATTTTGCGAGTCGCATCAAAGAGATCGACCCGAATGCTGAGACGCCGATCAAATTGCATCAAGTATCGCGGCAATCACGCCTCGCGCGTCGCTTGAGAGTTCCCAAGTGCGCGTCGCCATAAAGCTTTGACCAGCTCAATATTTCCTTAAACGCAGGCACCACGCAGCGAAGGGAATTTGGCAATGAGCACTGTCCTGGTCACCGGCGGGTCGGGCTTCGTCGGCATCCACGTTGTCCTGCAACTTCTGGCCGCCGGCCATGCGGTGCGGACCACGGTGCGCCGGCCGGATCGGCAAGCCGACGTGCGCGCAATGCTGCGCGAGGGTGGGGCGGCTTCGCCGGAGAGCCTGTCCTTCTTCACAGCCGACCTCACCCGGGACGACGGCTGGCGCGGGGCGGTCGCCGGTTGTGACTACGTGCTCCATGTCGCTTCGCCCCTGTCGACCAGTGTGCCCAAGGATGAGAACGAGATGATCATCCCGGCGCGCGACGGGACGCTGCGGGTGCTGCGCGCCGCGCGCGAGGCTGGCGTCAGGCGCGTCGTCATCACCTCGTCGCTGGGTGCGATCGGCTACGGCCATTCGCCGCGCGACAAGCCGTTCGACGAGACCGACTGGACCAACCTCGATGGCGCCGACGTCCAGCCCTACGTCAAATCCAAGACGTTGGCCGAACGGGCGGCCTGGGATTTCATCGCGCGCGAGGGTGGCGGGCTCGAACTGTCGGTCGTCAATCCCGCTGCCATTTTCGGTCCGGTGCTGGGGCCGGATTTCTCCGGCTCGATCGAGATCGTCAAATCGCTGCTCGACGGCGCCATGCCGGCGGTGCCGCGGATCTATTTCGGCGTGGTCGACGTCCGCGACGTGGCCGACCTGCATCTGCGGGCGATGACCGCGCCGAAAGCCAGGGGCGAGCGCTTCATCGCGGTCTCCGGCGAGACGATGTCGATCCTCGACATTGCCAAAGTGCTGCGGCGGGAACTCGGACCGGGGGCGCGCCGGGTGCCGCGGTTCCAGGCCCCGGACTGGCTGGTGCGGCTGGCTGCAAACCGGATTCCCCGGCTGCGTGCCGTCGTGCCGATGCTCGGCAAGGTCAGGCATTTCACCAGCGCCAAGGCGAGGTCGCTGCTCGGTTGGCAGCCCCGTTCCACCGACGAAGCGATCCTCAGCACGGCCGAAAGCCTGATCCGCCTCGGCCTCGTCAAGCGCTGAGAGGACACCCACGCTTGTCAGGTCCGGACGGGAATGCTGAACTGCCGCTCTGAACAACGTAGCGTGGGAGGCGGCGCCGATGGACAACATTCTCGAAGCCGCAAAGGCGATTGCGCTGGCGCGCCGCAACCGTGCGCCACTCGCGGCGCTGCAGCATCCACCTGCCGACGAGGACGAGGGCTATCAGGTCCAGCGCGCGCTGCACGACCTTCTGCCGAAGAATGTCGGCCCGCTCGTCGGTTACAAGATCGGCTGCACCAGCCAGGTGATGCAGGATTATATCGGCATCCGGCATCCCTGTGGCGGCGGCGTGTTCCAGAAGGGCGTGCACGACAGCGGCGTGAAGCTCGCCGCTTCCGACTACGTCCGGGTCGGCGTCGAATGCGAGATCGCGGTGCGCCTGCTGCGCACTCTCTCCGCCGGCGAGGCGCCGTTTACAGCCGAATGGGTCGGCGAGGCGGTCGACGCCTACGCTCCCGCGATCGAGATCGTCGATGACCGCTACGTGAAATGGGAAACGATGGGCGCGCCGACACTGATCGCCGACGACTTCTTCGCCGCCGGTTGCGTGCTGGGTGAGGCGGTGCCGCGCTCGTCAGTGCCGGACCTGGGGGCGGTCAAAGGCCGCGCCATCGTCAACGGCGAGGAAGTGAGCCACGGCACCGGCGCCGACGTGCTCGGCCACCCTCACAACGCGCTCGCCTGGCTCGCCAATCATCTCGCCGCCGAGGGCAAGGGCCTGCACGCGGGACAGCTCGTGCTGACCGGGAGTTTGGTCAAGACGCTGTGGCTGAAGGCCGGAGATAAGGTGCGGATGGAGCTGGAAGGGTTGGGGACCGTCGAGGCGGAGTTCACCTGACGCCAGGAGTTCGGGGGGCGGCGCTGAACTCGCTGCCGCCGCACCATCGCCAAAATATATGCGGCCTCCGGCAGGGGAGCTACCGGAGGCCGCGTAGTACACCGTCGTTCGCGCCTAGGTTCGCGAACACGATGTGGGAGCTCGGGAGAGACTTAGAAGGGCAGCAGCACGTCCATGACTTGTTGGCCGTAGCGCGGCTGCTGCACGTCCGTGATCTGGCCGCGGCCGCCATAGGCGATGCGGGCTTGCGCGATCTTGCTGGAGTCGATGGTGTTGTCGCTCTGGATGTCCTCGGGCCGCACGATGCCGGCGACAACCAGTTCGCGAATCTCGAAGTTGACGCGGATCTCCTGCTTGCCTTCAACCACCAGGTTTCCATTCGGAAGGACCTGCGTGACGACGGCGGCGACGTTGGTCTGCAACGCTTCCTGGCGCTGGACCGAGCCTTTGCCGTCGGAGGAGGAGGTGGAGTCTGTAGTCAGGATGCGGCCGGGCAGGATCTTCAGGGGCTGCGTCACCGTCTGGCTGCCGATAAAATCTTTAATCCCCGAATCTTCCGTGGCGGTACGGCTGCGCTGGGTCTCGTTGGCGATGTTGGCCTTGTCCGTGAAATTGACCGTCACCGTCAGGAGGTCGCCGACCTGATGGGCGCGCTGGTCCTTAAAAAAGGCGCGGCTGCCGTTGCGCCACAGCGAGTTCGGATTGTAGGAGGCGACTTCCGGCTTCGGCATCGGCATCTGCACCGGCTTGTAGCCGGGCTGCGTCGTGGGGTTGTCGATCGCGGACAGCTTCGGTTGCTCGCCGATCTGCGACAGGCGATCGATCGAGGAGCAGCCGCTCGCCAGTGCACAGGTTGCCAGCAGCAGGGCCGAGATCGCGATGCGACGGAGACGGGAAGCCGAACTGAACGAGGACATGACTTACTCTGACTTGGCTGGAGCTTGCGAGACGTGAACTTGCGGGATCTGGGCTTGCGCAATCTGGGCCGGAGACAGCGGAGCCTCGACCAGGCTCCGGGCGAGGGCCGCGGCCGGCGTTTCGTCCCGCTTGATCGACGAAGTCTGTTCGACCGCGGGCGCCATTGGCGCGGACTGGCTGGCGCCCTCGACCGTCACCTGGCCGCGGCCGGTGACGACGCCTGTGAGTGTGCGCTTGGACTGCAGGTTGAGCACGCTGACGGTGTCGCCCTCGGCGCCGCTCTCCATCGCCTTGCCGCGCGTCGTGAGGTAGAGGCCGGGCACCTGGTAGATGATCGTGACGTTCTGGTCGCGCTGCACGAAGTCGGGCTTGACGATGTCGGCGACGCGGATAGGGGTGCCCGCCCGCATCGGCCGACGGAGCAGCATGCCGATGGTGCGGTCGCGCGAGGCGGGCTCGCCGGTGACTTCCGCCTTCGGCTTTCGCTCGACCGTGATATCGGAGGATTTCAGGAGCTCGGCGCGATCGATGTCGCGCGTCAGCACGGCCACTTCCACCGTCTCGATCGCGGTGCCGGTGAAGCGCAGCTTGGTCGGCGCCGGATTGCTGTCATTGCCGATCTCGAAGGCGATGTCGAAGCGGCCGCTGCGCGCGTCGTAGCGGGTTGCGACCGGCTGAAGCGCGCCGGTGTTGGACGCATCGAGATGCATGTCGGCGACGCCGCGGTCGAACGTGACGCTGATGTTGGCGGCATCGCCAAGGCCGAAGCGGCGCTCGAGCGCGGAGGCGACCGCATTTTCGAGGTCCTTGTTGGCGAGCGTGCGGGCGGGGCGGGTGACCGACACCTCCTTGATGTCGCCGGTCATCACGCCGATGACCTGCTTGGCGCGCAACACGCTCAGGACCTGCGCAACCGGCAGCGCGCCGGTGGTGCCGAGATCGGGCGAGCGGTAGACCGGGATCAGCGCGGCGGACCCGGCATTGTCGACGAGGTCGCCGACCCGTACCACGTCGGCGGTCACGGTGACGCTCGCGCGCAGCGTCGGCACGGCGATGACGTCGTCGGCGGCCTCTACCGGTAGCGCCAGCGCGAGGAGAGCGGAGATCGTGGCAAGGGTGGTGCGGATCATTGTCATCACCCTCAGCGGAACAGCGCCGTGGTCGATTGCATCATCTGGTCGGCGGCGCTGATCACCTTGGCGTTCATCTCGTAGGCGCGCTGGGCCGCGATCAGGTCGCTCATCTCCGAGACGACGTCGACATTGGCCTGCTCGAGGCTGCCCTGGGTGATGTTGCCGTATCCTTCGGCGGTCGCCGTGCCGTCCTGGGGCGGACCGGAGGAGGGCGTCTCGGTGAACTGATTGCTGCCAACGGGCTGGAGGCCCGCCTTGTTGATGAAGCGGGTCAGGCCGATCTGGCCGAGAATGGTCGAGGCCGACGAGCCCTGCAGCGTCACCGAGACCTGGCCCTGCACGTTGACGGTCAGGCCCGACGCGTTGTTCGGGATCGTGATCGTCGGCTGCACCGGGTTTCCCTGCGCGGTGACGATGCGGCCCTGATGGTCCGTCTGGAAGGTGCCGTCGCGGGTGTACTGGTAGGTGCCATCAGGCATCAGGATCTTGAAGAAGCCGTCGCCCGAGACCGCGAGGTCGAGATCGTTGCCGGTCTGGGACAGCGTGCCCTGCGTCATGCTGCGCGGGGTGCCGACGGTCTTGACGCCGCCGCCGATGTCGACGCCGACGGGCAGGATCGTGCCCTGGTCGGACGACTGGGCGCCGACGCGGCGGACGTGCTCGTAGATCAGGTCCTGGAATGCCGCAGTCTGCTTCTTGAAGCCGGTGGTGCGCAGGTTGGCGATGTTGTTGGAGATCACCTGAACGTTGAGTTCCTGTGCCGCCATTCCGGTCGCTGCGGTGTGAAGCGCCTGCATGTCAGTTCTCCCTCAGTCAGGCCGGAACGTCGGCGAGCTTCTCGATCGCCGATTTGTGGAGGTCGCTCTGCTGCTGGAGCAGGCTGGCGATGGCGGTGTAGCTGCGCATGATCTCAACCATGCGGCTCATTTCGCCGACCGAGTTGACGTTCGACTTCTCGATGTAGCCCTGGCGCACGCTGGACTTGGTGTTGGCCTGCTGGGTCGCGGAGCCGACGCTGTAGAGGTTGGCGCCGAGCTTGGTTAGCTTGGCCGGATCGTCGAACGAGGCCATGCGGATCTTGCCGCGGATCGAGTCGGTTTTTGCCGTGCCCTCGAGCACCGTGATCGTGCCGTCGGGCGCGACGTTGATGTCGTGGTCGGTCGGCTGGAAGGTGATCGGGCCGCCGGTGCCGAGCACGAGGTTGCCGTCGGAGGTGACGAGCTGGCCGGTGCTGTTGAGCGAGAATTTGCCGTCGCGGGTGTAGAGCTCGGCGCCATTGGCCTGCACCGCGAAAAAGGCGTTGCCGTCGATCGCCATGTCGAGCGGATTGTTGGTCGGCTCCATCGGCCCCTGGCCGACGTCGCGGAAGGTGCCGCGGTCCTGGACATAGGAGACGCGACGGTCGGAGCCGACGAAATTGTCCTCGCGCGCGTTCGAGTTGAGGTACTCCTCGAACAGCGAATGGTCGGCCTTGAAGCCGTTGGTGTTGGCATTGGCGACGTTGTTGGCGATGACATCCATCTGCCGTTCCAACGTCATCTGACGTGACAAGCCGATCAGAAGCGCGTTCTGCATCGGAAATCTCCCCTGAGTGAGATCTGCCACCTCGCTCTCCCAAGCGCCTTGGCGAACCCCGTGATCGAGACCGTCGGGTTCTCCCAAACCGCGGGGTCTCGGCACTCTCTCAGCGAAAGTCGTGCCAACTTAGAAAATTGTGTACTTTCAATGTATTGGAGATTTTTGGCCGGCGCGGGAAGGCGGCAGAAAGGTTCTGTTAGCCATGTTTGCCCGGCAGATTTTTCCTACCTGAGGCCCAATCGAAAGGTTCCGTTAACCATTATTACCGTAGCGTTTGCGTGCAAGAGGAGCGCATTGCGCTGGGGCATTTGTATCGCGTCACTGTCTGCCAGGAGGCTTCGCTCTTTCGCCCCTTATGAGATGAGCGAGCGCGATCGACCATGGCAGAGAATGAAGCGGAAGGCGGCGCAGCCGCCGAAGGCGCGGAAGCCGCTGCCCCGAAGAGCAAGTTCAAGCTGATCGTGATCATCGTCGCCGCGCTCGTCCTGCTCGGAGGCGGCGCCGCGACCTGGTTTCTGCTCTTCCGTCACGGCGACGACGAGCATCACGCCGAGGCGGCGCCCCCGCCGAAGCCGCCGTCCTTCGTCGACGTGCCCGACATCATGGTCAACCTCGCCGGCGCGCCGGGCGAGCGCGTGCAATATCTGCGGCTGAAGATCGTGCTGGAACTGAAGGAAGAGAAGCAGATCGAGGCGATCAAGCCGACGATGCCGCGCGTCACCGACATCTTCCAGACCTATGTGCGCGAACTGCGCCCCTCCGACCTCAACGGCTCCGCCGGCGTCTTCCGCCTCAAGGAAGAGTTGACCAAGCGCGTCAACGCGGCCGTGGCCCCGATCCAGGTCAGCGCGGTGCTGTTCAAGGAAGTCGTGATCCAGTGAGCATGACGGGCTAGGGATCATGGCGGGCACTGACCAAGTCGACCAGGATGCAATTGCCGCCCAGTGGGAGGCCTCGCTCGATTCCGAGGATCCCGCCGAGGCCGCGAAGGCTGCTGCTCAGAACGAATTATCTGAGACCATGGCCCTGCAATGGGCGGCCATGGTCGAGGACGGCAGCCGCGATCTCGGCACCGGCAAGAACTCCGGCGAGCGGGTGCTGTCGCAGGAGGAGATCGACAACCTCCTCGGCTTCACGGTCGGCGACGTCACGATCGACGACCATTCCGGCATTCGCGCGATCATCGATTCGGCGATGGTCTCCTACGAGCGTCTGCCGATGCTCGAAATCGTCTTCGACCGCCTGGTGCGGTTGCTGACGACCTCCTTGCGCAATTTCACCTCCGACAACGTCGAAGTCTCGCTCGATCGCATCACCTCGGTGCGCTTCGGCGACTACATGAACTCGATCCCGCTGCCGGCCGTGCTCTCGGTGTTCAAGGCCGAGGAGTGGGAAAACTTCGGAATGGCGACGGTCGATTCCAGCCTGATCTACTCGATGATCGACGTGCTGCTTGGCGGCCGCCGCGGCACGAGCCAGCTCCGCATCGAAGGCCGGCCCTACACCACGATCGAGACCGAACTGGTCAAGCGGCTGGTCGAGGTGGTGCTGGCCGACGCCGAGCAGGCGTTCCGGCCGCTGTCGCCAGTGACCTTCACGATCGACCGGCTGGAGACCAATCCGCGTTTCGCCGCGATCAGCCGTCCGGCCAACGCCGCGATCCTGGTGCGCCTGCGCATCGACATGGAGGACCGCGGCGGCAACATCGAGCTGCTGCTGCCGTATGCGACCATCGAGCCGATCCGGGGCGTCCTGCTCCAGATGTTCATGGGCGAAAAGTTCGGCCGCGACCCGGTCTGGGAGGGCCATTTCGCCACCGAGATCGTGCAGGCCGAGATCGCGGTCGATGCCGTGCTCTACGAGGCCGATATTCCGCTCAAGCAGCTGATGCGGCTGAAGGTCGGCGACACCCTGCCGCTGGACATGCGCGCGGACGCCAACGTGACCGTGCGCTGCGGCGACGTCACCCTGACCGAGGGACGGATGGGCCGGGTCGGCGACCGCGTCGCGATTCGGGTGACGAAACCCTTGCGCAAGCCAAGTACGACACTTGCGATGTTTGAGAAGGTGGACGAGCAGAACAAGATGATGGAGGCCCCATGAACCACTCCCTTGGAATGGCGATCGAAACGCTGGTGGCTATCCTGCTGATGCTCACCATCGGCTATTGCATCCTGCTCAACAAGCGCCTGACCCGGCTCAAGGCCGACGAGCATTCGCTGAAGGCGGTCATCGCCGAGCTGATCACCGCCACCGAGATCGCCGAACGCGCGATCGGCGGGCTGAAGCTGGCGGTGCGCGACGTCAACGAGAACCTCGGCAGCCAGCTTGCGGCGGCGACGCAAATGTCCGACCAGCTCTACAAGCAGCTCGGCGAAGCCGACAACGTGGTGCGGCGCCTGTCCAAGATCGCGATTGCCGCGCGCCCCGTGACCAGTCCGGAAACGGTTGCGGCGGCCGTGGCCAAGCCCTCGTCCGCGAAGGCGGTTGCGGCTGCGGCCGAAGCATTCTCCGAGCGCCGGCGATCCAACGGTCTTGCCGCATGAAGTCAGGGCATGAAGTCCTTTCGTAACATCCGCGTCATACCGGTCGTCCTGGTTGCCGTCGCAGGCCTCGCCATGCTCAAGGTGGCGGGCCTCGTGGTCAATGGCGGCTATGTCTTCGACTACCAGCCGAGCCAGACCAAGAAATCCTGGGCCCAGGAAAATCTGAACTTCCCGACCGGCCGCGACGACCCGGATATCACCGGGTCGACCCATGGCGCAGCGAAGGAGCCGCCGAAGCCGGCTGCTCCCGAGACCAAGCCCGAAGGCAGCGCGGTCAAGATGGACGAGGCCCAGCCGCAAGTCTCCGCCTCGGAGCGCGCGATCCTGGAACGCTTGCAGGCGCGCCGCCAGGAGATCGAGGCCCGCCAGCGCGAGATCGACATCCGCGAGAGCCTGCTGAAGTCGGCCGAAAAGCGCATCGAGAACAAGGTCGAGGAGATGAAGGCGGTGGAATCCCGCATTTCCACGACCCAGGCCGAGCAGAAGGCCGCCGAAGCCCAGCGCATGAAGGGCCTCGTGATTATGTATGAGAGCATGAAGCCCAAGGACGCCGCGCGGGTGTTCGACCGGCTCGAAATGGGCGTGTTGATCGAGATCGCCTCGCAAATCGCGCCGCGCAAGATGTCGGACATCCTCGGCCTGATGTCGCCCGAGGCCGCCGAGCGGCTGACGGTGGAGATGGCCCGCCGCGCCAATGGCGGCGGAGATCAATCGGCCTCGGCCGGCGACCTGCCCAAGATCGACGGCAAGCCGACGCAAAAGCCGAATTGAGGGCGCAAACTTAAGGAGTCCTTGGTTTGAAGGCCATCGGCTCCTGTCATAAACTAGGACGTGGCCGAAATCGGCTTCACCCGCTTGAACGTCTTCAAGGAGATGAATGAGGCCAGCTCGATTCTTGATGAGAAGGCCACGTTCCCTGATCTCGATAGGTTCGAATAATCGTCGAATTATGCGCGTGCGCAAGGGCGGCAATCACCCCGGCCTGATTCCGGATTGAGTGTTGTTGCCGTTCGGTTGACATACGAACGCACTGGACGGCTCGACACATCTTTTGAGCTGTTGGAAGGTGGGACATTCGAACGACGAGTTCGTTGCCCATGGATCAACCGCGCCGTACCCCTAAGACGCGTATATTGGCTTCCAATCAAGTGTGCCGGCAATCGCGTGGCGAATGGCGCGGCGCGGTCCAGCCTGCACTGGGCAAAGTTGCAATTGCTACACCTCGACGATTCCTTGGAGCGCGACAGCGCTCCCGTACTGCGGGATGGGGGTGGACGGCCGGCACTAGCCAATTGTCCAATGTGGCTAAAAGTGAGCATCAAACTGTCGCGCATTGATTGACGTTGTAAACCGACCTTCCTTTAGGCTGTACATTTCGAAATGTTTCTGATTGTTTCTGTCTTTGTCGTGCAACCAGAAACTTCGGGATCGACTTGCCGTGAGCTTGATGCAGAGACTGCGGAAGAGGCTCTTTCC
>NZ_LGHL01000141.1 GCF_001908205.1 Bradyrhizobium sp. NAS80.1
GTCATTCTCGACCGACTCTCAGGTTTCGGCCGCCGTTCGATGTCTGCACTTCTCCGAAACCGACCAGCTTACTGCGCGGCAACGGAATGACGCGAAGGGCCAAAACCCGACCTTCAAAAGAGGGCCGCTAACGTCGACGCGCTCGTCATGGCTCTCGGATACTCTCGTCGAGCCCGCGAAGGAGTGGGTAAAGGAAATACGATATGACGCTGCGCTCGCCTGCCTTGATTTCCGCAGTCACGGCCATCCCGGGGATCAGGCGGAAATGGTCTGGTACATTCCGCAGCTCGCCTGAGGTGAGCTTGATACGAGCCTTGTAGTGGGGCCGCGCTTCTCCCTCCTTCTTAGGGTCTGGAGTAAACACGTCCTCCGATAGCATTCTGACCACTCCCTCCAGCGTGCCATGTTTTTGAAACGGCCACGCTTCGAGCTTCACGCGCGTGAGAGATGCCGTCTTGACCTGGCCCACGTCGCGTCCTTCCACCAGAACCTCCGCCTCAAGTGGTGAATTCAGAGGAACTAGTGTGTAGAGCGGCTCCGCCTCCTTCATGACGGACCCAACCGAGCGTTGAGCCACGTCGAGGACGATGGCATCGGCAGGCGCCTCCAGCACGGTGACCTCGTTTCGTCGGGCCGCCTTGTCGAGCTGCTTGGCCGCAGTATCGCGCTCGCGGCGAGCCTGGACGAGATCCTCGCCGAGTTGCTGGCGGAACTCGGCCACATAGACGGCCTTGTCAGCGTTAACACGATTCAGCGTCTCCTGAAGTTCCAGACATTCGTTGGCAGCCAGTTGCATGTCTCGCTCGATCTGCATGCGCTGGGCCTCGGCATCAAGATAACTGATCTTGGTACCCACCTCTTTCTTGAACAGCTCGCGTCGCATGTTCTCGAGTTCGCGTGCGATCACGAGGCGCGGCTTCAATGCGTCTTGGTCGGCAGTCTTGGTCGCGATCTTGGCTTCCGTTTCTCGAATTTGCCGGTCAAACGATTCGACCTTCGCCCTGTACTTCTCGACGCGCCGCGTCCAGATTGTCATTTGCAGGCGTGCCTCGTCGTCAATCGTCTCCGGCGCGTATGGCCTGTCTGCGATTTCGGCATCCAAGCGGGCGATCTGTGCGCCGAGGCTCGCCATCTTGCCGCGGAGCTCCGCTGCGTCGGCCATGCTGAAAGTGGGATCGAGCGTGGCCAGAGGGTCACCCTTCTGCACCATGTCTCCGATCCTGGCATTGAGGCTGCGGACGACGGAGGTTTCAAGCGGCTGCATGACCATCGTGGCAGCGGTCGTGACAAGCTTGCCTTGGGCGACCACGATCCGGTCGACCTTCGCGATCGATGCCCAAGTTATACCGCACGCGATGAGTGCAAGGAGCATGTACAGCACCGCCCGTTCGCTCGCGGGCGGGCGCTGCTCGTCGACCTGGCGGGCATCACTTTGGAACTCAAGTGCAACGGGCAGAAGTTTGCTCATGCGGCGAGATGGCGATGTTGCTGATTCCAAAGGTGACGGTAGGTGGTGCAGCGAGACATTAGCTCGCCATGTGATCCCTGATCGACAAGCCGACCGCGATCGAGGACGACGATCTTGTCAGCGCCCACCAGCGAAGATAGGCGATGCGAGACGACGATGACGGTACGCCCCTTGGCGATCTCGGAGAGATTTGTCTGGAGGATTGCCTCGCTCTCCGGGTCAAGCGCCGAGGTTGCCTCGTCGAGAATAAGGATCCTCGGTTGACGGAGCAGGGCTCGCGCGATCGCGATCCGTTGCTGCTGCCCGCCCGAGAGGTTCGTGCCACCTTCCTCCAGAAGCGTGTCGTAGCCCTGCGGTAGATTCCTGATGAATTCGTCGGCACCCGAAGCCGTGGCCGCGGCGACGATTTCCTCGAGTGCGGCGTCGGGTTTGGTCGAGCCGATGTTTTCGCGGACCGTGCCGCGGAACAGGAAGCACTGCTGCAGCACGATGCCGACCTGGCTGCGGAGGTGCGGCAGGTCGATCTCGCGGGCGTCGTGGCCGTCGATTCGCACCGAACCGAGCTGAAGCGGGTACATGGCACGGATGAGACGCGTCAAAGTGGTCTTTCCGGAGCCGCTGCGGCCGACGATCCCGAAGACCTCACCCGGCTGAATGGTCAGGGAAACGTCGTCGAGGGCCGGCGGCGCGCTCTCGGAATAGCGAAAGGTGACGTGATCGAACTCGACCTGTCCGGCGATCGGCGCCCGAAGCCCGCGGACATTCGGGCTCCGTTCCGGCCGCCGGTTCATGATCTCGCCGAGCATGCGCACCGACAAGCCAGCCTCCTGGTACGAATGCACCAATGAGACGATCTGCCCAAGCGGCCCGGTTACGCGGCTCGAGAGCATGTTGAACGCGATGAGTACGCCCACGGTCATCTGGCCGTCGAAAACGAGCTGCGCACCGAACCCGATGACGGCGACCGTAAGCAGCTTCTCGAGAAGGCCGATGACCGCCTGCGCCGACGTCGAGATCCGGCCCACCCGAAAATGCGACTGCGCGGCCTGGGCGCAGCGCGTGTCCCACTCTCGCCGCCGCAACGGCTCGGTCGCGAGCGCCTTCACGGTCTCCATGCCGTGGATGGTCTCGACGAGATAGGCCTGGCGTTGTCCTTCCGCTTCGTAGAGGGCGCGCAATCGCCGCCGATAGATTGGAACGAGCGCGGCGATGACGCAGGCTGTGAAGGCCGAGAACCCGAGCACGAGCGTGGCCAGCACCTTGCTGTACATGAACAGGAGTGGAACGATGATCAGCAATGAGGTCGCATCGAGCAGCGTCAGAAGGAGCCGCCCGGTGAGGAATTCGCGAATCTTCTCGACCTGTTGCATGTGCTTGCTGATGACGCCGGCCGAGGCGCGCTCGAAGAAATCGATGGAGAGAGACAGCAGGCGCTCGAACGTCCGCGTCGACATTCGGACATCGATGCGCGCCGAGGCATACACCAGGAGAGATCGCCTGAGATAATTGAACGCGGCATCGAAGAGGATTGCGAGACTGACCCCGGCCGCCAGCACGTAGAGCGTCGTGTAGGCCTGATGCACCAGCACTTTGTCGACGACGATCTGGATGAAGATCGGCAATGCGAGCGCCAGGACCTGGAGCATGAGTGCCGCAATGATGATGTCGCGAAAAGCCGCGCCGTTGCGCAGGATCTCCGGGATAAACCACGCAAAGCCGAAGGGCCGGCTCTCATCCGTGATGGCGTAGTTGCGCCGCAGCAGCAGCGCCTCGCCCTTCCAGTTCTGACAGAACGTCTTCTTGCCGAAAGCAACCACCTCCGGCTGTTTGGACGTCGGATCGACGATGCCGAGCTCTTCGTCCCGCATGCCGATGGCGATCACGCGCCTTCCGTCGGCGAGGCGAACGATGATGGGGTAGGCTTCGCCGAGACGGCCCAAATCCCTCCATTTGAGCTTCAGCGTTTTTGTCCGAAACCCGCTTCTTCGGGCGATGGAGGGCAGCAGGCGGTCGATCGAGTCGTACTCGGCGAGGGCAAAATCATGCTTGAGGCGGTCGACGGAAAGGTCGATCCCGTGGTACCGCGCGACGGCGACTAAGCACTCAAGTGCCGAGTCCATAACAGCGGCCCGCCTTCATCCATGAGGGAAGGCCAACAACGCTCTGTGCTCTTCCGCTGTTGTTAGTGAACTGGGTAACAGCCCCAGTGCCCCGCCGCTCACGAAAGGCGCACCCATGAAGTGCTCGGTGAGGGCAGCAATGTCCGGGAGTGGGCCACTCGTGTGTGTAAGGGAAGCTACCCTGCCGCCGCTCAACTGATCTGGCGCACCGATGGTGTCATTGCTGACGAACTGGGATATCAGATCGGACAGACCACGGGTGTTGGTGGGTGGTCCAGACGCGCCGGATGCAGGCGGATCCGTCACGGCGATGGTTTTCGCCGCCGAGCTCGTGATTGCGCCGAACAGACCATGCGCCTCGCCATCGATGCCGTCGGTGAAATAGAGGGTGTTCGGGCTGCCGTCTCTGCCGCCGCCCCCGAAAGTCAGGGTCCAGAGACCGCCCGGCGTCTGTCCGGAACCGGCGGAGATCGGGATCGTGCCTACCAACTTGTGGGTCTGGGGATCGAAAGCGTTGATTTCACTGTGCTGGAAGCTGAAATTGCCCACCAGAAGATCGTCGCTGAACTGGCCGAAATTGTCCGGAGCGATAGCGACGCCCCACGGAGCGGCGAGAGGGGTGTGAGGGCCGCCGAGCAGCACTCCATGCGGTTCGAGTTTGCCGCTCTCGCTGAAAATGGCCACCGCCCCGTCGCCTTCGTCGGCCGTTGTCTGCGCCGCACGACCGGAAGGCGCATAGGTTACATACACTTCGCCGCCGATGTCCGTCGCATTGAAAGGGACGAGCCCCCGGGCCGCGATCTCGCCCGGGGTCCGAAACGCATGATCGCCTAGGTTGACCGGGGCGAACATACTGTTGAAGACGTCGATGGTCCCGGCTTGGTCGTTGGCGGCGTAGAGCATCGTATGAGCTTCGTTGACTGCCAGTCCGGTATAGACGGCGCCCGGCGTCGTCACTTCGACGGACGCGGTTGACCCGTCTGTCCCGAGGCTGGGGTTCCAGGCGGAGATCTCCCCGTTGAGATCGGCGAAGATGAAGCTGGCGGTCTTCTGGTCGCTGAGCGGGTCGGTCAGCTTGAAAGACGAGTCGTTCGTATTGGAGACCTGTCCCGTGGGGCCCTGGGGTCCGGTCAGCGTGGTCGGGATGTGCACTGTGAAAACGGGAACGGGATTATTGACGTCGGTGCCGGTGCTGCCGTCCACTGAGTAGAGAGTGGCCGAATTGGAGCCCTGGTCCGAGATCCAGAAGGGGCTGCCGTTCCTAAACGAAACGCCCCAAGGGTTCACCAAATTCGGGTCGGTCGCCTTGGCGAGTCCATTGACGTCCGAGACCAGATTCGTCTGAACATAGCTGGCCGCATCGGCGGCGCCGGCGGACGTCGGGTCAGATTGGAACCGCGCTAACATGACTGTTTCCTCCCTGATGCTTGAACGACTGAGGGGGTCGACACGTGATTGAGCTCTAACGCCATAGCTCCCCGCGAATTCAACATCGGCGATCACTGTGCTGTTAGGCACGCCATTGCTCCAATTCGCCGCTGTCGCCCAATCTCCGCCGGGCGGCGCTTCGGCGCCTCCGGCTCAAGCCCTCGCCGATCTATGGAGCAGAACTTTATGGAGCAGAATGCTCCGGCGGTCATGATGCAAATGTACTATTCCTCCGCTGCTACGCCGACTGTCCGTGGAGCGGCCGAGCACCCTGGAGGCGCGCGAACAACGCCACGATTTCTGCCTGCCGATGCGTGTCCGTCTTCGCGAAGATTGCTTGCATCTGATTGCGTGCGGTTTGGTAAGCGATTCCGAGGGCATCGGCGGCGAATTCAAGGTGTTCGCCGGAAGCTACGCGCGTCGCGAGTTTGGCTTCGGCCGAAGTCAGACTGAACAGGTTCCTGACATGCGCTTCGGGCGACATTGAGCATTCTTCGAGATCACGAATAACGACGATCGCGCGCACCGCAGCTAATACGTCGCGGACAACGCCGCTTAGCGGCACTGCGTAGACGGCCAGCGCGCGGCGGCCGGGACGCGCGACCGCAACTGGCGGCATCATGGTCGCCCCCGCGTCGGCATTCACGATCGCGCGCTCGATGAGCTGCCTGAGCGCGCTCGCGGCGTTCCGATCATCTGCGATCAGGTGCCGATTCACTATGCGCAGCTGACCACCAACCAACTTATCGGCCACCTTGTTCGTGCTAACTACACGCCCATCGCGATCGACGAGCAATGCAGCCGTTTCCATCATCTCGAAAGCGTCGGAGATTCCGAGCGCCCGTACGAAACCCAATTCGCGTCCGACCGTGGCGGCGCTGGTCAAGGAGGGCCGAAGAGCAAGAAGCCGTCGTTGCTCGGCCGGACGGAACGGCCCCTGTTTGGGACTGCGCTGAATTGCGAGATACAAATTGTCCTCGCCCGCATCAAAGGCCACGCCGGCGAACCATCGAAAACCACATCTGCCGAGAAGGTCGTTGTAGAACCGTGAACGACGCATTTCCTCCGGCGAAGTGTGGTCCTGATCCACCGTTATCCCGGTGGATAGCAACCTTGGGATACCTCGGTCGCGCCGATCGTGCTCGTACCATCCCTCCTTGATGTAGCGGTCCATCAGTTCGGCCACGCCGGCGCTGACCACAAGGCCAAGTGGTCGGTCGCTTGTGTTGATGGGAATCAGCGCCGCGCCGACAGCGCCTGTAGCCGCCGAAATCTTATCCAATGCCGGCGTCCAGCGGGACGGGTCAACCGCCGCATGGGTAATCGCTGTGAGGATTGCAGTTAGGTCCCACGACGTACGCATGCCCTGCCTCGCGTCCGGTCGTGTTGGAAATATCCAAAACTAGCACTTCGCGATCGTGCGACCCAGCGGGTAACCCATAATAGTCATGAAGCATAGTCATGAAGCTGAGGTCCGAACACAACGGAACCACAGCGAGGGAGGTCGTCAATTACCGTTCAATCACCGTTGGTGTTCGCCAAAACAGTCCAGCGTTTTTCTCGCTCTCGTTGGCGCAAAAATCGGCTGTACACGTCAGTTGTAATGTCTTGTTTGGGTCATTTTCGACCGACTCTGCTGGTTTCCGCTGCCGCTCGATGTCTGCTCCTCCCCAAAAGTGACCTACTTATTGCGCGGCAGCGAAATGAC
>NZ_LGHL01000142.1 GCF_001908205.1 Bradyrhizobium sp. NAS80.1
ACCGTGATCGATCCCAAGGACGAGGGCCGCAGGGCACATTGCGMGAGAAGCACAATGTGCGCTTCATCCAGAAGGGCGTGACCAAGGACAATTATCGCGAATTGCTGACCCCGCTGCTCACTGAAGGTGGCGGCCAAGGTTTTTGCGTCAATCTCTCGGTCGATACCGGCTCTACCGACATCATGGAGCTCTGCAACGAACTTGGCGCTCTCTATATCGACACCGTCAACGAGCCCTGGCTCGGCTTCTATTTCGATTCTTCGAAGGGCCCGGAAGCGCGTTCCAACTACGCCCTTCGCGAAGTGACGCTGGCCGCCAAGAAGGCGCGCCCCGCGGGCTCGACGACGGCCGTCTCCTGCTGTGGCGCCAATCCCGGCATGGTCTCCTTTTTCGTCAAGCAGGCGCTACTCAATGTCGCCGCTGATCTGAAGCTCAATGCCCCCAAGCCGAAGATCAAAGCCGAATGGGCGGACTTGATGCGGCAGGCTGGCGTCAAGGGCATCCACATCGCCGAACGCGACACCCAGCGCTCCAAGTCGCCGAAAGAGCCGGACGTCTTCGTCAACACCTGGTCGGTGGAAGGTTTCCTGTCGGAAGGCGTGCAGCCGTCCGAACTCGGTTGGGGCACCCATGAAAAATGGATGCCGGAGAATGCGCATACCCACGAAGCTGGTTGCGGCGCCGCCATCTATCTGATGCAGCCCGGCGCCAACACACGCGTGCGCACCTGGTGCCCGACCCGCGGCGCGCAGTATGGCTTTCTCGTCACCCACAACGAGTCGATCTCGATCTCCGATTACTTCACGGTGCGTGACGCATCGGGCACGGCGATCTATCGGCCGACCTGCCACTATGCCTATCATCCGGCTGACGATGCCGTGCTGTCGCTGCATGAAATGTTCGGCCGCGCAGCGAAGATGCAGGAGAAGCACCACATCCTCGACGAGAACGAAATCGTCGATGGCATCGACGAACTCGGCGTGCTGCTGTACGGCCATGACAACAATGCCTACTGGTACGGCTCGCAACTCTCCATCGAAGAGACCCGCAAACTCGCGCCCTATCAGAACGCCACCGGCCTGCAGGTGACCTCCGCCGTGCTCGCCGGAATGGTTTGGGCACTGGAAAACCCGAACAAGGGCATCGTCGAAGCCGACGAGATGGATTTCGATCGTCTACTGGAAATCCAGATGCCGTATCTCGGCCCGGTGAAGGGCTTCTACACCGACTGGACGCCGCTGACGGATCGTCCGGGACTGTTTCCGGAAGATATCGATACGAGTGATCCGTGGCAGTTCCGGAACGTTCTGGTGCGCTGAGGTGACGCCTCTCCGCCTGTCATTCCGGGGCGGCGCGCAAGCGCCGAGCCCGGAATGTCGGCTCCGCACACGACCGTCATGCCCCGGCTTGACCGGGGCATCCAGTACGCCGCGGCTCATCCGCATCCCATCACCGCCTCTGGAATACTGGATCACCCGCTTTCGCGGGTGATGACACCGAGTGTGTGACTGCGGGCGCGGCGCTATTTCTCCTTGATCGGCGGCGCGACCTTCTCGGCCGGAGCCGGCGGTAACACCGACTTCGCGGCGCCTTGCGTCTGCGGCTCGGGGCGCGCGGGTTCGGGGGCAGGCGTCGTCGGCCGATCACCGCCGGGCTTGGCTTCCGCGGGGGCCTTGCTGTGATCGTCGGACGGTGTGCCCTGAAGCGGTTTCGTTGCCTGCGCCAGCTCCATCTGGCTTTCGGCACGGATCCGCTCCAGCGACAGGGCTGTTACCACGACGCCTGCTGCGAACAGCGAGAAGGCGATCATCAGGTCCAGTTTCAGTCTGCGCTTGTCATGATTACTCATGTCGATCACCGCACTTGTCCGCGGGATCAACGAATTTACCCGAGTGCGGTTCCGAGCCCGGTGAAGCGGGAACCGGACGCCTGCGCGCCCAAACGCCCGCTTACTCCGTAGTACTGACTTCCCAGGTGGCGTGGCGCACGCCCGGTTGATGCTGCAGGTCGGTCGCCACCGTGTTCAGCTCGTTCGGGTCGACCGCAGTCGCCACCAGTTTTGCGACGATCTCCAGGATATCGTCGCCGATCTCGACCACGTCGACATCGGCGACCGGATAATTCGCGGCCTCGAGCTTGTCGACGAGGCGGTCGCGCATGTCAGGCAAGGCGTCGGTCGCGACCGCGAGCTTGAAGTAATAGGTCGCCTCCAGCGCCTTTAAATTCAGCGGAATACGGTTGATGGCATTGACCAGAGGCCGCAGCATCGTGTTGCCGGCGATGATGAACACGGTCAGCACCGCGGCCTGGGCAACCAGGTCGGCACCGGCGCAGGAGCCGACGGCGGCAGAGGCCCACAACGTCGCCGCGGTATTGAGCCCGCGCACGTCCATGCCCTGCTTCATGATGACGCCGGCGCCGAGGAAGCCGATGCCGGAGACGACATAGGCGATCACCCGGACCGCACCGTCCGCACCCGTCAGATGCATGGCGAGATCGACGAAGGCGGCGGCGCCGACCGCGACCAGCACATTGGTACGCAGGCCCGCGGTACGCTGCCGATACTGCCGCTCGGCGCCGATCAGCGTGCCCAGCACAAAGGCCGTGAACAAGCTGATCAGCGTGTCGATGAAATCGGCAATCTGGAAGGTCGTCAGAAACCGCATGTGCCCATCTACGGTCAGAACGATGACAGATTAAAGCTCCAGCAGGCCGCCGTCCCCATTTTCATCGGCGAACGCAAGCAGCGTGCCCTTGGCGTTCCAGGCCAGCGCAGACACCGGCGGCGTGCCGTTGCGGCGAACCAGGATCTCGGCGCCGTCCTCCAATCGCACCATCAGCACGGTGCCGTCGCTGTAGCCGGCGGCGAGGATGTCGTTCTTCGGGTGACAGGCGACGACCGACACGCGCGCCTGCAGCGGAGCGAGCATCGCGGGCTCCTTGCCCATCGGGCCGTCCTTGCTCGCGAACGGCCACAGGATCACCGTGTCGGCGCCCGAGGTCGCCAGCGCCTTGCCGCCCGCGCTCCAGGACATCGAGCGGACACGGCCGGGATAGCCGGTCATGCGCATGTGGCGGTTATCCGCAAGGCGCCAGCCGTGCAGAGCCGCCTCGTGCATCGAGGTGACCAGAAACTTGTTGTCGGGGCTGAAGGTGACACCGAGATGCGAGCCGGCCCAGGGCAGGAATTCGGCTGTCGCGGCCATGTTCGGAAACCACAGCGTCGCGCCGTTGTAATGCGCGATCGCGAGACGCAGGCCCTTCGGCGCAAACGCAAGCCCGCCGACCGTCGAGGGCACGTCGATCGATTTCTCCTCGTTCTTGCCGCTCTTGACGGAAGCCGTCTTGCCGGCCGACCAGGCGAAAGCGCCGTCCGGATGCAGCGCCACCGCGTCGATCCAGCGCCGCTTCGGGTCGGTGGCGAGCAGCGTCACCTCGCCCTTGGCATCGAGCGACACGACCTTGCCGTCGTCGCCGCCCACCACCAGGCGCTTGCCGTCGGAGGCGGTCGAAAGAATGGCGCCGCTGTGAACGGCGACCGTGGTGAACTCGCCCTTGGCGTCGACCAGCGCGACGTTCTCCTCACCGCCGACGAAGGCGGCGCGGTCGGCGAGAAAATGCACCGACGTCACGCCCATTCCGAGCGCGACCGGCTTGACGCGGTCGGTAACGGAAACGATCGAGGCGGACTCGGGGGCCGGCGTAAACTCTTTCATCACGAGACGATGCAGCTCTCAAAACCCTTGCGAATGACCTCTTCCGGCAATTCGCGGCCAATGAAGATGAGGCGGCTCTCGCGCGGCTCGCCCTCCTTCCACTTCCGCTGGTGGTTGCCCTCCAGCATCATGTGCACGCCCTGGAAGACGTAGCGGTCGTCGTCATCATGGAAGGCGAGGATGCCCTTGGAGCGCAGGATCTTGCCGCCCTCCACCTGCACCAGGTTCTGGAGCCAGGGCATGAATACGTTCGGATCGAGCGGCTTGTCGGTCTTGAGCGCCAGCGACTGCATGTCCTCGTCGTGATAGTGCTTCAGGCCATGGCCGTGATCATGGTGGTGATGATCGTGGCCGTCGTGGTGGTGATGATCATGGTCGTGGTCATGATCGTCGGCCTCCAGGAAATCCGGCTCGATGTCGAGGATGCGGTCGAGGTCGAACGCGCCGCGGTCGAGCACATCGGCCAGCGCCACCGAGCAGCGCTCGGTGCGGTGGAGCTTCGCATAGGGATTGATGCCGCGGATGCGGGCCTCGACCTCGGCGAGCTCGGGCTTGGTGACGAGATCGGTCTTGTTCAGCACGATCACGTCGGCAAAGGCAATCTGGTTCTTGGCCTCGGGCGCGTCCTTGAGCCGGTCGGACAGCCATTTGGCGTCGGCGACCGTGACGACCGCATCGAGCCGGGCGTTCTTCTGCACGTCCTCGTCGACGAAGAAGGTCTGGGCGACGGGCGCCGGATCGGCAAGGCCCGTGGTCTCGACGATGATGGCATCGAACTTGCCCTTGCGCTTCATCAACCCGTCCATGATGCGAACGAGGTCGCCGCGCACGGTGCAGCAGATGCAGCCGTTGTTCATCTCAAACACTTCCTCATCGGCGCCGATGATGAGGTCGTTGTCGATGCCGATCTCGCCGAATTCGTTGACGATGACGGCGTATTTCTTGCCGTGGTTTTCCGACAGGATGCGGTTCAAAAGCGTGGTCTTGCCGGCACCGAGATAGCCGGTCAGAACGGTCACAGGAATTTTTTGGGAGGTCGCTTCAGACATAACAACTCCGAGGTCGGGCTTTTTCGGCGCGACGCGAGGCGGGGTGGCCCCCTGCCCTAATGGTCAAGCGCGCTGGTCAGGGCCTTTATATTGTGCCTGACCATGTCAATGTAAGTGGGTGCATGCCCCTTTTCGCCCGTTAAACCGTCCGAAATCAGGGTCCCGCCGACCTTTGCGCCGGTCTCGGCCGCGATCCGCCGGATCAGCCGGTCGTCGCTGATATTCTCCAGGAAGACAGCCGGGATTTTCTGGGCCTTGATCTGACCGATGATGGCCGCGATGTCCCGCGCACTGGGCTCGGTTTCCGTGGAGACCCCCAGGGGCGCGATGAACTGGATACCGTATTCGGCGGCGAAATAGCCGAAGGCGTCGTGCGTGGAGATCACCTTGCGACGCTCCGGCGGGATTTTGGCCACGGCCTCGCGGACCTCGCGGTCGAGCGTTTCGAGCTTTTCCAGATAGGCCTTTGCCTGCGCGCGGAAGACATCCGCATTCTCCGGATCAGCCGTGGCCAGCGCATCGGCGATGTCGGTCACGTAGATCCTAGCGTTGGGGACGGACTGCCAGGCATGGGGATCGGCGGCCGAACCGAGCTTCAGGGGCGCGATGCCGGCGCTCGCGGTAACCACCTGCGCCTTGGCTCCGGAGGACTGCACGAGCCGCGGCAGCCAGCCCTCCAGCCCAAGCCCGTTGACGATGACGAGTTTCGCCTCCGCGATCCGCTTCGCATCGCCCGGCGCGGGCGTATAGACGTGCACGTCGCTGTCCGCCCCTACCAGCGTCGTCAGATTGATACGGTCGCCGCCAACGTTGCGGACGAAATCGGCAAGGATCGAGAAGCTCGCGACGACGTTGAGCCGTTCAGCCGCGTGCAGCGGCGAGACGATCATCAGCGAGGCAAGGAGCAGAAGGAAGCGCATGGCCCTCACGCTTCCAGATGCCGACCGGGAAACATCTGCCTGACGACGCCGCCGACACGGCCGAACAGGACGGAGACGACGTAGAACACCGTCGCCACCAGGATGATCGCAGGGCCCGAGGGCACCCGGGTCTGGAACGACAGCGCGAGGCCGGCGTAGCCCGAGACGGCGGCGGCGATCACGGCGATGCAGATCATGGCTGTGAGATCGCGTGACCAGAACCGCGCAATGCCGGCAGGCAGGATCATCAGGCCGACCGCCAGCAAGGTGCCGAGCGCCTGGAAGCCGTTGACGAGGTTGATGACGACGAGCGCGAGGAAAGCGAGATGCGCAGGTCCGCCGGCCCGGCTCACGGTGCGCAAAAATAGTGGATCGACACTCTCGATCACCAGCGGGCGGTAGATCACCGCGAGCACCACGAGCGTGATCGTGGCGTTGAAAGCCACCATCAGCAGCGTCTGATCGTCCATCGCGAGAATGTTGCCGAACAGCACGTGCAACAGGTCGATATTGGTGCCCTTGAGCGAGACGATGGTCACACCCAGCGCCAGCGACGCCAGATAGAAGGTCGCAAGCGAAGCGTCCTCCTTCAACCCGGTCGAGCGCGCGACCACGCCGGCGAGGATCGCAACCGCAAAGCCGGCGATCAGCCCGCCGGCCGTCATCGCAAACAGATTGAGGCCGGAGAGCAGGAAGCCGACCGCCGCGCCCGGCAGGATCGCATGGGCCATGGCATCGCCGACGAGGCTCATCCGCCGCAGCATCAGGAATACGCCGATCGGCGCGCCTGCGAGCGACAACGCGACGACCGCTGCGAGCGCACGCCGCATGAACTCGAATTCGGTGAACGGGCCGATCAGAACGTCATGGATCATGGGACGTCACGCTGCCTGTGAGCGTCCATCCTCGGCGCAGGCCGTGGCACTGTCATCGAAGGCCTCGCACATCCGCATCGCCACCATCAGGTTTTCCGGCGTCAGCACCTCTGCCGTCGGTCCCCACGCCACGGGGCCGCGCGCCAGCACCAGCGTCTCGCTGAAGTGCGTGCGCACCATCTCCATGTCGTGCAGCGCGGCGAGCACGGTGCGGCCCTCGCCGTGCCAGTGTTTCACCAGCGCGAGCAGGTCGACCGTTGTCTTGCTGTCGATCGCGTTGAAGGGTTCGTCGAGCACGATCAGGCGCGCGTCCTGGAGCAGCACGCGCGCGAACAGCACGCGCTGCATCTGCCCACCGGAGAGTGTGCCGATCGGACGATTCTCGAAGCCATTGAGGCCAACGGCCGCGATCGCGCGGAGGATCTTTTCGCGCGCAGCCTTGCCGATGCCACCGAACAGGCCGGTCCCGCGCCACAGTCCGGTGCCGACGAAGTCGAACACCGAGATCGGGAAGCTGCGGTCGATCTCCGCGCTCTGCGGCAGATAGGCGATGTCCCTGCTATCGAGCCCGCCAAGATGAATGCTGCCGTCGAGCGGCTTGAGGATTCCGACGATGCCGCGCAGCAGCGTCGACTTGCCAGCACCGTTCGGGCCGATCACGGCGACCAGCGCGCCAGGCACGACCTCGCCGTTGAGATGATGCACGGCCGGATGGCGGTCGTAGCCGAGCGTGACGTTATGAAAGTGCAGCGCTGCCATGGTCACCTCATCGCCAGCCAAACGATGCCCCAGAGCACGGCGCAGACGGCGGCCGCGGCCGAAAGACGGCCTGCCAGGGTCATGCGCAAGATCGACCAGGGCGCGTCCTGGGCCGGATGCGGAGAGGCCGCATCGTGGACATGGGCGTGGGTGTGGTCGTGCCCGTGCGAATGCCCGTGGCCATGGGAATGGCCATGAGCATGGTCGTGATGATGGGCGTGGGACGCGGCGGGAACCATTCCAAGGACGTTATATTATAACATTACCCGTGTCCACGCCCGGCTCAGGGCTTGCCGATCACCATCGCGATGGCTGCCGCCACGAACGGGAACGGCACCGACACCGCACAGCGGAACCAGACGAAACGGGCCGGCATGAACGGAATTTCCCACAAAATCACCCGCTGGAACGCGAACAGGGCCCAGGCGACGACATAGGCGACCACCTGCGGCACCCCGCCACCCGATTTCAGCGCCACGGTGCCGATGGAAAAGCCGATCACCGGGCCGCCGGGGGGTGGCGGCGCCCGCGAACACGGCAGTCGCGACCCCGAGCCAGCCGCTGTCCGGACCGAGCCAGCCGGTGATCACCTCCTGCGGGATGATGGCAGCGATGTAGCCGGAGCCGATCACGCCCAGCGCAATGCGCGGCACGATGTTGATGAAGTCCATCGAGCCTTCGCGCAGCGAGGCCTTGAACACGGGGGGGACCGCGGCGGAAGGCGATCAGGCCGACGCCGAATACCGAACCCCACAACAGAATATCGATGAGGAGTGCCGCGCTCACGCCGCCCCCTCGTCGCTTGCGCGCTTCGGATAGACCCGGACATAGACGAAGCGGCCGAGCGCGCCAGCGAGCACCGGCAGTGGCAGCGAGATCAGAATGCGCCACAGCGTGAAGTCGGTGCCCATGATCGGGATTTCCCAGGCGACCGCGCGGCCGTAACCGATCAGCGTCCAGCTCACGACCATGGCGATGGTGGCGCCGAAATCGGCGCCGACCGCGAGCAGCGCGCTCGCCACCGGATAGGCGGTGAAGGGGCCACCGGGCAGGATCGCACCGAAGGCGGTGCCGATCAAAAGGCCCATTAGGCCGGATTTCGGTCCGAGCGAGCGCGAGACTTTTTCGTGCGGCAGGATTTCCGAGATGAACGCCCCGAGCAGGCAGCCCGCCAGCACGCGCGGCAGGATGCCGCCGAACAGCGAGAGATCGTGGGTTAGAATCTCCAGGACACCGTCAGTGCCGTCGCGCCGCCAGACCAGCGCAGCGCTCACCGCCACAAGAGCCGCGATGATGATCGTCGACCAGCCAATCGGCTTTCGCGCACGCCCCGGCCGCGGCTCGGATTCGGCGTCCTCGGCAGGCGCCGGCGGTTTCGGGGAAGAGTCTAACAACGGGCTTGGTCGGCTCGAGGGTGATGCCCCTCCTGATTAAGGGCGCCGCCCACGCGATGCAAACAGTACGATGATGGAAGTGATGCGCGCCTCGCGCAGGGCCATGCGGGGAAGCTGCGAATTCCGCACAGCAAAAAGGCGGCCGCGCATGCGGCCGCCTTTTTCTATTCTGTCATTCCGGGGCGGCGCGCCAGTGCCGAGCCCGGAATCCATCGGGCGTCAGCCCGTGCGGAGAAATGGATTCTCAGATGCGCAATTGCGCATCATAGCTCGCGCTTCGCGCGCCCCGGAATGACTCCAGATGCTACGCCTTCTCGAACAGGGACTCGACGTATTCCCAGTTCACGAGGTTCTCGACGAACGCCTTGAGATAGTCCGGACGGCGGTTGCGATAGTCGATGTAGTAGGAGTGCTCCCAGACGTCGCAGCCGAGGATCGGCGTGGCACCGTGCACCAGCGGATTCTCGCCATTCGGGGTCTTGGAGATTTCGAGCTTGCCGTTCTTGACCTGGAGCCAGCACCAGCCGGAGCCGAACTGGCCGACGCCGGCCGCCTGGAAGTCGGTCTTGAACTTCTCGAAGCCGCCGAGGTCCTCGTTGATCTTCTTCTCGAGCTTGCCGGGCAGCTTGGTGCCGCCGCCGTTCGGCTTCATCCAGCTCCAGAAGTGGATGTGGTTGTAGTGCTGGCCGGCATTGTTGAACACCGCGGGGTTCTTGCCGAACGAGCCCTTGACGATCTCCTCAAGGGACTTGCCTTCCCATTCGGTGCCCTTGAGCGCGTTGTTGCCGTTGGTGACGTAGGCCTGATGATGCTTGTCGTGGTGGAATTCCAGCGTCTCCTTTGACATGAACTGGCCGAGGGCGTCATAGGCGTAAGGGAGAGGGGGCAGCGTAAAGGTCATGGGTTCTTGTCCGCAACTGGGTGGGGAACTGGCTTAACGGGGACTCTTATAGAAGGTTCCTGCGATGTTAAATACCGTCAATTTGCGAAAACGCCTGATGCGAGGCATGGCTTGGATGCACAACTTTGCCGCAGGCAAGCCGACATTCACACCGGCTTGATCGTTCGTCGCAAAATATCATTGCCTTTGAACCGCTTATGACAGAACGAATGCACCACGCGGCCGAAATGCGAAAGAGAGAGCCATGAGCGTCGAGATCGACATTTTGAACGGCGACGCCTCATGGTCGATCGCAAAGCCGCTGCATCAGTCGGTCTGGGGACCGGCGATGGTCGAGAAGCAGCCCTGGGGCCATGTTAAGTGGGCCAATGCCGATCTTCGCGTGCTGATCGAGACGCCCGAGGACGGCCTCGTCTGCCATGTCGGCATCTACTTCCGCACCATCAGCTGGAACGGCCGCAAGGTGCATGTCGGCGGCATTGGCGGCGTCTGCACGCGCGAGGACCGCCGTTGCCGCGGTTACGCAACCATGGCGATCGACGCGGCGGTGCACACCATGCGGGCCAATGAGGCAGTCCGCTTCGCGATCCTGTTCTGCGAACCGCACAACTTCGCGTTCTACGAGGCCCGCAAATGGCAACCATTTACGGGCGAGGTCTATTGCGAGCAGCCGGAGGGGCGGATTCGCTTCGACTACATGGCGCCCTACGTCTTCGACATCGTCCGCGCGCCGACGCTGGGCACGATAGACCTATGCGGCCTGCCCTGGTGAGGCCTGCGTGACCAGAGGGCTGGTGCTGGCGTCGTCCGCCCTGTAATATGTCGGTCATCATCCAATTTTCTACCCGGTGAGACATGACGATCGACGCCCCCATAGACGCCGCGCCGCCGCGTGCCCCGGTCGCCTCTCCCATCGCCAGCCTGCTGACCGCGCCGATCCTGCCGATGCTGCTGCGTCTGGCGATCCCCAACATGATCGCGATGGTCGGCAGCACGCTGGTTGCGATCGCCGAGACATCCTATATCGGCCGGCTCGGCACCATTCCGCTCGCCGCGATCGCGCTGGTGTTTCCGTTCGCGATGCTGACGCAGATGATGAGCGCGGGCGCGATGGGTGGCGGCGTCTCCTCGGCGATCAGCCGGGCGCTGGGCGCGGGGAAACGTGACCGCGCCGCGATGCTGGCGCTGCATGCCGCCATCATCGGCCTCTGCGGCGGGCTGTTCTTCATGGTGATGATGCTCGTCTTCGGCCGCGCATTCTTCACGCTGCTCGGCGGGCGCGACCGCGTGCTCGAGGAGGCCTGCGGCTATTCACAGGTGCTGTTCTCCGGCGCCATCGCGATCTGGCTCGTCAACACGCTGGCCTCGGTGATCCGCGGCACCGGCGACATGCGCCTGCCGTCGATGACGCTGATCGGGGCGAGCCTGGTGCAGGTCGCGCTTGGCGGCACGCTCGGGCTCGGCCTGTTGGGCGTGCCGCAATTCGGCATGCCCGGCGTTGCCGCCGGCCAGTTGATCGCGTTCACCAGCGCCGCGATCTTCTTCCTCTGGTATCTCCTGTCGGGCCGCAGCCGGCTGCCGCTGAATTTGCGCGCATTCCATTTCGAGCGCGCGATGTTCTTCGACATCCTCAAGGTCGGCGCGGTGGCCTGCCTGTCGCCGCTCCAGACCGTGCTCACCATTCTGATCTTCACCAAGATCCTCTCAACCTTCGGGACCGAGATGCTGGCCGGCTATGGCATCGGCTCGCGGCTGGAATTCTTGCTGATCCCGATCACCTTCGCCTTCGGCATCGCCTCGGTGCCGATGGTCGGCATGGCGATCGGCGCGGGACAATTAAAGCGCGCGCGGCGCGGCGCCTGGACGGCTGCCGCAGCATCCGGCCTCACGGTCGGCCTGATCGGCCTCGTTGTCGCGCTCGATCCGTCGCTGTGGGTCTCGCTCTTCACCCGGGACCCCGGCGTCACCGCCGCGGCGCACAGCTACTTCCACTGGGCCGGCCCGGCCTTCGTGTTCTTCGGCATCGGCGTATCGCTGTACTTCTCCTCGCAAGGCGCGGCCCGCGTCGGCGGACCGGTGCTGGCCTCCACGGCTCGGCTTCTGATCGTCGCCATCGGGGGTATCAGCCTCGTCATGGCGCAGGCGCCGGCATGGACCTTGTTCGCGCTCGTCGGCGGCGCAATGGTCGTGTTCGGGCTCTCGACGGCAGCCTCGGTCGCCCTTCGTCCGTTGGGGCAAATGAGCGCAGGAATGTGATTCCATCCAGCGTTGCACTATCCTGCCGGGCTGCTATGGAGACGCCTCCATTTTCGGGGCCCTCTCCATGTTCAACCGATTCGCCATCCTCTCCGTCGTCCTGGCTGCGCTGTCTGGCGCGACTGCCGCGCATGCACAGAGCGCCGATGCCAGCGGCACCTGGCTCACCCAGGCCGGCGACGCGCGCGTGAAGATCAGCAAATGCGGCGGCGGCATCTGCGGCGTCATCGTCTGGCTGCGCGAACCGTACGACACTGCGACCGGCCAGCCGGCCACCGACAGCAAAAATCCCAATCCCGCGCTCGCCAGGCGTCCGATGATTGGCTTGCCGTTGTTCAGCGCGATGCAGCCGTCCGGTCCAAGCAAATGGTCGGGCCAGATCTACAATGCCGATGATGGCAGCACCTATGCGAGCAGCGTCACCGTGAGCGGCGCAGACTCGCTGCGGGTCGAAGGCTGCGTCGGCGCGCTCTGCGGCGGCGAGACCTGGACGCGCGCGGGGCACTAGCGGGCTATCGTGTCCCGGACGCGATGCGGCGCGAAGCGCTGCTTCGAAGAGCCGGGCCCCACACAATTATGGGCCCCGGCTCAGCAGCGCATCATTTCATGCTGCGCTGCGTCCGGGGCACGAGAGCGGCGCTACGCCATCATCGCCTTCAGCGCCGTTGCGGCCGAGGCGTAGCCGCCCCGCGCACCGTCGATGAAGTGCACGTGGTCGCTGCGCAGCGCCGACGGCGTGAAGCAGGTCATCATCGCGGCATCCTGCCGATGAAGCCCGTAGCGCACGATGCCGTCGCGCGCAGCCGATACGAGACGATCGCTGAGGGCGCGCTCGAGCTCGGGCGTGCAGTCGAGGATCATGCGCAGGCCATCGTCGTACTTTCGGAAGTCGGAATTCTCGACCAGCTGGCGCTTGTAGAGTTTCGGCGCGAAACCGCCGACCTTCAGGTCGAAACGCATGATCAGATAGACGAACAGCGTGTAGGCCAGCACACTGGCACGTCGCGTGAACAGCGAACCACCGCGCCTGGTGCGAGCCTCATAGTCCAGCCCCTGCGGCGGCCATTTCAGCGGCGGTCCCTGCGGTGGCACCGGACGGGCGCCATCCGGGCTGCGCTCGACGAGTTGGATGATGTCCTCGATCACCTTGCGAAAGGCCAACGGGTCGGCGCCGCGCGCCGGCATCACCAGCACCGACAGGATCAGTCCGCGCGAAGCCGGAATCACCTCGAAGCGGCAGGATAGGCCGGAGAGATCGGGTTGCGTGCCGGCGGGCGCTTCCGCGACCGCAAACTCGCCGCGCTTCATCGCGGCGTCAGCCCAGGCGAGCCCGCCGCCGGAGAACATCGCATAGGATAGATTGGCCGACGGACCGAAGCGCGCGACGCGCACGTCAGGACCCTGCGCGCGGATGGCGTTCACCGGCACCAGCGCAACGCGCATCTTCAGATCGAGATCTTCCCGTACCCAGGTCGCGGTCGCGGCAAGGGCCTCGCGGGCGGCCTCGACATCGTGAGGCGCGACCGCAAAGCTCGCGCCATCACCGCCGAACACGAAAGGGAATTCCCGCCCCTCCAGCGCATTGGTCACGGACGCGATCACGGCGGCACCGGCCATGTTGACCGCCTTGTAGCGCTGCGCCGCGATTGCCTTGGTGGAATCGACTATGTCGGCGACGCCGATGCTCCAGTCGTCCGGGAGCGGCGAATAGAGCACGGGATCCATCAGGCTGGCGAAGCCGCGGAAGACCGGAATGTCGCCGTAAAAAGATTCGCCTGATGTCATCGGATGATGCCGGATGGTTGGAACGCGCGTTCGAGATACGTGGCAGGATCGATCCGGGTTCACCAGCCGGCGCGCCCTTTCAATCATTGGCCGAAACCGGCCCGGACAACAAGATGAGGCCGCGCGGCAATGCCGCAGCCAGTTATTGATCGGCATCAAATGGCAAGGACGGAAGAGCGACTATGATCGGGTTAACTCAGGGGTTACGCGGGATGATCGAAGTGTCCGACTTCGGCAACAAGGACTCCACCGCTCCGGTACGACGGCGCAAGAAGCGCGATCCGGTCAGCGCGGTCAAGATGCCGGAAGGGCTGACCGCGGCCGTCGATGCTTGGGCCGAAGCCCATCACCTGTCGCGCTCGGACGCGATCTGCAAGCTGGTCGAGCTGGCCCTCAGGATCGCGCCTCCGGTACTCCCGTCAGCGCACCCGATCGCCTCGGACGCCGGCAGGATCGAGGAGCTGGCGGTGCACGAGATCAAGGCGCTGCTCGATCCCGCCTTGCCGGCCGACGAACGCGAGCGCCGCATCCGCCGCCTCACGGAGGGGCCGCCGGAATTCTCACACGAACGGATTGACCTGCCGAAGCAGCGGTCGTGAACGCGCCGAGAGCGTTCTCGAGCAAAGTCGACCGGTTCGCGTAAAGAGAACGCGTCAAAACAAGTATCTGGAGCCCCGTTCCGATCGGTACAGAATTGGCTCTAGTGCAGCTTCTCATCCTGACGCTTGCGCAGGGCATCCAGAGACGCGTCGTGACAGCCGACCAGCCGAACGAATTGCTGCGGATACATCTGGTAGCCGTGGCCACCGGAATTCTGATGCGCCATCGGCGGGCAGTGAATGTCGCCCGGCTCCGCGCGCGATTGCTCGGTACGACCTGGGCTTGAGGCGGTCATGTCTGGCGTGGTCATGGACTGCACCCTGTCGATTAGGGCAGATCGATTGACGTAACCCAATCGATTGCGGGGCATCTTACGACCAAATCCGGCTGAATGTCATTGGGCCAGATCAACGCAATTGTGTGGCTGCAGAGTTCCGCTTACGCCGTGTTGCCCGCGTCGACCGTGAACACGGTGCCGGTCACGTTGCGGCCGCCCTCCCCCAAGAGATACTCCACCATGCGCGCGACATCGTCCGTCTCCGGCAGGCGACGCAGCGCGCTGCGGCTGGTGATGCGCTTGCGACCCTCGTCGGAGAGATTGTGCGTGAGCTCGGTATCGATGAAGCCCGGCGCGATCGCGTTCACGGTGATGCCGAGCTTGCCAACCTCGCGCGCGAGCGAACGGGTGAAGCCCGTCGCGGCGGCCTTGGTCGCGCCATAGACCGACAGACCGTTATAGCCGGTGGTGGCGATGATCGAGGAGATGTTGATGATGCGGCCGGCGCCATCGGCCATCATCTGCCGCGCGACGTATTTGGTGAGGATGATCGGCGACAGCACGTTGAGCTGCACCAGCGCCTCGATCTCGGAATTGTGCATGGTCGCGAGCAGGCCTTCAGTACCGAGGCCGGCATTGTTGACGAGACCGTAGATCGTGCCGAACTCATCGCGAACGAGCTTGGCGAAGGCGGGAATCGCATCGATCACCGCGAGGTCGCAGGCACGGAAATGCAGGCGGCCGTCTGACTCAGCGATAGCAGCCTTGAGCTCATCGCTCTGGCGCCGCGCCGCCGCGATCACGTTGTAGCCGGCGCCAACGAGGCGCATGCCGATCGCAAGGCCGATGCCGCGGCTGCCGCCGGTGACGAGGACATTATGCATCGGTGCGCGCCAGTTTGCCGGCCGGAGTGACGTCGAGCGCCTCGACGAAGCGGATCACCGCCGGCACCTTGTGCGAGGCGAGCTGCGCGCGGCACTGATCCAGGATCTGGCCGCGGATCTCCTTCGCCCGCGCCGGATCGGTACCGTCGGCGAGGATCACGTCGGCAACGACGATGCCGCCGGTGATCGGGCTGCGGCGCGATTTGGCCCGCGACATCCGCACGTCGGGATGGCGGTTGATCACCGCCTCGATCTCTTCAGGATGAACCTTCAGCCCGCCGATATTGATGATGCCGCCGCGGCGGCCCACGAAATAGTAACGGTCGCCGCGCAATTCGACGATGTCTCCGCTGTCGACAAACCCGTCATCATCGGTGAGTGCGGCGGCATTGCTGCCAATGTAGGCGTGCGCCGTGCGCGTCGAGCGGATGCGCAGCGAGCCGTCGACGACCTTCATCTCGACGCCATTGCGGTTGCCGAGATAGTCGGCCGGGAAGCCTTCGAGCCCGTCATTGACCGCGAAGCCGACGCCGGCCTCGGTCGAGGCGTAGGCGTGCCCGACGGAAGAGTTCGGGAATGCCGCCTTCAGGCCGTCGAGCACCGCCTGGTCGGCGATCTCGCCGGAGAGGCGGACATAGCGCGGCGAGAACTGCGCGGCCGAGCCGCTCATCAGCAGTTTGCGCCAGTGCGAGGGAGTGCCGGAGATGTGGGAAACCGCGCGCGCGTTCAGCCGTGCGACGTGACCGGCGAGCGCCTCGTGCGGGTCCGACAATACCATCGAGCCGCCGGAGAGAACGGCGCGGAGGAAAATCTGCAAGCCGCCATAGCGGCGGATGTCGTAGAATGTCGCCCATACCGGCGCGGGTCCCTTCGCAGGACCTTCGGCGACGATAGCGCCTGTGAGCGCTTCCAGCGTATGGCCGACGATTTTCGGTACCCCTGAGGTGCCCGAAGTGAGCATCAGCCATTCGGTGGGGCGCTCGGTCCTGGCCGGCGCGGTGGCCTTGAGCGGCAATTGCGCGGTGACGACCAGCGCGATGCCGGTATCGGCCCAGCGATCGGGCTCGTCGGTGACGACCGCATCGATCCCGGCATCCGCGATCAACGCGTCGAGATGCGCCGGATTGATATCCGGCGGACACAACAGCATGCGACGGACGATGCCGTCGAGCTCGATCATGACAAGGCCGGACCGAAGCTGATCGGACAATTTCAGCAGGACCGCGCGGCCGGACAATTCGCGCAGGCGGCCGCCCAGCACCGTCTGCGAGAGGATATCCGTTAGCGACACGACATGGTGCGCATCGGACAGCGTGCGGCCCGTCAGCTCCGCGCCGAGATGGTCGCGGAGCGCAAAGATCTCACGCGGGGACATTTTCGTAGGCCCGCACGAAATCGCCCACGGTGGCGGGGAACGCTGCGTCCTCGGAAATGGTGAAGGGGTCAACGCCGGTCTCGTCTTCGAGGCGCGCGACCAGAATCGCGAAGGCGAGCGAGTCGAAGCCCGTCTCGTGCAGGGACAGATCGTCCGAGAGTTCGGGAAGCGTGACGTGCTGCTCTTTGGCGATCTGCCTGATCGCTTCAATAACCTTAGACTTTACCGACATGGCTGGCTCGCTTCTTGTTATCGATTGTTCGTATTGCGGCGGCTCTTGATGACCGCCTCCCCATGGCCCGTGTTGTTTACCCGACAGAAGTAAATGGCTTCTTGGACAATTCAGATAAAATTGGACCTATCTCTGCATTTTCGCGCGGTTAAAGCCGCATCGTGCCGTCGACGATCTGCGCGTACACTTCGGAATCGAGCGCGACATAGGCGTCGGACTTCGGGTCGAGCATAAGCAGCGGATCGGAGATCGCGCCGGGATCGAAGCCTTCGCGCGCAAGGTCGCCCTTCTTTTGCTTGAACGTCTCGGTCGCGTCGATCTCGCAAGAAATGCGGATGAAGACCGGACGCGCGTAGACCGGCAGGCGCTGCGCAAGATGCGCGGGCAGAGCGGCGATGTCAAAACCCTCGTTCACGACGATCGCGCTCATGCCTGCGCGGCCATCAGCGCCGGGGATGCTGACGCCGTAGGTGGTGGCATCGATCACGCCGGTGAAATCGCGCACCGCATCATTCACCTCCGACGTCGCGACGTTCTCGCCCTTCCAACGGAAGGTGTCGCCGATGCGATCGACGAAATGGAAGAATGCCTTGTCGTCGAGCCGCATCAGATCGCCGGTGCGGAACCAGGCATCGCCCTTGGCGAAGACGTCGCGCAGGATCTTCTTCTCGGTCTCGCCGGCATCGGTATAGCCCTCGAAGCGGCCACCGCCCTCGTCCGCAGTGCCGATGCGGCCGATGGCTTCGCCGGCCTCACCGCGAGCGCAGGCGATGCAAAAACCCTCTTCATTGCGCAGCGGCGCGCCTGTGCCGGGATCGAGCTTGACGAGACTTGCGGGAAAACGATGCGCGAGCAGCGGCGGGATGCGGCCAATCGCGCCCGCCTGCCCCTCGACGTTGAATAGCGAGAAATTGCCTTCCGTCGCCGCATAGAATTCGAGGATGCGGGGGATCGCGAAACGCGCCTGGAAATCCTCCCAGATGTCGCCGCGCAGGCCGTTGCCGCAGACGAGCCGCAGGCGATGGCGGTTCTCATATTCCGACGGCGGCGCCTTGAGCAGATAGCGGCAGAGCTCGCCGATATACTGGAACAGCGTGCAGTCGTGCCGAACGATGTCGGGCCAGAAGTTCGAGGCCGAGAATTTCTCCGCGATCACCGCCGAGCCGCCGGCAGCCAGCATGCTGCACGGCGCGACAATGCCGCCGACCGAGTGGAACAGCGGCAGGCAGTCATAGAGGCGATCCTCCGGCGTCGCGCCGGTGAGGCCTGCGAACCAGAAACCCCAATTGAGGATGCGGCGGTGGCCGATGCTGGCAGCCTTCGGCAGGCCCGTGGTGCCGGACGTGTAGATCAGCAGCGCACGGTCGTCGATGCTGACGTTGCCATGCTCATCCGGCGCGAGCGGGCCGTCGGCGAGTGCGGCGAGCGCGACGTCGATCGCGCGTTCCCTGCGGGCATCGCCATGGACCCAGATCGTTGGGCTCGTCTTCAGGTAAGGCGATGCGCCGTCCAGCATCTCCGTCAGCTCATGCGCGACGATGATGTGCGAGGGCTTTGCGACGTCGATGCAGTGCGCGAGCGATTGCCCGACGAGCTTGGTGTTGATCAGCGCCACCACGCCGCCGACCCGGCTGATGCCAAGCCAGGCGGCGACATAGTCGATACCGTTCGGCATGATCAGGGCGACGGTGTCGCCCCTGTCCACGCCGACCGCGCGCGCCCAACGCGCGTAGCGGTTGATGCGCTTGGACAGGCCTTCGTAATTGAGGGCTGCATCGTCGGCGACCAGCGCGACGCGATCGGGCTGGCGCTGCGCCCAGTCGTCGATGACGTCGGCGAACAGGCGACCCGGCAGCGTCTCGATCCGCGCGGTGAGTTCGATGGCCTTCAGCCAGATTTTCGAGGTCGAGGGTGCGCGCGCGGCCTTCGGCTGCGTGATGACGCCGGTGGTCATATCGTTCATCTTTCGGGCGGTCTCTGCTTCCGGCAAATTAGACCCGCGAGCCCTGCCCAGGTGTTAAGAGACAAGGTAAAACCCGGTTAGCCGACGATTAACTCCAGTCATCCTTTACCAAGCCGACGGGATCGGCGTGCGCTGCGGCGCAATTCTTGCGATAGCAAAGCCAGTCATTTTGGCACGCTGCACGTGCCCCCCTTCCCCGCACGCTTGGCGAGGCGAACTGGAGGCTCTTATGATCACCAGAAGATTTCTCCTCCAATCGGCCACCTGTTCGGCAGCCGCGCTCGCCGCGTCGCGTGCTTTCGCGCTCGGCAATCCGTCCTATCCGTCGCGCAGCGTGAAATGGGTGGTGCCTTATGCACCGGGCGGCGCCACCGACGTGCTGTCGCGGCTGCTCTGCCAGCGCCTGTCCGACAGGCTCGGCCAGAGCTTCGTCGTCGAGAACAAGCCCGGCGCCGGCAGCAATATCGGGACACAGGCGGTCATCACGTCCGCGCCCGACGGCTACACGCTGCTGCTGACCTCGACCGCGAACGCGATCAATGCCTCGTTCGATCCGGCGCTGCCTTACGATTTCGCCAAGGACATCGCGCCGGTCGCAGGTGTCGCACGGATCCCGCTGGTGCTGGTCGTCAACAACGACCTGCCCGTGAAGACCATCGCCGACTTCGTTGCCTATGCGAAGGCCAATCCCGGCAAGTTGTCGATTGCCTCCTCAGGCATCGGCACCTCGCTGCATCTCTCCGGCGAATTGTTCAAGGCTCTCGCCGGCGTGCGATTCACCCATGTGGCCTATCGCGGTTCGGCGCCGGGCCTGACCGACGTGATGAGCGGCCAGATCCAGGGCATGTTCGACAACGTCACCTCGTCCTTCGAGCTGGTGCGCGCCGGCAAGCTGCGCGCGCTCGGCGTCACCACGCGCGAGCGCTCCGCGACCCTGCCGGACGTGCCGCCGATCGCGGACACGCTTCCCGGCTACGAAACCTCATCGTTCTACGGCGTGGGCGCGCCGCACGACACGCCGCGCGAGATCGTCGAGCTGCTCAATCGCGAGATCGACGCCGCGCTGTCCGACGCCGAGATCAGGGCGCGCATCGCCGAGCTCGGCGCAATCCCGCTGCACGGCAACGCCAATGAGTTCGGCGGCATGCTGACGGCGGAGACCGACCGCTGGCGCAAGGTGGTGGAGCTGTCGGGGATCCGGAAGGAGTAGCGGCGGGAACGCAGCTTGCGTCCTGCCTGTCCACACCCACCATTCCTAGCGGCTTGCGTTCGCGTCACGTGCACGCGCATTTTGCCGCGCCATGACGACCAAATCCCGCGAGCGAATCTATGGTGCATCCGTCCGCGCGGCGGCGGAGCGCGCGGCCGAAGCGCGGAAGGACGCTGATCGTCTCGCCTGCGAGGCCTGGAACAAGCGGATGCTCGGGTTCCGCGGCCCTGCGCAGCCGTCGCCGGTGCTGGGAGACGCGCTGAATGCCGGCTATTGCTATCTCGAAGTGAAGTGTCTGGGCTGCGAGACGCATCAGACAGTGGCGCTCGACATCGTCAGGCGCAGGAAGTCGACGCCAATCCACGAACTCGAACGCGCCATGCGCTGCCGGCAGTGCTCGGAACGGACGGGGCGCCCCTACAAGCGCAGCCATCTGATCGCGCTTCGCAGGACCAAGATCTCCGCGAACGATCCGCGCTCGGACTGGTGGCCTGGGGAGCGGTGACGGCGCGCGGCGCTTAGCCGCCGCGCCTGTAGCGACGGCGCGGCGTCGGTTCGCGGACGGGATAATAGGGATTGAGATCGCAGGTGGCGGGACGGCCGGAAGCCGTCGCGCGGCACTGCGGCAGCGAGGTGAAGGAACAATCGTACCACTCACCGCCGCCCCCGTTTGCGCCGGAATAGACGTGCATGCAGACCGGGTAGCTCGGATCGAAGGTCTGGGCCCGCGTCGGCGCGGCCGCCAGTAGCGCACCGACAGTGATGATCAGCCCGAATAGGATACGCATGAGGGATGTTCCTGCGCGCCGGCCGCAGGTCGCTAATGCACTTTCTTGTGACGGCGAGGCGGAGGCGGCGGCGGTTCGTTAAAGGCATAGTAGGGATTGAGATCGCAGCTCGCGGCGCGGCCCGAAGCCGTGGCTTGGCACTGCGGCAGCGAAGTAAAGGAGCAGTCATAAAACTCGCCGCCACCGCCGCGGCCACCCAGCGAATAGACTTTCATGCAGACCGGGTAGCGCGGATCATAGGTCTGGGCGCTGGCGTCTGCCGCCACGAACAGCGTGGCAATCGCGGTAAGGGTCAGGAGAGGCAGGCGCATCGGACATTTCCTCGAATCGGTGGCAACTGCATGCGTTATGCTATTTCGATATGGCACAACAGCGCGGAAGAAGCGATCATTCCTGATCATACCTCTCCCGCTTGTGACACACGCCGAAACAGATGAGACACGGCGCCGAAACGATCCGAAACCGGGAAAGCGCTCCGTTTTCGGCCTGCACTGAACGCATATCTCGCTGCCGGTTTCCTTCGACAAAGGTCGCAAGAACCCGGCGCAGGAATCCGTTCGCAGGCCTGGGCGAACGGACTAGTCTTTCGATCATAACGCCGGCCCCGGACCGACGGCGATCCAGGGCAATGAACAAACACATGGGCTAAAGGAAACGCACATTCGCGCTCTCGAGCGCGGCTCCGTCGTGCGCGGGGAGAAGATGCACTGGCCCGCCTGTGGTCTCACGGCATGCAAGAGAGCTTCTCGTCTCCGTTCATCCGCTATCCGATCGGCACCTCGCTGCTGATGGCGGGCATACTATTCGTAGGCCTTGTGGCCTACCCTCTGCTGCCGGTTGCGCCGCTGCCCCAGGTCGACTTTCCGACCATCCAGGTCTCCGCATCGCTTCCGGGCGGCAGCCCCGAAACCATGGCCTCCTCCGTGGCACAGCCGCTCGAGCGCCAGCTTGCGCAGATCCCCGGCATCACGCAGATGACTTCAACGAGCTCGCTCGGCTCGACATCGATCACCATCCAGTTCGATCTCAACCGCCTGATCGATGCCGCCGCCAATGACGTGCAGGCTGCGATCAACGCGGCGAGCGGCCAGTTGCCGAAGAACCTGCCCTCGCCGCCGACCTATCGGAAGGTCAACCCGGCGGACTCACCGATCATGATCCTGTCGGCGACCTCCGACACGCTGCCGCTCACCACCGTCAGCGACCTCACCGACGCCCAGCTCGCGCAGCAGATCAGCCAGCTTCCCGGCGTGGCACAGGTGTTCGTCGGCGGGCAGCAGAAGCCCTCGGTGCGCATCCAGGTCGATCCGGCCAAGCTCGTCGCCAAGGGATTGTCGCTGGAGGACGTGCGCAGCCAGATCGCGAACGCCACCACGGACAGCCCGAAAGGCAACATCGACGGTACGCGGCGCGCCTACACCATCTACGCCAACGACCAGCTGCTTGAGGCCTCGCACTGGAAGGACATCATCGTCGCCTATCGCAGCGGCGCGCCCTTGCGGATTCGCGACATCGGCGAGGCCGTGTCCGGGCCGGAGGACATGAAGACCGCGGCCTGGGCCGACGGCAAGCGCGGCGTGTTCCTGGTCATTTTCAAGCAGCCCGGCGCCAACGTCATCGAGACGGTCGACCGTATCAAGGAGAAACTGCCACGGCTGATCGCGGCGATCCCGCCCGCGGTCAAGATCAAGATCATCAGCGACCGCACCATCACCATCCGCGCCGCCGTCGATGACGTGCAGATCACGCTCATGATCACCATCGCGCTGGTGGTGATGGTCATCTTCGTCTTCCTGCGCAGCTTCTGGGCGACGATCATCCCGAGCATCACTGTACCGCTGGCGCTGCTCGGAGCCTGCTCGCTGATGTGGGTGTTCGGCTACTCGCTGGACAATCTCTCGCTGATGGCGCTGACCATCGCGGTCGGATTCGTGGTCGACGACGCGATCGTGATGCTGGAGAACATCACGCGCTATGTCGAGCGGGGGGAGAGCCCGGTCACCGCCGCCTACAAGGGCGCGGCCGAGATCGGCTTCACCATCGTCTCCATCAGCGTCTCGCTGGTCGCCGTGCTGATCCCGCTGCTGCTGATGGGCGGCATCATCGGCCGGCTGTTCCGCGAGTTCGCCGTGACGCTGTCGATGGCGATCTTCGTCTCGCTCGTGGTGTCGCTGACCCTGACGCCGATGATGGCCTCACGCTTCCTGCGCTCCGACGACGAGGCCCGGCGCAGCCGCTTCTACCAGTGGAGCGAGCGGATGTTCGTGCGCCTGCTCGGCGCCTATGAGCGCGGGCTGGACCTCGCGTTGCGGCACAGCTTCGTCACGCTTCTCATCTTCTTCGGCACCGTCGCGCTGTCGGCACTGCTGTTCATCCTGATCCCCAAGGGCTTCTTCCCGCAGCAGGACAACGGCTTCCTCACCGCGGTGTCCGAAATGCCCCAGGACATCTCCTTCACCGAAATGAAGCGGCGGCAGGAGGAACTCAATGCCATCGTGCAGGCCGATCCTGCCGTCGATTCCATCGCGATGTTCATCGGCGGGGGCGGCACGGCGCTGAACTCGGGGCGCATGTACGTCACGCTGAAGCCGATCGGGGAGCGCGACGCCAATGCACAACAGATCATCGCGCGGCTGCGGCCGAAGCTCGCCAGGGTCGAAGGCGCACGCCTCTATATGCAGGCCTCGCAAGACGTCCGCCTCGGCGGCCGCGCCACTCGCACCCAGTTCGAGTTCACGCTCCAGGACGCCAATCTCGACGAACTGAACGAGTGGGCGCCAAAGATCCTGGAAAGCATGAAAGGGCTACCGCAGCTCCGCGACGTCGCGACCGACCAGCAGACCGAAGGCACGACACTGCAGCTCAAGATCAACCGCGACACCGCCTCACGCTATGGCATCCAGCCGCAGCTGATCGACGACACGCTTTATGATGCCTTCGGCCAGCGCCAGGTGGCGCAATATTTCACGCAGACCAACAGCTACCACGTGATACTCGAGATCACGCCGGCTCTGCAGGGCAGGCTCGACTCGCTCGACAAGATCTACATCAAGTCGCCGCTGTCCGGCGAAGAGGTGCCGCTCTCGGTGATGTGCAGCTGGACCGACGAGCCGGTGCGGCCGCTCGCGATCGCGCATCAGGGCCAGTTTCCGGCGGTGACGATCAGCTTCAACCTTGCCGACGGCGTGGCGCTGGGACAGGCCACCGACGCCGTGCTGCACGCGGTCGACGGGATAGGCGCGCCGCCGACCCTGTCGATGAGTTTCCAGGGCACCGCGCAGGCGTTCCAGCAATCGCTCGGCACCGTGCCGATGCTGATCCTCGCCGCACTCGTCGTGGTCTATCTGGTGCTGGGCGTGCTCTACGAGAGCTACATCCACCCGCTGACCATTCTATCCACGCTGCCGTCGGCCGGCGTCGGCGCGATCGCGATCCTGATGATCTTCGGCTTCGATTTCAGCCTCATCGCCCTGATCGGCGTCATTCTGCTGATCGGCATCGTCAAGAAGAACGGCATCATGATGGTGGACTTCGCTATCGTCGCCGAGCGCGAGCAGCATCTGACGCCGGAGCAATCGATCCGCCAGGCCGCGCTGCTGCGCTTCCGTCCGATCATGATGACGACGATGGCGGCCCTGCTGGGCGGCGTTCCCCTGATGCTCGGAACCGGCACTGGCGCCGAAATCCGCCAGCCGCTCGGCTACGCCATGGTCGGCGGCCTGCTGGTGAGCCAGGCGCTGACGCTGTTCACGACCCCCGTCGTCTATCTCTACCTCGACCGCTTCTCCAACCTGCTCACGCGCTGGATGGAGAAGAAGCCGCAAGCGGAGGCCGCGAGCGAGGAGCGGAAGGATGCGGCGGAGTAGTCGGCCGCTCCTCAGCAACAGCTGCCCGAGAGACCCCAGATGCGTTCCCTCCCCCCTTGCGGGGAGGGTTAGGGAGGGGGGGGGGTGCCACACGGCACGCTTTCTCTGTTGAGCGACCGCGCAGTTCGCGACGACGACAAATACCATTTCCTGGGCCACCCCTCTTCCCCACCCTCCCCCGCAAGGGGGGAGGGAGCGCAGCGGAGCAAGCAGCGCGAAGTTCGCTCGCAACCTAAGTTCGCTAGCCCAGCCCCTGCAGCACCAGCCGATTCAGCCTTGCCGCAAACGCAGCCGGGTCTTCCGGCAATTCGCCATCCAAAATCTGCGCCTGCTCGAGCAGCAGCAGGCTGAGATCGTCGACGACCTTGGAGCCGGCTTGCGCCTTGGTGATCGCAACCACCATCGGGTGGCGCAGGTTGATCTCGAGGACCGGCTTGGTGCGCATGCCGCGGTTCTGCTGCGACAGGATGCGCTCGAGCTCGCGGCTCGGACCCTGGCTGTCGGCGACGAGGCAGGAGGCCGAGCTGGTGAGGCGCGTCGAGGCCTTGACGTCGCTGACGCGCTCGCCTAGCGCGGCCTTGATCACCGCGATGGTGGCCGCTTCATCGGCGGCCGGCGCGTCCGTCTTCGCCTCGTCTTTGTCGTCGACGCGCGGGATCAGGTCGAGATTGAGATCGCCCTGGCTCAGCGATTTCAGCGGCTTGCCCTCGAACTCCGTCGGCATCGAGGTCCAGAAGGCATCGACCGGATCGGAGAGCAGCAGCACCTCGATGCCGCGCGCGGTCGCGGCCTCGAGCCGCGGATTGGACTTCAGCCGCTCAATGCTGTCACCGACGAGATAGTAGATCTCGGTCTGGTTCGGCTTGAAATCGGCGATGACCTGCTTCAGCGAACGCTTCTCGCCCGACGTCGTGGTGAAGCGCGACAGCGCAAGCAGCTTCTCGCGGCGCTCGAAATCCTCGTAGATGCCTTCCTTCAGCACCGCGCCGAAAGCGTCCCAGATCTTGGCAAAATTATCCGCATCCTTCTCCGCGAGGCTTTCGAGCTCGGACAGGACGCGCGTCGCCACCGCTTTCCGGATCTGCGCCAGCTGCGGATTGTTCTGGAGCATCTCGCGCGAGATGTTGAGCGGGAGATCCTCGCTGTCGACAACGCCGCGGATGAAGCGCAGATAGCCCGGCAAGAGGTCGGCATCATCGGTGATGAAGACGCGCCGGACGTAGAGCTTGACGCGGCCCTTGCGCGAGGGCTCGAACAGGTCGAACGGCTTGGTCGAGGGCGCGAACAGCAGCACGGCGTAGGAATACCGGCCCTCCGCGCGATAGTGCAGTGTCATTGCGGGATCGTCGAAGGCGGATGCGATTTGCTGATAGGCCTTCTTGTAGTCCTCCGCAGTCAGCTCGGATTTGGAGCGCTGCCACAGCGCGCTCGCCGAATTGATCTGGCGCGGCTCGCCCTCTTCCGGGACGAGCTCGATCGGAAACAGGATGTTGTCGGAATAGGCGCCGACGATGCGCTCGATCTCGTAAGCCTCGAGGTATTTCCTGGCGTCGTCCTTCAGGTGCAGGACGATCTCGGTGCCGCGCGTCACGCGCGCCGCATCCTCGTCACTCGCCCGCGCGATCTCGAAGCCGGAGCCGCCCGAGGATGTCCAGGTCCAGACATCGCTCTCGCCCGCGCGGCGGCTAATGACCATGATCTTATCGGCGACCATGAAGGCGGAATAGAAGCCGACGCCGAACTGGCCGATCAGGCCAAGGCCGTCCTTGGCCTCCTTGAGCTTCGACACGAACGCCTTGGTTCCGGAGCGGGCGATGGTGCCGAGATGGTCGATCAGCTCCTGGCGCTCCATGCCGATGCCGTTGTCGGCGATCGTCAGCGTTCCGGCCGTCTTGTTCGGGATGATGCGGATCTTGAGCGCGTCGCCCTCGCCGAGCAGCGCCGGATTGGCGATGGCCTCATAGCGCAGCTTGTCGCAGGCATCCGAGGCGTTGGAGACGAGCTCGCGCAGGAAGATGTCGGTTTCGGAATAGACGGAGTGCACCATGAGGTGCAACAGCTCGGAAACTTCTGCCTGGAAAGGCTGCGTATGCGCGGCCGTATCTGACGTCGTCATGCGTTTACCCGGTCAATCGGAAGTGGAGAAAGCCGGGATATAACGCGATGGGATAGGGGATCAAGTGCACGGATCGCCCTCCTGGCGGGAGGGCGGTTGGTTCGTGGTAGTGGCCAAGCAGGTCAGGTCACGCAGCGGCCGGGCTGGAGCAGCTTGGCGACCTCGGTGAGGGAGCTGACCATCGGCTCGCAGGCAATCGTCGGCTTGTTGCGGCCCTGCTTCTGGAGCAGCACCGGCGGCTTGGCGTTGCCGGTCTCGATCACCGCGGGGACCCGCAGCAGGACCGACGTATCGGCGAGGTCATTCAGGCGCATCGACACCGTGCGGGTCTGAACCGCCGCCGGCTTGACCCCGGCGAGCCGGTCGGCCTTGCCGGAACGATTGACATTGTGGCCCGGCTTGTCGGCCGTGTCGGCAAGCGCCTGCCAGCGGTCGGCCAGATCGTGGCCGGAGGACAGTTGCATCGCGCCCGCCTGTACGGCGCCAATCGTCGCGGCAATCGCGACCGCACCCAAAAATACCTTTTGAATCTGTGACATGGCTGTCTGTCCCTCGCCCCATGGCGATCACGGGAACAACGCGAGGAGACGACCGGGAGTTCTCGGCCGTTAAGATCACTTAACCGTGTGCGAAAAAAGTCGCAGGGCGCACAAAATATTTCACAAACTTTGGAACGACTCCCGCGCCTGCGAGTCGTTTCAACAGCCGGCTATTCCCCCCTGCCCCATAAGCCGGCGACGTAGGCCGCGACTGTGGTGATGCCAGTCGCGGCTTACTTGTTTCTGCGACATCAACGGCTTAGTTCGGCACTGGCAGCCGGCCCTGAGGGCGCCCCTTAGCGCAGCGCTCCGGGTGCGAAGTTGCGCGACGCCGTTGTGTGACTGGCCTTCCCCAACTTTACGTTGGTCTCCCGTTCTTGCCCCCACGCACCCGGGGCGGGGCAAGACCACGGGTTGCGTCTCGATAGCAAGGCTTGCTGGTCCCGTGACGATTTCACCATGCCGCATTCCGCATCAGGATAACCAAGCGTCGCGAAGACGCGCTTGCCGGCCTGAGAGTCGGCGTGGCCTTGGTGCGCCCCTTCGATGACGCCCGGCAGTGCGAGTGCCGCTTTGCGAAGGCGAGCTATCGACATGAAGCCTTCCTGTACGCAACCAGGACGCCCCGCTTCTGCGCAGAAGACGGGCGGGGCTGGTGTCCCGCCTTCTGCGCTTCACGTGCGGACCTCTGCGGAGTCACTGCAAAGCCGCAGGGTCCGTCCACGTCCGTAAAGGCGCTACGGTCAGGAGTGCATCCTTCCGGACTTGATGTACTCCACCATTTGTTTCACGACGGTGCCCCAACCGTCATGAAATCCCATCTCCTCGTGCTTCTTGCGCGCTTCGTCGTTGCCGTGAATGGCGACGGCCTTGTAGTGCGCGCCGTTGCCCTTCTTCGAAAGCTCGAGAACGGCAGTGAAGAAAGGTCTGGGCGCCGGACGGTAGCCGCCAAGCAGCGTATCGGTCATGACGAGACGTTCGAACGGGGTTACTTCGAGATAGGATTGAGTGTTCGGGAATTCATGACCGTCAGGCGAGCGCATGGTGAAGTTGATCGCCCCTCCGGGGCGCACATCCAGCTCGCAAGCAGTGATCTCCCAAGGCTTCGGCGCGAACCAGTTGCGCAGATGTTCGGCTGTGGTCCATGCTTTCCAGACGAGTTCGACGGGAACGTCAATCTCTCTTTCGAGCACAAGATCAAGTTTCGGATCGATCTTGATGACGGATGAGGTCACTTCAAAGTCTCCTGTTTCATCTTCATGAGATAGCTATCGAGTTGATCAAGGCGCCGCTCCCAAAGGGAGCGCTGCCGGGCAAGCCAGTTCTCGGCCACCTTCATTTGCTCCGGCACGAGCTCGTAGGTCCTGACGCGCCCCGCCTTGCGCGAGCGAACAAGCCCGCTGCGTTCCAACACCTTGAGGTGTTCAACGAAGGAGGGCAGTGCCATGTCGTAGAGTTCAGCGAGATCACTGACCGAGGCCGCGCGAGCACTGAGCCGACCCAGGACGTCGCGCCTTGTTGGATCGGATAGCGCTCGAAAGACGCCATCGATGATCGCGGGCGATACCTCGCCCTGCGGCTTGGTGCCACCTGCCTGGGGGACCATCAATTTGGCTCCTTCCTTGGCGCCGAAGGGCGTCGTCCCGTTCGGCGTTAGCTGCTTCCTATCGCGAGAAAATACTTAGGTCAATCCCTAAGTATTTTTTTCGGTTTCGCGGGCTCGACAGACACGGCTGTTCTATCGGGGACCCTTGATGCTTGCGCACGGTCGGCAGCGTCTGGCCGATCAGCGTCATCCAGCAATGATTGCCGCGATAGGCATTGGTGAGCTGCTGATAGAACGAGGGCCGCAGCAGCACGTATTTGCCGTACGGCAGGATGATCAAGCCGGCCCCAATGATGGCTTCAGTCTCACTCGAAAATTGCGAGAATCTGTCGCGAATGCGCATCTGTCGTAAGAACCATCCGCGACGTTCTCGCCTGGCGGGGCCGCAAGGTTGTCGCAATGAATTGGACATAAAACCGGCGGCGACGAGCGCGAAGGAGAGACATCTCGATGCGGGTGCTGTTGGTGGAAGACGAGCCGGAAATGGTCACGGCGCTGCGCGCTGCGCTCGCGCGCCACGACATGCTCGTCGATCACGCGCCAGACCTGTGCGAGGCCGACGTGATCGCGGCCGAGGGCAATTACGATGCGATCGTGCTCGATCGCCAGTTGCCTGACGGCGACGGCCTGTCGCTGATCCCGAAACTGCGCGAGCGCGGCAATGCCGTTCCGGTGCTTGTGCTCACCGCCCGCGGGGAGCTCGCCGACCGCGTCAGTGGTCTCGACAAGGGTGCGGACGACTATCTCGGCAAGCCCTTTGCGTTCGAGGAGTTGCTGGCGCGGCTGCGGGCGCTGCTGCGCCGCCCCGCCAACGTGCAGAGCGACGTTGCACGGATCGGCCGCCTGGCGTTCGACTCCGGCCACCGCGAGGCCAGTGTCGACGGCCGGCCACTCGACCTGCCGCGACGCGAACTGCTGCTCTTGGAGGCGCTACTGCATCGCATGGGACGCATGGTGCAGCGCTCGACGCTGATGGAGGCGGTCTACGGTCTCGACGACGCCGTTCAGCCCAACGCGCTTGATACGCATGTGTCTCGCCTGCGCCGCAGGCTCGCCGAATTGGACGCCGGCGTGACGATCAACGGCGTCCGAGGCCTGGGCTATGTCCTGCGGGAGACGACGTGAGCGCGCTGCGACCGCACTCCCTGACCTGGCGCCTGGTCGGGCGCCTGGCGGGCTTGCAGGCGATCATGCTGACGCTCCTGATCCTCCTGGTCGGGCTCGCTGCGATCGTGCTGCTGCGCGCCGGGCTGCTCCTCGACGACTATGAAGGCAATACGGTCGATACGCTGAAGGACGCGATCGCACGCGACGCGGCCAGCGGACTGACGCTGCGCCAGACACCCGAATTGTCGGCCCTTCGATCCGAGCATTCCGACCTCTGGTTCGTGATCCGCGACGCACAGGGCCATCAGCTCTCCGAAGGTACTGTCCCGTCGGAATTCGCACCGATCGCATCCGCGCTCGATCATGTGAGCGACGCGCGGCTGCGCTGGAATGCAGCAAAGCCGTCGCCGCCAGCGGGGCTCGTCAAATGGGTCGACACCGCTGCCGGGCGGATCCAGATCCTGACCGGGACATACGGTCAGCTCTCCATCTGGCGGGCGCTGGCCAGCACGCCACTGCTGTTCGTCAACGTGATTCTCCCGATCGTCGTCCTGATGACGCTAGCGACGCTGGTCGCGACGCCGTTCGTGGTACGCCGGGCCATGAAGGGACTGGGGCAGGCCGCGGCGCAGGCGGAACGGATCGACATCGACAAGCGCGGCGTGCAGTTGCCGCTCGACGAGGTGCCGATCGAGATTGCTCCGCTGGTCAAGGCCATCAACGACGCACTCGGCCGTCTCGACAAGGGTTCGTCACCGGCGCTTCCTCGCCGATGCCGCGCATGAGCTCAGGACCCCGATCGCGATCCTTTCGACGCGTGTATCCTCGCTCGAGGCAGGTCCGGAGAAGACGTGCCTGCTCGAGGACGCCACCCGCCTCAGCGTCTTGGCCGGCCAGCTTCTCGATCTCCAGCGTCTCGACCAGGGCACGGACGCGTTCGTCGCGGTCGATCTGGTGGGCGTTGCCCGACGGGTTGTGCTTGAGCTGGCACCGCTCGCCTTCGCCGCAGGCTACGAGATGTCCTTCGAGCATGACGACGAGGCCGTCGTCGTGACCGGTGACCAGACCTCGCTCGAACGCGCGGTCACCAATCTGGTGCAGAATGCCATCGACCATGGCCGGCGCCGCGGAACCATCCTGGTGCGGGCAACGAACGACCGCTGCATCGAGGTCTCCGACGACGGCGACGGCATCCCGCCCACGGAGCGCGACCAGATCTTCGAGCCGTTCCATCGGCTGCATCAGGGCGGCCGCGGCGCCGGTCTCGGCCTCGATCTCGTGCAATCCATCATGCGCCTACACGGCGGCCACGTCGAAGCCGATCAGTCGCTCTCCGGCGGCGCCTGCATGCGCATGGTCTTCCCGAGAGCCGAGGTGGCCGGGAGCGGGGCCCCCGCGGGCTGATTCCATAGTCACTTCGCCTTCCCTGCGAGCCACTCCCGCCCTTCGTCATAGAGCTTCTCGACTTCAGTGCCGATCAGGCCCGGCATGTCGCGCTTGACCTTGTAGCCGATCAGCTCCTGCATGTAGGCGAGATGGCGGTAGCCTTCGGGCAACGCGGCCAGCGCTTTCTGGTCGAGGCGGAGTGTCGCGGCGGGGTCGACTGGGTCGATCCGATCCTTCTCGTAGATCGGCTGGCGGCGGACGATACCCCATTTGCCCTGCCGCTTCTCCAGGAAATCGTAGAAGCGTCCGGTGCAGACGACGTCGCAGAGCACGTCGTGCACCAGGGCCCGCTGCGAGATCGTCATCTTGGTCTGGGCGATGGCCCGCTCGCCTTCCAGATCGATGCTGGTGCCGCCGAGGAAATGCAGGATACGGACACCCTTGGCGAACCCCTCCTGGCTGACGCGCATGAAATCCCGCGCCGGCCCCTGAAACCAGGTGGCGGACATCCAGCCCTCTTCGTGCCAGACGGTGGCAAAGCGTTCCCAGTCACCGGCATCGCGCCAGACAGCCCAGTTCTCGACGAGGTCGCGGATGGCGAGACGATCGAGGAGTTGCGGGTCCATGTGCACATCTCCGATTGAATTCGATGCACGAGGTATGAGCGGCGAATTCGATGCCCGTCAAGCGTCCCAAGTGGGCACGAAAAATCCGGCGTGCAGGTAGCACGCCGGATCAGATCACCATCACCAATGCGGGGCGCGGGCGCCTCGTTACGCCGCCGGCGCCTTTCTTACGCCGCAGGCGCCCTGGGTGCGCGGTTGCGCGAGTTACGCTGGAAGAACAGCGCCTGGCTCGCCACCGCCGACACCATCGCGGGCTGGAACGGTTTTGAGATCAGGAACGCCGGCTCGGGGCGCTCGCCGGTGAGGAAGCGTTCCGGATAGGCGGTGATGAACACCACCGGCACCTCGAAGGTACGGAGCAGTTCGTTGACGGCGTCCAGACCCGACGAGCCGTCGGCGAGCTGGATGTCCGCGAGGATCAGGCCGGGCCGCTTGTTCTTGGCCAGCGCCACCGCGTCGGCGTGCGTACGCGCGACGCCGACGACATTGTGACCGAGATTCTTCACGAGGCTCTCGAGGTCCATAGCGATGAAGGTCTCGTCCTCGATGATCAGCACATCGGTGGCGATCTCGGCGGCCATTTCGCGTCCCGCGGCATCCGCAAGCCGCCGCGTCTCGGCGACATCTGTGCCGAGAATGTAGGCGACTTCCTCTTCCGAGAATCCCTCGAGCGAGAGCAGCAGGAAGGCCTGCCGCGGCAGCGGCGTGATGTTCGACAGCCGCCGCTCCGGCGGCATCGGCAAGGTCGTCACCTCTGAATCGTCGTTGACGGAGACAGAATTCCAGATCTGGGTGAACAACCGGAACAGGCCGGCGCGCGGACCATGGCTCTCGTCGAACACCGACGGATCCCCAAGCATGGCTTCCAACATGGCTGCGACATAGGCGTCGCCGGAGGCCTGGCTGCCCGTCAGGGCGCGCGCATACCGGCGCAACAGCGGCAAGTGTTCAGCAACAAGCTGTGAACGGGACATCCCCACTCCATTCATCATCATCTTCGGACCGACCTTGAAGAACGAGGCGCACGAGGGGAGGCCCGGGTTCCCCTGCTGGGGCTGACTACGCTTCACGATAAGAAAAGTTCCGCTGGTCCGGGAACTTTTTGTCGAACCTCGAATTGAGCCTAATCAGGGAACGGCGCCCGGTTGAGAAAATTTCTCTATTTTGCAGTCACTTAACTCGGGGAAACGTGGAACAGGTCATGAAAGATCTCAAGTCTCAAGCCAGCAAAAGCACGACCCCCGGAAAGGGAGGGCTCACTCCGGAGATTCAATCCCGGATCGGGCACCAGCTGCGCGCCATGTATGACGACGTGGTGCGGCAGGGGGTTCCGGATCGGTTCGCGGAACTGATCAAGAAGCTTGATACGCCGGGAGGAACTCCTCAAGATCAAGGCAATGGGGGACCTAACGACAACAATGGGAGGGACTAATGCCTCTCACGGACTCCCTGCGTAACGACATCCTCGCGGCCGTACCGAGCCTGCGCGCGTTCGCTATCTCGCTCAGCGGCAATGCGGACCGCGCCGACGATCTGGTGCAGGAAACTCTGTTGCGCGCGCTCGCCAACATCGACTCGTTCCAGCCCGGCTCCAACCTGCCGGCGTGGCTGTTCACGATCCTGCGCAACCTGTTCCGCTCCGACTATCGCAAGCGGCGGCGGGAGGTCGAGGATGCCGAGGGCAACTATGCGAAGACGTTGAAGACGCAGCCATCGCAGAACGCGCATCTCGAGTTCGAGGAGTTTCGCGGCGCGCTCGATAAGCTTCCGCAGGACCAGCGCGAGGCCTTGATCCTGGTCGGCGCCTCCGGCTTCTCCTATGAGGACGCGGCCTCGATCTGCGGCTGCGCGGTCGGCACGATCAAGAGCCGCGTCAACCGCGCGCGCTCGAAGCTCGCCGCGCTGCTCTACGTCGATGGCGCCGAAGACTTCGGGCCCGACGAGACCGTGCGCGCCGTGATCGGTGGCAGCGGCGGCTAAAGGCCAACGTCAAGCGACCCGAGACAAAGCGTGAAGGCGGCCGTTCCCGCGGCCGTCTTTACGCGGGTGTGAAAACCTGATGGCGCCGAGCCTGCAACGCTCGATCACTCGTCCACGAAGGTCGCGGTGTCGGCTACGCTCGCACGCGAGGTGCGGTAGCTGTTGACCGTGTGCGCGTCGTTGGCATAGCCGAACGAGATGCCACAGACGACGCGGCGGTCGTCGGGCAGGTTGAAGTGGCGACGGATCAGGCCGGAGTGCCGCGCGAGCGCCGCCTGCGGAATCGTGCCGAGCCCGAGCGCCTGCGCGGCCAGCATGAAGTTCGAGACATAGGCGCCGCAATCGATCGCACCGTAGATGCCGAGTGGCTCGTTGGTGTGGATAACAGCGACGTGCGGCGCACCGAAGAAATTGTAGTTCTCCAGGGCCTGCTTGGCGTAGGCCATCTTGTCACCGCGAGCGATGCCGAGCGTGTTGTAGAGCTGGAAGCCGCTCTCGCGCCGTCGCTCCAGATAGACGCCGACATATTCGCGCGGCGGGGTGAAGTCGTGGTCCTCCTTGGCGCCGCTCGCCGCCTCCGCATAGATCGCCTTGCGAAAGCGTTCCTTGGCCGCACCGCTGGCGATCAGCACCTGCCAGGGCTGGCTGTTGCACCATGACGCCGTGCGCTGCGCGGTCTTCAGCACGTGCTCGATGGTCGCCCGGTCGACTTCTTTCGGAAGGAAGGCGCGGACGGAGTAGCGCTCATTGAGGAGCTCTTCGAGCACGCCGATGCGGTCGTTCTGTTTGACTTTAGCGTCCATGGATCAGCTCGCTTTCGTGCCCCGGACGCAGCGCAGCACCATAAGCGCGTTTGTGCGCGTCTTTGACGCGCTATGGTGGTGCGCTGCTGAGCCGGGGCCCATTGTAGGTCCTGGGTCCCGGCTCTGCGGAGCGGAACTTCGCGCCGCACCGCGTCCGGGACACGAGAGGGATTAGCGTCCCTTGGTCGGGATCTTATTGTACGGCACGTCCTTGTCGACGCGGATGTCGCCGGGCAGGCCCAGCACGCGCTCGGCGATGATGTTGCGCAAGATCTCGTCGGTGCCGCCGGCGATCCGCCCCGACGGCGACGACAGCAGCATCTGCTGGAACTGGCCGCGCGCGATCTCTTCCGCTTCGCCGGTGAAGACGCCGGCCGCGCCTTCCAGATCCATCGCATAGGCCGCGATATCCTGCAGCATGGCGGCCGACACGAGCTTGCCGATGGAGTTTTCCGGTCCGGGACGCTCGCCCTTCGACAGCGCCGAAATCGCGCGGTAGCTGGTGAATTTCAGGCCGTTCGACTTCACCGCCCAATTCGCGAGCTTGGAGCGCACCGCAGGATCGTCGATGGCGAGGCCGTCTTCGAGCATCAAATTCGAGCAGAGCTCGAACAATTCGGGGACGCCGGTCGCCAGCCGCGAGCCGATCGACATGCGCTCGTTCATCAGCGTGGTCAACGACACGTTCCAGCCTTCGCCGACCGCACCTAACCGCTGGCTATCCGGGATCACCACGTCGGTGAAATAGACCTCGTTGAACTCGTGCAGGCCGGAGGCCTGCTTGATCGGGCGAACCTCGACGCCCGGGCTCTTCATGTCGAGGAAGAACATGGTGAGGCCCTTGTGCTTGGGCACGTTCGGATCGGTGCGCGCGATCAACAGGCCGTAGTCGGAATAATGCGCGCCCGAGGTCCAGATCTTCTGGCCGTTGACGACCCAATTGTCGCCCTTCTTCTCCGCGCGCGTTCGCAAGCCGGCAACGTCTGAGCCGGCGGACGGCTCGGAGAAGAGCTGGCACCAGATCTCCTCTCCCGAAGCGAGTTTCGGCAGATAGCGGCGCTTGGCGTCCTCGCTGCCCCAGGCCATCACGGTTGGGCCGCACATGCCCTCGCCGATCTGGAACGGCTGCGTCAGCTTGCCGTAGACGCCCTCCTCCTGCTGCCAGATCACCCGCTCGATCGGCGTGGCGCCGCGGCCGCCATATTCCTTCGGCCAGTGCAGGCAGGCCCAGCCGCCTTCCGCCTTCTTCTTCTGCCAGGCCTTGCCGACCTCGACGATGTCGTGCTTGGCGAGGCGGATGCGGCCGAGCGAAGACTTCGACAACTCCTCCTCGAACTCCTTCGGCGCATTGGCCTTGACCCATTTGCGCGCGGTCTCGCGGAATGCGGCTTCCTGCGGGGTATCGTCGAAATTCATGGCGAACCTCTCAATCCTTGCTCGGTGCGTAGGGTGGGCAAAGCGAAGCGTGCCCACCGCCTTCCCTCGTTCTCGATAGGATGGTGGGCACGGCGCGTTCCGCGCCTTTGCCCACCCTACGATTCCTAACCTCTTCCCTTCGTCGGGATCTTGTTGAACGGCACGTCCTTGTCGACACGAATGTCGCCGGGCAGGCCCAGCACCCGCTCGGCGATGATGTTGCGCATGATCTCGTCGGTGCCGCCCTCGACACGGGTGCCCGGCGCGCGCAAGAGCATCGCCTGGAAACGGCCGGCGACCTCGGCGTCCTCGGGACCGCTGACGACGCCACTCGCGCCCTGCAAGTCCAGCGCGTAGGTCGCGACGTCCTGGATCATCGAGCCCGCGACCAGCTTGCCGATGGAATTTTCCGGCCCCGGCCGCTCGCCCTTCGACAGCGCCGAGATCGCGCGCATGCTGGTATATCGCAAGCCGCTCGCCTTGACCGCCCAGTTCGCCAGCTTCGAGCGCACCGCACGGTCCTCGATCGCAGGGCCATCCTCGAGCATCAGGCTGGAGCAATAGTCGAACAGCTCGGGGAAACCCGTCGCAACGCCCGCACCGATCGACATGCGCTCGTTCATCAGCGTCGTCAGCGAGACGTTCCAGCCGTCATTGACCTCGCCGAGGCGTTGATGATCGGGGATGCGGACATTGGTGAAATAGACCTCGTTGAAGTCGGAGGCCCCGCTCGCCTGCTTGATCGGCCGCACCTCAACGCCCGGGCTCTTCATGTCCAGGAAGAACATGGTGAGGCCCTTGTGCTTGGGCACCGTCGGATCCGTACGGGTGAGCAGGATACCGTAGTCGGAATAATGCGCGCCCGACGTCCAGATCTTCTGGCCGTTGATGACCCATTCGTCGCCGTCCTTTTCCGCGCGCGTGCGCAGACCCGCAACATCCGAACCGCCGGCGGGCTCGGAGAAGAGCTGGCACCAGACTTTTTCGCCGGAAGCGAGCGGCGGCAGATAGGTGCGCTTATGCTCCTCGCGCGCGAACGCCATCATGGTCGGCCCGCACATGCCATGGCCGATGATGAACATCTGCGAGAGCTTGCCGAACACGCCCTCTTCCTGCTGCCAGATCACGCGCTCGATCGGCGACGAGCCGCGGCCGCCATAGTCCTTCGGCCAGTGCAGGCAGGCCCAGCCGGCGTCGGCCTTCTTCTTCTGCCAGGCTTTTGCGACCTCAAGGATGTTGGCGTTCTTGAGCTGGGTGCGGCCGAGCGAGGATTTGCGCAGCTCTTCCTCATACTGCTTGGGCGCGTTCGCGCTGATCCAGGCGCGGGCAATGGCGCGGAATTCGGCTTCCTGCGGGGTGTCGTCGAAGTTCATGGTCTTAGTCCTCGGCCGCGCCATTCATCTCGTAGGATGGGTAGAGCGCAGCGAAACCCATCTCGTCCAGCATTCGTGTGTGATGGATTTCGCTTCGCTCTACCCATCCTACGCACCTATCATTACGCCGCGTTCTTCTTACGCATGCGGTCGATCAGCTGGTCTTCCCAATAGGACAAGCTGCCGAGCCCAAGCGCCATGGCGTTGGCGCGGCGATAGTACATGTGGCAGTCGAACTCCCAGGTGAAGCCCATGCCGCCGTGAACCTGGATGTTGTTCTTGGCGCAGTGCTGAAACGCCTGCGTCGCGCTGATGCGCGCGGCCGCGGCGGCTTCCGGCAGCTCTGCTGCGTTGGTCGAGAGCGCCCAGGCGCCGTAATAGCTGTTGGAGCGCGCCAGCGTCGCCGAGACGTACATGTCGGCGAGCATATGCTTGACCGCCTGGAACGAGCCGATCTGGCGGCCGAAGGCGATGCGATCGAGCGCGTAGTCGCGCCCCATCTCCAGCGCGCGGTCGGAGCCGCCGACCTGCTCGAAAGCACAGAGCACCGCGGCGCGGTCCAGCACCTGGCTCAGGATGCTCCAGCCTTCGCCAGCGGCGCCCAGCGGTTCGGCCTTGCAATCCCTGAAGGTCATCTCGGCCTGGCCACGGGTCGGATCGAGATTGGTGAGGCTTTTCACCTCGACGCCGCCAGCCCTGAGATCGACCAGGAACAGCGAGATGTCGCCCTCTCGCCCGCTCGATCCCGTGCGCGCGGCGACCACCGCGAAATCGGCGATCGCGCCATCGGCCACCGGCTTCTTGACGCCGTTGAGCACGCCATTCGCAGCCGTCAGCTTGACGTTCTTCGGCGACGGATTGCCCTTGCCCTCGAACAGCGCCAGCGTGCCGATCGCCTCGCCAGCGGCGATCGCCGGCAGCCACCTCTTCTTCTGCGCGTCGCTGCCGGCGATGAGCAGCGCTTCCGCGGCGAGATAGACGGTCGAGGAGAACGGCACCGGCGCGTTCGCACGCCCCATCTCTTGCGCGATCACGCAGAGTTCGAGATGACCGGCGCCGGCGCCGCCGAATTCCTCGGGAATCGCGACACCGAGAAAACCCATCTCGGCAAGACCCTTCCAGAGCTCCTTGTCATAGGGCGTCTTGCCGTCGAGCACGACGCGCACCGCCTTGGGCGAGCATTTTTCGGCGAGGAATTTGCGCGCCTGATCGCGGAGCTGCTTCTGGTCGTCAGAGAAATCGAAGTTCATGGCGGCTTACCTTTGTTGATTCGTCATACTCATTGATGCCGTCATTCCGGGGCGCGCGGAGCGCGAGCTATGATGCGCAATTGCGCATCTGAGAATCCATAACCACGAGCCGGGGTTATGGATTCCGGGCCTGGCCCTTCGGGCCATCCCGGAATGACAATGGGAGAGAGTTGCGCATTCATCGCAGCACGATCACATCCTGGTCCGGCTTGTCGGCATAGAGGCGCTCCACCAGCGCAGCGCGGCGCTCGAGGCCGGCACGCTGGTTGATGTAGCCCTTGTCGGTGAGCTCGTTGCCGTCGATCGAGGGCGGCTCGACCATCAGCATCGCGCGCGCGATGATGCGGCTGCTCGCGCCTTCGCACTCCTTGTTGTGCGCTTCGAGCCCACGCTTGAAGCAGGCGATCACCTCGGGATGCTTCACCGCATCCTCGAAACTCAGATCGGAATTGCCGACGAGCTGGCGGCAGGCATGCAGGTTCGGCCAGGCAAGCAGGCCAATGGAGCATTGATCCTGGCCGGCGACCAGCGCGTCATGCACGACAGGCGTCGCGGCGGCGATCGCGTCGGTACGGAGCGAGCCGACATGGACGAACGTGCCGGTAGTGAGCTTGAAGTCTTCGACGACGCGGCCCGCAAAGATGATGCCCTGCACCGGATCGGCATCGTCGACGAAGATCCCGGCATCGCCGATGCAGTAGAAGCCTTCCTCGTCGAACATCTTCTTCGTCAGATCCGGCTGGCCGAAATAACCGGGCGTGACGTTGACGCCACGCAGGCGCAGCTCGTATTTCGAGCCGCATGGCACCATCTTCAATTCGACGCCGGGGAACGGCAGGCCGATCAGACCGACGCGCTCGGTGTCCCAATAGGTGCCGGTCGAGGTCGGCGCGGTCTCCGTCGAGCCCCACCCTGTGTAGAACACGATGCGCTCGCCGGTGGTCTTCACCGCCAGCGCCTGCATGCGTTCGTAGAGATCGTCGGGCAGGCGCGCGCCGCCATAGGCCATGATCGAAAGGTTCTTGAAGAAGGAGCGGCAGAGCGCCTCGTCCTTCTCCATCGCGGCCGCGAGCGCGGCATAGCCGGCCGGCACGTTGGCATAATAGGTCGGCGAAATCTCGCGCAGATTGCGCAGGGTCTCGTCGAACTGGCCCGGCATCGGCCGGCCGTCGTCGATATAGAGCGTGCCGCCATCGACAAGAATGGGATGGAACGCCGCGTTGCCGCCCATGGTGTGATTCCAGGGCACCCAGTCCAGCATGGTCGGCAGCGGCCCACCCGGCGTGCGCGGCCGCACCTGCATCATCATCGCCGCGTTAGCGCACATCATGCCTTGCGTGTTGATGACGGCCTTTGGCATGCCGGTCGAACCTGACGTGAACAGCAGCTTGCCGACGGTGTCAGGCGTAATCTTGGCGATCGAATCCTCGACCTCTTTCGTCACCGGTGTCGCGGCGAGTTCGGCGAAGCTGGCGCTCTTGATGCCGTCGCAGGGACGCGCGACGTGGACCACGGTGACGCCAGTGAGATCGAGCGCCTTCAGCGCCTTCTCGAAGGTCGGCCCATCCTGCACCATCACCACGGCCGGCTTGACCAGGTCGAAGAGGTATTTCAGCTTGACGTGATCATGGCTCATCAAGGAGTAGGCCGGCGACACCGGTGCGGCCGGTGAGCGCGCCTGCATCGCGGCTTGCGTCATCAACGCATGCTCGATCGAATTGCCGGAGAGGATCGTCACCGGGCGGCCGTCGAGCTTGAGATTCAGCAGCGCCTGCGTCAGCGCATCCACGGTGCGCTTCGCTTCGCCGTAGGAGACCTTGCGCCATTCGCGGCTCGGTCCGCCGCGCTGCGCGAGCCAGATGCGTTCGGGTGCTTCCTTCGCCCATTTCGCGAGCGAGGCCGGAAGGTGCTTCTCGTAAGCTTGCAGCCGAATGCGCGACTTCAGCAGCACCGTGCCGTCGCCGCGGCGTTCGACGTCGATGTCGCGCTTGAGCCACTCGACCTTGCGAAAGGCGGGCTTTGACATCACCGCCGCCGCACTTCCACTCATTTTGCGTCTCCCGGAATTATTGGTCCTTTGCGGATCTTTGTCGTTCAGCGCCTGATATAGACAGGCTTTCGCTTCTCAAGGAAGGCCCTGATGCCTTCCGAAAACTCCTCGGAGCGGCTGCACAGGACCTGGTTGCGGTCCTCCATCGCGATCGCCGCTTCCAGCGATCCGGCATCCACGCTCATGTTGAGACATTCCTTTGACAAGCGCAGGCCGACAGGCGACGCGGTCATCATCGCATCGACATAAGGCTCGGCTGCTTCGTCGAGCTTGTCCTCGTCAACGACCTCCGAAACCAGCCCGACCGCGAGCGCGCGCTCGGCGCCGATGAAGCGCCCGGTGAGGATCAGCTCGGAGGCCACGGACACGCCGACGAGCCGCGGCAGGAAATAGCTGGTGCCGATGTCGCAGCCGCCGAGGCCGAGCTTGATGAAGGCACAGTTCATCCGCGCCGACTTCGTCGCGATGCGGATGTCGGACGCAAGCGCCAGCGCAAAACCGCCACCGGCCGCCGCGCCCTGCACCAGCGAAAGGATAGGCTGCGGACAGCGCCGCATCAGCATCACGATGTCGGCGATACGCCGCTGCGAGTCCAGCGACTCCGTGACGCCGGGCGGCTCCTGCTGCCCGGCGCGGCGAGCCATCGCGGCCTTGAGATCGAGACCCGCGCAAAAATTCTTGCCGGCACCCTTCAGCACAACGACGCGTGTGTCGCGGTTGCGCTGGAGGCCCTGGAAGTAGACGTTGAGCGCGTCGATCAGCGCAGGATCGAGCGCGTTGAGGCTGCCAGGACGATTGAGCGTCACCCGGTCGACGCCGTCGTTGTGCTCGATCAGCAGCGGTTGGGACATGGGGGGCGCTCCTGCGTCCGCGCTTGAAGTGGCGGTTATTGCGCCCTCTCCCCTTGTGGGAGAGGGCATGTACGTCGCTAGCCAGGAATTCGCTAGGTGAGGGGTCTGTCTCCGCGGATGCAAACCCCTCATCCGCCTTGCCTTCGGCAAGGCACCTTCTCCCACAGGGGGAGAAGGAAAGAACAGCGGAGTTACCGCGGAGCCATGCGGATGGCGCCGTCGAGGCGGATGGTCTCCCCGTTGAGCATCGGGTTCTCGACGATGTGGACCGCGAGCGCGCCGTATTCGTTGGCATCGCCGAGGCGCGAGGGATGCGGCACCTGGGCGCCGAGGCTCTTGCGGGCCTCCTCGCTCAGACCCATCAGCAGCGGCGTGAAGAACAGGCCGGGCGCGATGGTGTTGACGCGGATCTTCTGGCTGGCGAGGTCGCGCGCGGCCGGCAAGGTGAGGCCGACAACGCCACCCTTCGACGCTGCATAGGCGATCTGGCCGATCTGGCCTTCGTACGCGGCGACCGAGGCCGTATTGACGATGACGCCGCGCTCTTCACCGATCGGCTCGATGGTGACGAGACGCTCGGCGAACAGGCGCAGACAGTTGAAGGTGCCGATCAGGTTGACGTTGATGATGCGCGCGAACTTTTCGAGCGGGTAGACGCCGTCGCGGCCCACGATGCGCTGCGAGCCGCCGATGCCGGCGCAGTTCATCAGCACGCGGGCGATACCATGCGCGGCTTCCGCCTTGGCGATCGCCGCCTTGATCTGCTCTTCGCTGGTGACGTCGGCATGAAGCGCGACGCCCTTCACTTCAGCGGCGACCTTCTCGGCGTTTTCCTTGCTCTGGTCGATCACACCGATCTTGGCGCCCTTGGCGGCCATGGCGCGGGCGGTCGCAGCACCAAGCCCCGAACCACCGCCGGTGATGAGAACGGCTACATCTTTCAACTGCATCGTAAGCTACCTTTTCCTTGGGCGTTTCTTCTCTGGACTCGAAGCGTTTCGGCCGGATTATCCGGCCGCGGCAGCTTCCTCGGCTTGCGTGAGGATGCCGCCGCAGATCAGCGTTTCCATGTGCTTGATGTATTGCCGGCAGACTTCATCGGTGACCGGGCCGACGCCGGTCGCGCGGGACATCGCGTGCCGGCCGAAGAACAGGTGATCGCAGGCGCCGATCAGGCTGGTGTAGAACAGCACCGGGTCGGTCTGGCGGAACTCGCCGCGGCTGATGCCCTCGGCGAGCAGGCGGCGATGGAAGTCCAGCAGCGGCGCGACGAAGAACTTCGAGACTTCGTCGGCGGAGGCGGCGCTGCTCTCGTGCAGGAGATAGTGGATCAGCCGGTTCATGTAGGGGAACCGGTAATAGGCGCGGATGATGCCGCCGATATGCAGCTTCAGCTTGGCGGTCGGTGTGATCGGCTGCTCCAGCAGATATTCGAGATTGGACATCTCGGTCGCGGCGTCGCGCGCGAGCAGCGCCAGCAGGAGGCCGTCCTTGTTGCCAAAATGATATTTGACCAGCGCGGCGTTGGCGCCGGACTTCTGGGCGATGTCGGAGAGGGAGATCTCGATCGAGGAGCGTTCGATCATCAGCTCGCTCGCGGCCACGAGCAATTTCTCTGCCGTGGAACTCTTTCCGCTGGGGAGCCTGTTCGGTACGCTGGTAGTCACGGAGATCCCTGTTCTCGCCGCATGAACGGGGCGCAGATAAGCCGAAGCAGCGTCTCATCACAAGAGTTAATTGATCGATTGACTAAACGATCTCCCGTCCCTTAAATCCGCCCCCGACAACCCAACCCGCTTCAGAACAATCAAGGGAGAGACCGAAATGGCCGAGGCTTATATCGTCGCCGCTGCGCGTACCGCAGGCGGGCGCAAGGGGGGGCCGCCTCGCCGGCTGGCATCCGGCCGATCTCGCCGCAAAGGTGCTGGACGAGCTGGTCGATCGCACCAAGGTCGATCCCGCCCTGGTCGAGGACGTGATCATGGGTTGCGTCATGCAGGTCGGTGAGCAGTCGAACAACGTCGCGCGCAACGCGATCATGGCCTCGAAGCTGCCGGAGAGCGTGCCGGGCACCTCGATCGACCGTCAGTGCGGCTCGTCGCAGCAGGCGCTGCACTTCGCGGCGCAGGCCGTGATGTCCGGTACGATGGATGTCGTGATCGCCGCCGGCGTGGAATCGATGACGCGCGTGCCGATGGGCCTGTCCTCACAGTTGCCCGCCAAGAACGGCTTCGGCAATTACAAGAGCCCGGGCATCGAGGCGAAATATCCGAACATCGTGTTCAGCCAGTTCACCGGCGCGGAGATGATGGCCGAGAAGTACGGTCTGTCGAAGGACGAACTCGACGAATATTCCTACAACAGCCATCAGCGCGCGATCGCGGCGACGCAGGCCGGTCACTTCAAGAAGGAGATCGTGCCGCTCGAGATCACCCGCGCCGACGGTTCCAAGGACACCCACCACATCGATGAAGGCATCCGGTTCGACGCCACGATCGAAGGTATCAAGGGCGTCAAACTGATCGCCGAGAACGGCAAGCTCACCGCGGCAAGCGCCAGCCAGATCTGCGACGGCGCCTCCGGCGTCATGGTGGTCAACGAGCGCGGCCTCAAGCAGCTCGGCGTCAAGCCGCTTGCCCGCATCCATCACATGACCATGATCGGCGGCGACCCCGTGATCATGCTGGAAGCGCCGCTGCCCGCCACCAAGCGCGCGCTGGATAAGGTCGGCATGAAGATCGGCGACATCGACCTGTTCGAGGTCAACGAGGCCTTCGCCTCGGTGCCGACCGCGTGGCTGAAGACCACCGGCGCCGATCCGGCCCGCCTCAACGTCAACGGCGGCGCCATCGCGCTCGGTCATCCCCTCGGCGGCTCCGGCACCAAGCTGATGACGACGCTGGTCCATGCCCTGCATCAGCGCGGCAAGCGCTACGGCCTCCAGACCATGTGCGAAGGCGGCGGCATGGCCAACGTGACGATCGTCGAACGACTGTAAGAAGAAAAGCGAAGAACGAATGGCGAGTGGCGAGTGGCGAGTGACGATAGGGAGCGGTATCCGCCCCGGTCGTCATTCACCGCTCGCCTCTTTTTTTGAGGAAACGCCATGACCCATCCGTCCGTCTACGCGAAGACCACGCCCGACAAGATCGCCTACCAGATGGCCGGAACCGGCAAGGCGATCACCTATCGCGAGCTCGACGAGCTCTCGAACCAGGGCGCGCAGCTGTTCCGCTCGCTCGGGCTCAAGGCCGGCGACCATATCGCGCTACTGATGGAGAACCGCCTTGCGTTCATGGAGATCTGCTGGGCCGCGCAACGGAGCGGACTCTATTACACCGCGATCAGCCGTTACCTGAAGCAGGACGAGATCGAATACATCATCGGCGATTGCGGCGCCAAGGTCGTGATCACGACGCCGAAATGCGCCGACCAGATCAAGGGTCTGATCAGGGGTACCGCAGGCGAACCGATCTTCTACATGGTCGACGAGCCGCTGCCCGGCTTCCGCTCCTACGACAAGGAAGCAGCAAGCCAGCCGGTGACGCCGATCGCCGATCAGGTCGCGGGCTACGACATGCTGTATTCGTCGGGCACCACCGGCCGCCCCAAGGGCATCAAGAAGGCGTTCGAGGGCAATCCCATTGACGCCCCTAACGCATTCCTGCGCGTGCTCTGCGCCGACATGTGCGGCATGAACGCCGACAGCACCTACCTCTCACCGGCGCCGCTCTATCACGCGGCTCCCCTGCGCTTCAACATGATGGCGATCGTGCTTGGCGGCACCTCCATCATCATGGAGCATTTCGACGCCGAGGATTTCCTGAAGCTGGTCGAGAAATACAAGGTCACACAGTCCCAGCTCGTGCCAACCATGTTCGTGCGCATGCTGAAGCTGCCGGACGAGATCCGCGCGAAGTACGACGTCTCGACGCTGAAAGGCGCGATCCACGCCGCCGCACCCTGCCCGATCGACGTCAAGGCCAGGATGATCGAGTGGTGGGGGCCGATCCTGATCGAGTATTACGCGGGCTCGGAAGGAAACGGCGTCACCGTTTGCAACTCGCAGCAGTGGCTTGAACATCGCGGCAGCGTCGGCCGCGCCGTGGTCGGCAAGATCAAGATCCTGGACGAGAACGACGAGGAGCAGCCGACGGGCGAAATCGGCACGGTCTATTTCGCCGATGCGCCGGCCTTCGCCTATCACAACGATCCCGAGAAGACGAAGAAGGCCTACAACGCCAAGGGCTGGTCGACGCTCGGCGACGTCGGCTATCTCGACAAGGACGGCTTCCTCTTTCTCACCGATCGCAAGTCCTACATGATCATCTCGGGCGGGGTGAACATCTACCCGCAGGAGACCGAGGACGTGCTCATCACCCACCCCGATATCGCCGACGTCGCCGTGTTCGGCGTGCCGAACGAGGAGATGGGCGAAGAAGTGAAGGCGGTGGTGCAGCCGCACGACATGAAGCGTGCAGGCAAGGAGCTCGAGGCCGACCTGATCGCCTACTGCAAGACGCGCCTCTCCGCGATCAAGTGCCCGCGCTCGATCGATTTCGAGGCCGAGCTGCCGCGCACCCCACCGGCAAGCTGGTGAAGCGCCATCTGCGCGACAAGTATTGGCCGAAGACGGCGACGAAGATTTAGCAGAGATCTCGTGTCCCGGACGCGGCGCAGCGCGTAGCGGTGCGCCGCAGAGCCGGGACCCACCTCGTTGAGGTGCTAGGCCCCGGCTCTGCAGTGCATCACTTCGTGCTGCACTGCGTCCGGGGCACGCTCAAGGCCGCCTCAATCAAACAAGCTCGGCGTGTGGTTCACCGGCGCGCCTTCGATCTCGAGCATCTTCAGCTTCGTCACCACGCCGCCATTCGCCGAGAAGCCGCCGGGCTTGTTGCCGGCCGCCAGCACGCGATGGCAGGGCACAACGATCGGGCACGGATTGCGGCCGAGCGCCTGGCCGACGTCGCGCGACAGCTGGACGCCGCCGAGTTGCTTGGCGATGTCGCCATAGGTGATGGTCTTGCCGGGCGGGATGGTGCGGGCGATCTCGTAGACGCCGCGGTTGAAGTCGGGCACGCCCTCGAGATCGAGCGGAATGTCCGTGAGGTCATCGGGCTCGCCCGCGAGCAGTTTTGTGATTCGGTCGATCGCCTGCTGCACTTCCTCGGTCGGCTCGGCCTCGCTGGCGTCAGCGTGGCGCTGGCTGATGCGGGTGCGGATCTTCTCCTCGCCGCCCATCGGCAATTGCGTGCCGTTGATGCCACGCGGGCCCCAGGCGATGGCGCACAGGCCGATCTTGGTGTCGAACAGGGCAAAATGCTGGTCGGTCATGGCTTGGTTCCTTGCCTCTCGTCCTCGACGCATGCCCCAATTGTGATCTCCAGCCAAATCTAGGCTTGGAAATAGTTGCGATCCACCCGGTTTCCGGGAATCTTGCACGGGAGTTCCTGTCCACTCTCGCGAGCCCAGAATGCAAAGCCTCCACGTCAACGGATTCGACATGCCCTATCTCGACGTGGGCGAAGCCAAAGGCGGCCCGCCGCTGGTCTGCGTGCACGGCTCGCTGTCCGACTTCCGCGTCTGGGGCTGCGTGCTCGGGCCGCTGACGCAGCGGCACCGGGTGATCCCCGTCAGCTTGCGGCACTTCTTCCCCGACCGCTGGGACGGTGTCGGCGACACCTACTCCATCGCCCAGCATGTCGATGACGTCATCGCCTTCATCGAGAAACTCGATCTCGGCCCGGTCGACCTGATGGGCCATTCCCGGGGCGGCCACATCTGTTTCCGCGTGGCCCAGCGGCGGCCGGAGCTGTTGCGGCGGCTGATCCTGGCCGAGCCAGGGGGCGAGCTCGATGCGAGCCTCGATCCCGATTATGCCGGCGGCCCCTCGCCGCTGCTGGCGCACTTCACCGCTTCGGCCGAGAAGATCGCGGCCGGCGATGTCGACGGCGGCCTCGCCGTCTTCGTGGACACGCTGGAAGGGGCCGGCACCTGGCCGCGGCTGCCGGCGATGGTGAAGCAGAATCTGCGCGACAACGCCTACACCCTGATCGGCCAGGTTCGCGACAATCGCCCGCCCTTCTCGAAGGCGGATGCGGAGTCGGTCAAGATGCCGACGCTGTTCATCCTGGGCGCGCGGACCAAGGGCCTGCTGCCGAAGGTGCTGCATGCGCTCGCCGCGCACGTCCCCTACTCCAAGACGGCGATCATCCCGAACGCGACGCACCCGATGTTCGAGCAGGCGCCGCAGAAATATTCCGAAGTGGTATTGGATTTCCTGGCGAGCTGACCATGCAGAGCTTTCGCGTCAACGGTTACGACATGGCCTATCTCGAAGTCGGAGACGGCCGGCCGCTGATCTGCGTGCATGGCACGCTCGGCGATTTCCGCACCTGGTATCCGGTGCTCGGGCCTCTGTCGAAATCCCATCGCGTGATCTCGGTGAGCCTGCGACATTTCTTCCCTGAACATTGGGATGCCGTCGGCGACGATTACAAGATGGCCCAGCACGTCGCCGACATGATCACCTTCCTGGAGCAGGTCATGCCCGCACCGGTCGACCTGATGGGACATTCGCGCGGCGGCCACATCGCGTTTCGCGTCGCCCAGGCGCGGCCCGATCTATTGCGCAAGCTGTTGCTGGCCGAGCCCGGTGGCGATCTCGATGCCAGCCTGCCGCTGCCGGCAGGCACGCCCGCGCATCCGCCGCTGGGCGCACGCACCGCGCGCTCGGTCGAGATGATCCATGCCGGCGACATCGAGGGCGCGCTGCAGAACTTCTACGAGGGCATCGAGGGCGACGGCTCGTGGCGACGCGTGCCGGCAGCGGCCAAGCAGCAATTGCGCGACAATGCGCTCACCTTCATCGGCCAGATCAACGAGCAGCGCAGACCCTATACGCTCGCGGACGCGCAGGCGATCAGGACGCCGACGCTTCTGATCGGCGGCGGCGCCACCACCGGCAGCCTGTCGGCGATATGGCGCGTGCTGGCCGAGCACATCGCAGGCAGCAAGACGGTGGTGATCCCCAATGCCGGCCACTGGATGTTCGAGCAGGCGCCGCTGGAGTTCGGCGAGGTGGTGAACAGGTTTCTGGCGGAGTAGGCGAGCTCCTCGCCTCTCCCCGCGTGCGGGGAGAGGCCGGATCGCATCGCAAGATGCGATCCGGGTGAGGGGGAGCTTCCGCGAGTCCAGCTGTCACCGTCCCTGTGGAGACTCCCCCTCACCTCACCCTCTCCCCGCAAGCGGGGCGAGGGAGTGCACGACCGGTGCTCACCTCACATTCCTCACACCTTCCACACGCCGACCGGCATCTTGATCGCCGCGTTGAGACGGTTCCAGACGTTGATCGCCGCGATTGAGAGGATCAGGGATGCGAGCTCGCGTTCGTCGAAATACTTGGCCGCCTCGTTCCAGATCGCATCCGGCACCGGATCTTCGCGATCCGCAAGGCGCGTGACGGCTTCGGTGAGCGCCAGCGCGGCGCGCTCGGCATCAGTGAAATAGGGCGCCTCGCGCCAGGCTGACACGGCGAACAGGCGCTCATCGGTCTCACCTAGCTTACGGGCGATCTTGGGATGCATATCGACACAGACGCTGCAGCCATTGATCTGGCTTGCGCGCAGGTGCACCAGTTCCAGGAGCTTTTCCGGAAGGCCCTGCTTGGTCAGGTTGCCAAGCGACTGAAGGTGATTCATGGCCTCAGGAAGAACCATGACCGGGTGATTCATGCGTGCGTGCATCATCTTGCGTCTCCGTTTCTCGAATTTCGAAGGTTCCGGTCACATCGGCCGGATTGGCTTCGTCATGGGCATGACGGATCGCGATGAGGGAATGTGACCGATGACCCAAAAAAAACTTTGAAGAAAATTTTCTCACCCGGCAGTTCGAGGCCAACCGGGACCATCTGCGCGCCGTTGCGTTCAGGATGCTGGGCTCGCGCGGCGAGGTTGACGACGCGGTGCAGGAGGCCTGGCTGCGGCTCAGCCGGAGCGATACGTCTGACGTCGCGAACCTGCGGGGCTGGCTGACCACCGTGGTCGCACGCATCTGCCTCGACATGCTGCGCGCCCGAAAGTCGCGCCGCGAGGATCCGATGGGCCCGCATTTGCCGGAGCCCGTCGATGAGACACAGGAGCGCGAGGCGGAGATGGCCGATTCCGTCGGCGCGGCTCTGCTCGTCGTGCTGGAGACATTGCAGCCGGCGGAGCGGCTCGCCTTCGTGCTGCACGATATGTTCGCGGTGCCGTTCGAGGAGATCGCGCCGATCGTCGGCCGCTCGGTCGACGCCTCGCGCCAGCTTGCGAGCCGAGCGCGGCGCCGCGTGCAGGGCGCGCCGGTGCCCGAGGCGGATCGGTCGCGCCAGCGCAAGATCGTCGATGCCTTCCTCAAAGCCTCGCGCAACGGCAATTTCGAGGGCCTGCTGGCCGTGCTCGATCCGGATGTCGTGTTCCGCGCCGACCAGGCCGCGGTGCGGCTTGGCACGCTGCCGGAGATCCGTGGCGTGGATGCGGTCGCGCAGCTCTACAAGGGCCGCGCCCAGGCTGCACGGACTGCGCTGGTCGATGGCGAGATGGGCGTCGCGGTCATCCTCGGCGGACATCTGCGCATCGCGCTGCGTATCACCTTCAAAGGCGAGCGCATCGCAGCGATCGAGGCCACGGCCGATGCCGAGCGGATTGCGACGCTCGATGTGGAGGTGCTGGAGCGCTAGGGGCAGCGTGGCATCCGGACCGTCCCGATGCTACACTTCTGTCCAATCGCGCGCAGTGCCGGCGCTCGAGACGCGAAAGGATGCTTCAATGACAGCCCGCTTCATTTCCCTGCTCGCTTTGTCCCTGCTCGGCCTCGCCGCCGGCAGCACGACCGCACTTGCGGCCCCCGACGAACAGCTGAAGGCCGCCGCCGAGCAGGAGAAGGCACCGCTGATCGAGACGCTGCACGACATGGTGCTGATCGAAAGCGGCAGCGGCGATGCCGAAGGGCTGAAGAAGATGGCCGACTTCACGGAAGCACGGCTGAAGGCGCTCGGCGCCACCACCGAGCGGCGCAAGACCACCGCGGGTACACGCGCCGAAATGGTGATCGCCACGTTCCAGGGCACGGGCACCCGCAAGCTGATGCTGATCGCGCATATGGACACGGTCTATCAGCGCGGCATCCTCTCGACCGACCCGTATCATGTCGATGGCACGAAGATTTTTGGACCAGGCATCGCCGACGACAAGGGCGGCATCGCCGTGGTGCTGCACGCGCTCAAGATCCTGAAGGACGCGGGCTGGAAGGACTATGCGAAGCTTACCGTCTCGTTCAACCCGGATGAGGAAGTCGGCTCGATCGGATCGGGCGAGATCATCGCAGAGCTCGCCGACCAGCATGACGTCGTGCTCTCCTGCGAGCCGACGGCGGCCTCGCCGCCGGCGAAGAACGACTCGCTGCTGCTGGGGGCGAGCGGCACCGCGACCGCGAAGATGGAGGTGAAGGGCCGCGCATCGCATGCGGGCGTCGCGCCCGATCTCGGCCGCAATGCGCTGATCGAGCTCGCGCACCAATTGGTCCAAACCGGGGACGTCGCCAAGTCTATCCCGGGCACACAGCTCAACTGGACCACGGCGAAAGCTGGCATGGTGCGCAACCAGATCCCGGAAAAGGCCGAGGCCGGCGCCGACATCCGCCTCACCATTCCCGATGGCATCGCCAAACTGCAGGCAGCGCTCGACGCGAAGCTGAAAGAGAAGCTCGTTACCGACACCGAAACCACGGTGACGATCACGGCGGGACGCCCGCCATTCGTCGCCAGCGATCGCGGCCGCGCGCTGGCGCAGGAGGGGCAGGCGATTTATGCCGAGATCGACCGCAAGCTCGACATCGTCGAGATGACCGGCGGTGCCACCGACGCCGGCTACGCCAACCGCAGCGGCAAGGCGATCGTGGTCGAGAGCTTTGGCCTCGCCGGCTTCGGCTATCACGCGCGCGACGAATTCATCGACACCAGCTCGATCGTGCCGCGGCTCTATCTGATGACCCGTATGCTGATCGAGCAGGGGAAGAAGAAGTAGGACGTCCGGCGCAGGCCAAGCCATTTTGGCGATAACAACCCCATGCACAGTAGATGGGGCCTAGCAATATCAACGACTTAGAGCAGCTCAAAAGGCCGCTTGAGCCGCTCTCGAAGCATATCTTGACGCCCTCCCCCTCCCGCGATACCTTCGAATACAGAATTCCGTATTCCTTACTCATCCTCCGGAGCTGCCGGCGTGATCCCTCTCGATCCGCTCCCGAACCTGATCGACCAGGTCTACGCACGGATCCTGGAGGCGATCTCCGATCGCACGCTGCAGCCCGGCCAGCGCATCCGGCAGAACGAGCTCGCCGACAAGCTCGGCGTGTCACGCCAGCCGGTGTCGCATGCACTGCATCTGTTGCACCGGCAGGGGCTCGTCGCCGAGAGCGGCCGTCGCGGCTTTGAAGTCACCCAGCTCGACCCCTCCCGCATCCGCCAGCTCTACGAAGTGCGCGGGGCCATCGACGCGCTCGCCGCCAGGCTCGCCGCGATGCGCGCCGCAAGCGACGCGGCCGGACGTGCGCGGCTCGACGCAGCGCTCGCCGCCGGACGCCGCATCGACCGCAAGACATCGCTTGCCGAGCTCATCGTGCTCGATGTCGACTTTCACCGCGCGATCTATCAGCTCGCCGGCAATCCCGTGATCGAGGAAACGATCGCGCCGCAATGGCCGCATATGCGCCGCTCGATGGCGACGGTGCTGTCGGAGCTCGATTATCGCGACAGCGCCTGGGCCGAGCATGCGACGATTGCGGGCCACATCCTGGCAGGTGACGCAAAGGCAGCCGAAAGCGCGGCATTGGCGCATGCGCAGACGGCGGGACGGATGACTGAGGAGAGATTGAGGGCGACGGAAGAGGCGGCGGCGTAGCTATTCGCGCCGTCATTCCGGGGCGACGCGTAGCGTGAACTATGATGCGCAATTGCGCATCAGAGAATCCATCGGACCACAGAGACTGCGGATAAATGGATTCCAGGTTCGATGCTGCGCATCGCCCCGGAATGACAATAACAAACAACAGGAGGACGACCCTTGAAACTGTCTCAGGAGCAATTGGAGTTCTTCCACCGCGAGGGCTGGCTGTTCCTGCCCGAACTGTTCAGCCAGGAGGAGGTGGACTTCCTCGCGCGGGAGGCGGTCGGCATTTATGACGCCAACCGGCCCGAGGTCTGGCGCGAGAAGAGCGGCGCACCACGCACGGCGTTTGCCGCGCATCTCTACAACAAGGCCTTCGGCATCCTCGGCGCACATCCGCGCATGATCGAGCCGGTCGAGCAGGTGTTCGGCGAGCCGGTCTACATGCATCAGTTCAAGATCAACGCGAAATCGGCCTTCACCGGCGACGTCTGGCAGTGGCACCAGGATTACGGCACCTGGAAGCGCGACGATGGCATGCCGGAGCCGCGCGCAATGAACATCGCGATCTTCCTCGACGAGGTGATGCCGATCAACGGTCCGCTGATGCTGGTGCCGCGCAGCCAGAATGCCGGCGATCTCGAAGCCTCGCATGACCTTGCCACCACGTCCTATCCGCTGTGGACGCTGGACGAGGACACGGTGACGCGCCTCGTCAAGCAGGGCGGCATCGTGGCGCCGACCGGCAAGCCCGGGGGCATGTTGATGTTCCACGGCAATCTCGTGCACGGCTCGGCCGGCAACATCACGCCCTATCCGCGCAAGATCGTGTACCTGACGCTGAACGCGGTCTCGAACTACATCCGCACCCCGACGCGGCCGGAGTACATCGCGCATCGCGACTTCGCGCCGATCAAGACGGTGGACGACGACGCGCTGGTGCGCCTTGCACGTGCACCGCGGCAGGCGGCGGAGTAGGAAATGCCTCGTGCCCCGACGCAGCGCAGCGTCTCTTCGACGATGCGCTGCAGAGCCGGGGCCCATGCTACAAGGAATTTTCCTCCTGGGTCCCTGTGTCTTGGAAGTCTGTCAGGATAGGGTGGGCGGGAAGCCGTTGGGTCCTTGGCGCTTGACGCCGTGAGCCGGCTCGGTCTCCCGCCCGTTCCATCTATCAACCTGAACAGTTGCA
>NZ_LGHL01000143.1 GCF_001908205.1 Bradyrhizobium sp. NAS80.1
CGATCGGTGGGGTCTGGCCACTAATATCGCTGCGCGCCCGCCTGGCAGCGCTACCGGCCCGGCGGTCAAAATCACTTTGGTGTACCCCGATGCGTTACGGTCATCGAGACTGCACGGGGGCAGTGATTGTTTCCCTGCGAACGCAGACGATCCTGACCCGCCCACTGGCATCGAGTTCCCGTCCGATCGAGCTCCCCGCCAGATAGGCCTGCGCATGCATGAAGCATGTCGCCGGATTTCCGAACTCGGCCGGCACGCGCATCGCCGTACTGGCTTTGCTGCGCGTGCGGTCCTGAGGATCGGCCGCGGTCGCAGCCGAGCAAATGCGCACCAATGCTGTCAGCCCCCCAGCCCCCCAATCTATTGAGCCGCCAGACCAACAGTGGTGGACTTCACCGCCACGGCTTTTGCCGCCATCACGGGGCGTGGTGTCAGGACGGCGATCTGATGCGGCGACGCGGGCATGCCGCCGAACGTCAGCGTTGGAGTCGCTGACTGCTCCTGAACGCCTTGCGCGCCTATGACCGCAACCTGATGCCGTGTGATCGGAAAGCCCATCAATTCAAAGCCTGGAAGCTCTGCAGCCACTGCACTGGAGCCGACGACCGTCACCGCCGCGATCGCGGCCATTGGAAAGATTTTCTTCATGGCAATCTCCTTGCGAAAAATCGAGACACTCGCACCACGACTTCCAAAATGACTCTACTCAATTCGCCGGCTCCCGATGTGAGCCCCTTCACAGGCAACCCCTTCCGAACAAGGTAACGTCCCGTCGCAATCGACCTGTGGTTCGGAGCGTGATAAATTCGCAAAATCGTCGGCCTGGGGCGCCTTTTCTGCGTCCTCGAGCCCGAGGGCGATCGACATGGCGAAGGCCAATCTCGCACTCCTCGGTGGTTTCCGGCTCCAGACGGATCCCGGAGAGCCAGTCCCATTGTCGACCAAGAAGGCCGGGGCGCTGCTGGCTTATCTGGCGCTGCACCCGGGCCAAGCTCAGGCGCGCCCGAAGCTAGCGGCGCTATTGTGGGGCGGCCACAGCGAAGCGCAGGCGCGCGACAGCCTCCGACAGGCACTGTGCATTTTGCGCAAGGCGCTGTCGCATGTCGACGGAGCCGTTTTGATTGCTCACGAGGACACAATCAGCCTTGAGCCGACCGCGTTGACCACCGATGCCATCCTCTTCGGGGATCTGGTTGCGCAGCCGGGAGCCGAAAATCTGGAGCGGGCGCTCGCACTCTATGCTGGCGACTTTCTCGATGGCTTCCAGGTCCGCGCACCCGAATTCGAGAGCTGGGTAACGGCCGAACGTGAGCGATTCCGCGAAACGGCGCTGCAAGCCATGACCAGGCTGCTGGACCATCATTTGTCCGCGGGCGCGGTCGAACCCGGCATTTGCACGGCAGCCCGGCTGCTGGCGGCCGACCCCTTGCAGGAGCGCGTCCATCGCACTCTGATGGAGCTTTATTGCCGACAGGGCCGGCACGGAGCGGCCCTTCGCCAATACCGTAGCTGCTCCGATCTCCTCGCCAAGGAGTTGGGGATCGAACCGGACGCGACGACTAAAGCATTGCGCCACAAGATTCTCCGTGAGTGGAATCAAAACCAGGGCACGACCTCGAGCGGCAATGCCCCGGTGAAATCTCTCGGTGAGGTCGACGAAACTGAAGCGCCGTTGACACCCCACTCTCCTGAGCGCCGGCAGGTCACCGTCCTTGTTTGCGACCTTGTCGGCATAAGTGCCCTCGCGGCCAAACTTGACCCGGAGGAGCTTCGAGCACTGTTCGCCGCATACCAGCGCTGCTGCATGCCAATCATCTCGCAGTCTGGCGGCGCGGTGGGGAAGCTCTCGGGGACCGAGATACTGGCTTATTTTGGCCATCCGCAGGCGCACGAGCACGACATCGAACGCGCGGTTCGTGCCGGTCTTACCTTGGTCGGTGCGGTCTCAAACCTCAATTGCGGCAGCACCGGTCCTCTTCAGTTGCGCGTCGGCATCGCCACCGGCCCGGTTGTGGTCGGCGATCTCCTCGGCAATGGCGCAGATCAGCAGGGGATTATCGGGGAAGCTCCGCAACTTGCGGGCGGCCTGGAAAGGATCGCCGAGCCGAATACTATTGTAGTAGCAGCGAGCACCCGCCATCTCGTCGGCAACCTGTTCGACTGCGACGACCTGGGGCAGGTCGCACTTAATGGCTTCCCCGAGCCGGTTCCGGCTTGGCGGGTGCTGGGGTCAAGCGATGTCGACAGTCGTTTCGAAGCACTGCGCGCGCCCACCACGCCGTTGATCGGTCGTGACGAAGAGCTAGACCTGCTACTGCGCCGCTGGCGGCAGGCGGCGAACGGGGACGGTCGCGTGGTGCTGCTGTCAGGCGAGCCCGGGATCGGCAAGTCGCGGCTGACGGTCGAGCTACAGGTGCGACTTCAGGCGGAGTCGCGCACGCGACTGCGATATTTCTGCTCGCCCCACAAGCAGGACAGCGCGCTTTATCCGATCATCAGCCAGCTCCAATGGGCGGCCGGATTCCGGCGTGAGGACACGGATGTGCAACGACTGGATAAGCTTATGGCGATGCTTGCCCGCGCGACCGACGACACCACCGAGGCTGCCCCGCTAATCGCGAATCTGCTGTCTGTGCCGACCGGCCACCGTTATCCGCCCATTGACCTCACCCCGCAGAAGCGCAAGGAGAAGACGCTTCGGGCGCTATTGGCGCAACTCGAAGGGCTGGCGGCGCACGAACCCGTGCTGGTGGTGTTCGAGGATGTCCACTGGGTTGACCCCACATCGCTGGAACTACTGCACCTGATCGTAGACCGCGTGCCCACCCTGCCGCTTCTGTTGGTCATCACGTTTCGGCCCGAGTTCGCGCCCCCGTGGGTCGGCCGCCCGCACGTGACTTTGGTCACGCTCAATCGCCTGCCGCCCGCACAACGTGCCGACATGATTACGGGCGTGACCGGCGGCAAGGCGTTGCCCAAGGAGATCGTGGACCAGATCATCGATCGCACCGACGGCGTGCCGCTGTTCATCGAAGAGCTGACCAAGAGCGTGGTTGAGAGCGGCATCCTGGTCGAGGCTGACGATCGCTATGCCGTGAAGGGACCCGTGGAGCCACTCGCAATCCCGACGACGCTGCAAGCCTCCCTTCTCGCACGACTTGATCGTCTTCCTGCAGCGCGCAAAGTCGCACAGATCGGAGCGGCGCTTGGTCGTTCGTTCTCTCACGAATTGATCAGCGCAGTCGCACAGACGCCGCAGAAGCAACTCGATGATGCCTTGGCGCAGCTGGTGAGCGCCGGACTGATCTTCCGGCGAGGGTCCGTGCCCGATGCTGAGTACACCTTCAAACATGCCCTGGTACAGGATACCGCCCACGGCACCTTGTTGCGCAACCGGCGTCAGCAGATTCACGGTCGGATTGCCGTAACGCTGGAGAGCCAATTCCCGGAAATCGTGGCCGCTCAGCCGCAGGTCCTTGCACAGCATTGCGCCGAGGCGAACTTGATCGAGAAGGCGGTCGGCTATTGGCTCAAGGCGGGTCAACAAGCGCTTGCACGCGGGGCTACAGCCGAAGCGGTTGTGCAGTTGCAGAAGGGGTTGGAGCTCTTAGCAACCCTGCCCAACGACCCCGAACGCGGGCGGCAAGAACTTCCACTCCGGGTGGCCCTCGGTGTAGCTCTGGAGACCTCCAAGGGCTTTGCCGCGCCGGAAACCGGCCGAGCGTATGCGCGCGCTCACGAACTGTGCACCCAGCTTGGCGACACCGCCACGCTCATATCCGTGCTCAGCGGACAAGGCGCCTTTCACTTCACGCGAGGCGAGTACATTGCAGCGCGGGAGTGTGCCGAGAATTTGTTACGCCTCTCCCAGAAACAGGATGACTCGGGTGGAATGCTGCTTGGTCATCTTTCCACGGGTCTCTCCCTGCATTTTCTGGGAGAATTTGCCTCGTCCAGCCATCATTTTGAGCGTGTGCTTGCCATCTATCCTTCCGAGACGCACCGGCGCCCTCAACGCTCTGTTGACGGCAAGGTAGCTGCGCTCAGCTACCTGGCCTGCAATCTCTTCAAGGTTGGCCGCCAGGACCAGGCACTGTCGCAGGCCGAGCAGGCGGTACTCTGGGGTCGAACTTTGCGCCACTCGCACAGCCTGGCTTATGCGCTGTGGCATGCGACTGCCCTGCATCTTTTGCGCTGCGATGAGAAGGCTGCATGCGATGTGCTGGAGGAGGCGGCCGCGATTGCCACGCAGCAGGGATTTCCATATTGGTTGGCAAATTGCACAGTATTGCGCGGTCACCTGCTTGTGATGCGCGGGGAGGCAGCGAAAGGGCTCGCGCTCGCCCGCAAAGGCCATGAAGATGTGAAAGCAACGGGCGCTTTGATCGGCGAGACCTGGAGGCTCAGCCTGCTCGCCACATGCTGCGAACATGCGGATCAGCCCGACGAGGCGATGGACCTGTTGACCAGGGCGCTGGACGTTGCCGAAAGAAGGCACGAATGCTTCGTCGAGGCAGAACTGCATCGTCTGAAAGGAGAGTGGCTGCTTGCGTATCGGCAGACGGAGCCGGCCGAAGCGGAGCTCTGTTTTGAGCATGCCCTCGCGGTCGCCCAAAAGCAGAATGCCAGGACATACCAGCTGCGCGCCGCTACCTCCCTCGCGCGCCTGTGGCTGCACCAGGGCAAGCACGATGAAGCCCGCGATCTTCTCGCTCCAGTCTACAATTGGTTCACCGAAGGGTTCGACACGCCGGTTCTGAAAGACGCCAAGGCGCTGCTCGACGAGTTGTGTCGGTCATAGCGCCGCCAACCCGACATTCGGACCCTGAAAGCGCGTCACTTCCTGGTTGTGGGGAGCCCCAGCACGGCAGCTTTTTGAGCTGTCGCTCTTGCTTGCGGTGCACCAGTTTCGCACCAGAAACGGCCTGAACGGAGCGCGACGAACACGAACGAACTTAAGCGAAAACGCAGCAAAATCAACGAAGCTGATCGATATCCCGTCGCTCATAACGGTCTGGCTGCAGGTTCGAGTCCTGCCGGGCCCACATTCAGCAGCATCTTCTATATATCGGTTCGCAACGCAGCGGACTCCGATTCGCAGACTCTGACTCCTAGCGACGCAAAGCCGCTTACTTCCCTCTTTTTCACAAGAGGGAGCGAACACCTGTAGCTCGATGACCGCTCAACAACGGTCTGATTGCAGGTTCCGATCCTGGAGCGAATACCTTCCTTCCTGCGCGGACGGATCCAAGACTAGGCAACTTGGAGAACGACGAGATCGTCACCGCACACCCAGCGTGGGGTCGATAGCCCAGACGGCACCCACGAGCGTGGCAGGGTCGACCTGCTTCGCCCTTGCCCACGCAACCAAATTCTCCGGACGATAGGACGCATCCGCGCGCCAGCGATCGAACACCGAGCCGTCTATTGTCTCATTGATGCGCGACGTCGTCGCCGCAGTTCCCTTCTCCGGTGCGGCACCCACGGAACGATAAAGTGGCCTCGAGAAGAGGCGATAGAATCCCTTTCCGAACTCCGCGTAGGAGTCGTTGATGGGCGGCGCGATCTGCGACATGTCGATATCGACCGTGTCCCTGTAGGCCAGTCCCAGCGCGCCGGCCTTGTCCATCAGCCATACCAGCGGCCGCTGCGACAGCGGATCGCTTGCGTAGCCGCCGCCGACGTTCGCGTGGCAGCCGACAAACCAGCGCTGTTCGACGTTTGCGATCGGGCGGTCGGGAGCGCCCGCCTCCCCCGTCTTCACGGTCCGTGTCCAGAACGTCGCCTCGAAATCCTCGCGGTGCTCGTCGAGGGCGAGCGCATGGAACGCGTACTCGTTGTCGAGGCGCAGGTGCGTGTCAAGGAAGCGGTACTTGTGGACCTTGGCCTCGGTGCTACCGCGCGGGATGCCCATCGAACCAACGGTGTCCCAGACGCCGACGAACTTGATCTTGGTCGGCCGCGAATACTTCGTCAGCCATCTCTCCTCGAGGGAGGCATCCGACGGCAGCGGCTTTCCGAGCAACGACCTGATAGTCGGCGCGACGTAGAGCCGATACCGCGCGTAGAGTTGCTCGATCGAGAGCGGCGCGCCGAGCTTCAGGACCCCGCATTTGCTGACGAGGCCCGACAGGCTCCTAGCCATATACGCGCCGCGGCTGAAGCCGAAAATGAAGATCTCATCTCCGTCGTCGAAATTCTGAATCAACCAAGCATAGGCCTCGATGATCTCATCGTCGATACCGTAGCGGGTGACGCCGCCGCGGGCTACCTCGCCACGCCTCGTTCCGACGCCCTGGCTGTAACAGACGCGCTGATCGACCGTTTCCGATGTCAAACTCTTCAGCCGCCACACGTTCGTGTTGTTGTTGAGCGTGTTGAACGTTCCGTCAAGGTAGATGGCGAGCTTTTTCATGCAAACCTCTTTAATAAAACAGGAGTTTGCGCGTGTCGTCGGACGCACAACCTAATATTACTTTCTTAGTGGTCGCGCCCGCTGTCGGCGCGCCAGCGGTCGGCGGCTAGTTTTCGTTCTCGATTTCGATCTCCTGATTGATCACGGCGCTTTCTAAAACGTCCCAAGCAGCTGTGCGGTGGAGTTGTAGATTGTGGGTTCGTCATTCGGTCCACGTAAAGTGAGTACGAACGCGACCTCTTGAGGCCCGACAGGTTGCCATCCCCTCGTCAAGCCCATAACGAACTAGTCAGCGCGCTCAACAGCCAGCTCATTCCGCTGGCCTTTGACAGCTGGTGTGCGGCATCATCCCTCCAAACTTGGGTAGCCTGTTGAGAACTCTGGTTGTCACCTCGCAACAAGCTTCTCCCTAAAGTCAGCAATATCTGACAATCAGCGACGAATATAGACAAGTCAATTGGGCCGCTGCGCGCGAGGGCGCGGACTCATTAGCGTGCAGCCTGACTACTTCCGCTTTCGGCTGCATATCGGACTCGGTCGGACGTGCTACCAGGTCGCCCCGGTCGCGAATGACCCTGGCTGTGTGAAAACACTGAGCTGCTGTTATGATTCTCCTGTGATTCTTTGGGGGAATCGATGAGGCGCTTCGTTGAAGAGGCGGATCGTGG
>NZ_LGHL01000144.1 GCF_001908205.1 Bradyrhizobium sp. NAS80.1
CCGCCTCGATCACATCGACGGCTTGCGCGATCCCGCGCAGTATTGCCAGCGGCTGCGCCGGCTGGTGCGCGACGCGCAAGGAAAGACAAAGCCGTTCTATACGGTGATCGAAAAAATCCTGTGCGAGCACGAGCGCCTGCCACACTTCGCCGGCGTTCAGGGCACCACCGGCTACGAGTGGATGAATGTCATTACCCAGGTCCTGGTCGACGCGAAAGGATTGGAGGCGCTCGACGAGACCTGGCGCCAGATCAGCAACCGGCCGCCGCGGCTCACGCCTTACGTCAAGGATGCCAAGCGGCGTGTGCTGGAGACGCTGCTCACCAGCGAATTCACCGTGCTGACGCGCCTGCTCGCGCGCATCGCCAACGGGCATTACTCGACCCGCGACTTTTCCGCCGACAGCCTGCGGCAGGCGCTCGAGCTCTACGTGCTGCACTTCCCGGTCTATCGCACTTACCTGACGCATAGCGGCCCGACCGCGCTCGATCGCAAGCTGATCGACGACACCATCGAACACGCCCGTGCAGAATGGTTCGCCGCGGACGACGGCATATTCGACTTCCTGCGTGACGCCCTGACGATGGATCTGCTCAAGCCCGGCCGTCGGCAGCACAGCGTCCCGCGCGTGCGCCGCTTCGCGCTGAAGGTCCAGCAGTTCACCGGGCCCTTGATGGCGAAGTCGCTGGAGGATACCGCCTTCTATCAATTCCACCGGCTGCTCGCGCTGAACGAGGTCGGCGGTGATCCCGCGAGCAACGGCCTCACCGTTCCAGCCTTCCACGAGGCGATGCGAGCGCGCGCCAGAGAATGGCCGCAAGGAATGACGGCAACCGCGACCCACGACACCAAGCGCGGCGAGGACGCCCGCGCGCGGATCGCGGCGCTCAGCGAGATCACTGGCGAATGGACCAGCACGGTGGCGCGCTGGAAGGTCCTGAACGCGCCGCACCTCGCGCTCCGCGGCAATCTGCGCGCGCCGTCGGCGACGTTCGAATACATGCTCTACCAGACCTTGCTTGGCGCGTGGCCCCTTGAGGGGCCGGATGCCGATTTTGTCGAGCGCATCCAGGCCTACGCGCTGAAGGCCGCGCGCGAGGGCAAGGAGGAGACGAGCTGGCTCAACCCGCACGAGCTCTACGAGAACGGTGTGCGGAGCTTCATCGGGAAAATCCTCGATCCCGCGCTATCAGGCGAATTCCTCGAGACGCTGCATACCATAGCACGCCGCGTCGCATTGCTCGGCGCGCTGAATTCGCTGAGCCAGCTCACGCTCAAGGCGACGCTCCCCGGCGTTCCCGACTTCTACCAGGGCAACGAATTCTGGGACCTGTCGCTGGTCGATCCCGACAACCGCCGCCCGGTCGACTTTTCCGCACGACATGCCGCGTTGAAATCGCTGGACGACCCGGACTTGAGCAGCTTGATCAAGACCTGGCGGGACGGCCAGCTCAAGCTGGCCTGGACACGACATCTCCTCAAGTTGCGCAACGAGCTCGGCGGCGTTTTCACTCAAGGCGACTATCAGCCGCTGGAGGTGCGCGGTACACACGCCGATCATGTCATCGCGTTTGCCCGCTGCCACGGCCGTGCCGCAGCGATCATCGTGATCGGACGCCAGCTTGCGCCCTTCACGCAGGCGGGCCGGAAATGGCCCGCGCCCGAAGCTTTTGACGCAGCCGTCGACATCACCGGCTACACCGCGCCGGGTCTTGCCAGCAACAAGCTGCCGCTGGCGCAGGCTTTCCGCGATATTCCCGCCGCTGTCATCGAGGCCCGCGCAGCAAGCGCCATCAGGCCTGCGCGGCAGCGCGTGCGCGCCTGAAACTCACTTTCCCTTGTCCTTCGTCAACAGCAGCTGCCCGCGCTTACGGATCGTCGCCTGCGCCATCTCGGCGAAGCGTTGCAACAGCCAGGGCAGCATGACCTGCACCTTGACATGGTCGTCGGCAACGTCGACCTGGCCGCTCGCGATCTGCCCGAGCGCACGAATGCGAAAATTCATACTGTCGCCGGTCCAGCGCTGCTCCTCGACCTGTATCACCGGGATGCTGGCCGCCGCGCGGCCGAGGCTGGTCTTCAGCCGTCGCACCGCCTCCTCGCGGCCGAGACGATGCGGAATGGAAACGACAAGCGGTGCTGACATGGCGCTGCCCCGTGGTGGTTGATCCTCACATAATCATGCCGGCCGGACAGGCAAAGGTTCCATGCAGCTCGGGCCGGCGGCCCTGTTTTAAAACCGGAACTTCAAAACCTACGGCAAGTTGCCCCCGCATATCGGACAAATGCAGACGACCCGTTCAACAAGAGGGCTGGAGGAGATTCGCATGTCTATCGGTACGATTATTCTGATCATTCTGATCATTGCCCTGCTCGGCGGGTTCAGCGGCATCGGCGGCGGTCCGTTCTACGGCACCGGCTACTATGGCGGCGGCGGCCTCGGACTCATCATCGTCATCCTGCTGATCCTGCTTTTGATGGGACGGATTTAGCTCAGGCACGACTGCGTAGATGGGCAAAGGCGCAACGCGCCGTGCCCACCTCTTCGCTCAGAGAACACGCTGGTGGGTTACGCCGTCGGCTAACCCACCCTACGGCTGAGGTCACCGACGAGACCTACTTCACCTTCCCCGCAAGCTTCTTCATCGCCGCCTTGATCGGCGCGGCCGCATCTTCATAGCCCTCCCACGCCTTGGAACGCGCCAGCAGGCCCGGCACGGTCCGCACCGTGTATCGCTTCGGATCCAGGTCGCCCTTCACCTGCGCCCACGTGACGGGCATCGACACGGTCGCGCCATCGCGCGCGCGCGGCGACAGTGGAGCGACCGCGGTCGACAGGCGATCGTTGCGCAGATAGTCCAGGAAAATCTTCCCGTCGCGCAGCTTCTTGGACATGTTGAGCAGATAGCGCTCGGGATCGTCATCCGCCATCCACCGGCAGATGCCTTGCGCAAACGCCTTGGCCTCCTTCCAGCTCACCTTGTCGCCCGCCCCGTAGAGCAGCGGCACCACCACGTGAAGGCCCTTGCCGCCAGTGGTCTTGCAGAAGCTTTCCATGCCGACATCCGCGAGCCGCTGCCGCATCTCCTTGGCGGCATCCACGACATCGGCGAACCTGACGTCCGGCGCCGGGTCGAGGTCGAACACCAGCCGGCCCGGCGTGTCATAAGCGTCGGGCGCGCAATTCCAGGGATGCAGCTCGACGCCGCCGATCTGCGCGACCGCGGCAAGCCCCTCGACGCGATCGATCTGCAAATATGGCTTGCGATCGCCGGAGACCCTGGCGAGTTCGAGCAGGTTCGATGTGCCCTGCATGGCATGACGCTGGAAGAACCTTTCACCGCCGATGCCGTCAGGCGCACGCACGATCGAGCACGGGCGCCCTTTCAGGTGCTCGATCATCCACGGGCCGACTGTCTCGAAGTAGCGCGCGAGATCGAGCTTGGTGACGCCCTCGCCGTCGCCGCCGTCCGGCCAGAGCTCCTTGTCCGGCTTCGAGATGACGACGCCCATGACCTCGGAGGTTGCGGCATCCTTCGGCCGCTTGCCTGTCTTGGACACAGCACGCTTCCTGGCGGAGGGCTTGGCTAGCGCGGTATCTGCGGGCGTCTCCGCCTCGACCTCCTCGGCCGGCTTGTCCTGCCGCAGGCCCTTGAACGCGGCCTGACGGATATTGCCGTCGGCGGTGAAGCCGGCGAATTCGATCTCGGCGACGAGCTCCGGCTTCAGCCAATGCACGTCTCGCGTCTTCTTTGGAGCATTCTTGCCGCCAAAGGGGCTTTCCTTGGCCTCCACGGCCTTGAGCGACGGCATGATGCGCTTGACCTTGTCCGCACCAAAACCGGTGCCGACCATGCCGACGAAAGCGAGATGATCTCCGCGATGCACACCCGCCATCAGCGAGCGGAATTTGCCGTTGGTGGTCTTGTAGCCGCCGATCACGACCTCATGGCCGGCGCGGCATTTTGCCTTGGTCCAGCTCTCAGTCCGGCCGGAGCGATAGGGCGAATCCAGCTTCTTCGACACCACGCCCTCGAGCTCGAGCTTGCAGGCCGATTTCAACACCGCATCTCCGCCGCTCAAGAAATGCTCGACATAGCGGATCTGGCTCGACTTGCGTTTGCGGGCCTCGAGCAATTGCTTGAGCTGCGCCTTGCGCTCGCCAAGCGGCAGACGGCGGTAATCCAGACCATCGGCGAACAGGAGATCGAAGGCGAAGAAGATCAGGTCCTCGGTCTTGCCGTCCGACAGCGCCGCCTGGAGCGATGAGAAATTCGGAGCACCGTCGTGGTCGAGCGCAACGATCTCACCGTCGATCATCACGTCCGGCAGCGCACCGGCTTCCTTCGCGATCGCCGCGAACTTTTCGGTCCAGTCGAGGCCCTTCCGCGTCTTCAGCGTCGCCTTGCCGTCCTCGACACGAAGCTGCACGCGGTAGCCGTCGAACTTGATCTCGTGGCACCAGCCCTCGCCGCCCGGCGGGCGCTCGACCGAAGTGCAGAGCTGCGGCGCCACGAAGTCCGGCATCTCCACGACCTTTTTGGCGTTGGTCGCGGACGTGGCTGTCTTCTTCGCCGCCTGGCCGGCCTTCAATGCCGTGCGAGGCGCCGGCTTGACGGTACGCCCTCTCGTCTCCGCAGCGCGGTTGGACTGCCAGACCGCATCGGCCTTGCCCTTGGCGCCCTTCGCCAGCATGAACGGCTTCGGCGCACGTCCCTTGCCATCGGCAATCTGCGCCATCGCGCGGCCAGACGCCACCGACTTGTCTTCGCTGAGAATGTCTTCACCCTCGCGCGCATATTCGTCGCGATGCTTGATCAGCAGCCAGTTGGTGCGCTTGCCACCGGTGCGGTCATTGCGCATGCGCACCAGCACCCAGCTTCCATGCAGCTTCTCGCCGTGCAGCGTGAACTTGAGATCGCCTTTCTTGAAGCCGGCTTCGGGATCGTCGGAGTCCCAGGTGCCACGGTCCCACAGCATCACCGTGCCGCCGCCATACTGTCCTTCCGGAATCGTGCCTTCGAAATCGCCATAGTCGAGCGGATGGTCTTCGACCTCCACAGCCAGCCGCTTGTCATGCGGATCGAGCGAAGGCCCCTTCGTCACGGCCCAGGACTTGAAGACGCCATCGAATTCGAGGCGGAAATCGTAGTGCAGCCGCGTCGCATCGTGCTTCTGGATGACGAAGCGCCGCTGCTTCGACGGCGCGACCGCAGTCTCGCCGGAGGGCTCCGGCGTCTTTTCGAAATCCCGCTTCTGTCGGTAGGTGGAGAGTTTTCGCAGCACAGCCGGTCCCGCATTCTCTTTCAGCGTTGGAGCCTATCACGGCAAAAGTCCCACCCGGAACCAAAACCCTATGGGACGGTTGGGGTTCCAAAACGCGTTGAAATCACTGGAGAATGGAATGGCTCCGCGCGCCTATTGGAAGGGAACGTTGAAACTGTCGCTGGTCAGCTGCCCGGTGGTGCTTTATCCGGCAACCACGGCGGCCGCGAAGACGCACTTTCACCTGATCAACCGCGAGACCGGCAACCGGCTCAAGCAGCAGATGGTGGATTCCGAGACCGGTGACGTGGTCGAGAGCGACCAGAAGGGACGCGGCTATGAGCTGCGCAAGGGCAAGTATGTCGAGGTCGAGCCGGAGGAGCTCGAGTCCGTCCAGATCGAAAGCAATCACACCATCGACATCGAGAGCTTTGTTCCGAGCGAAGAGATCGACCAACGTTATCTCAACCACCCCTACTACATCGCGCCCGACGGTAAGGCCGCGGTCGACGCCTTTGCGGTGATCCGCGATGCCATGAAGGACCAGGAGCGCGTGGCGCTCGCCAAAATCGTGCTGACCAACCGCGAGCATGTCATCGCGATTGAGCCGCTCGGCAAGGGCCTGCTCGGCACCACGCTGCGGTATCCCTACGAGCTGCGCGACGAGGACCAGTTCTTCGACGATATCAAGAGCCCGAAGATCACCAAGGACATGATCGAGCTCGCCGGCCACATCCTGCACACCAAGGCCGCGCATTTCGACCCGAGCAAATTCAAGGACGAGTACGAGACCGCGCTGAAGGCGTTGGTGAAGCGCAAGGCCAGCGGCAAGAAGATCGAGCTGCCGGAGCCCGAGGAGCGGCCGAGCAACGTCATCAGCCTGATGGACGCGCTGAAGCAGAGCCTGAAGGGGCGCGGCGGGAAGAGGACGGCAGTGAAGTCGCACGCGCGCAGGGCGACCGGGCGGCAGCGATCCGCAAGGAAGACGCATCGGTCCACGACGCGACACAGGAGGGCCGGATAGAGAGGTCTGTCATTCCGGGGCGATGCGAAGCATCGAGCCCGGAATCCATCGTGACACGTGTGACGGGTTGAGAAATGGATTCCGGGCTCGCGCTGACGCGCGCCCCGGAATGACGGCTGAGGCTAATCCCCCGCCTTCAGCCGATACCCGATCCCGGTCTCCGTCAGCACATATTGCGGCCGTTCGGGATCTGCTTCGATCTTCTGGCGGAGCTGGCGGACGTAGACGCGTAAGTATTGCGCGTCGGTCAGCTCGTCCCAGAGTTCCTTGAGCAGGAAGCGGTGGGTCAGCACCTTGCCGGCGTGCTGCACCAGCACGCGCAAGAGATCGTACTCCTTCGGCGACAGCTTCACCTCGCGCTCACCGACCTTGACGATGCGGCGGACGAGATCGACCGAGAGATCGCCGGTACGGAACACCGGCCGCTCGCCCTTGACTTGCAGCTGGTGCCGCAGCGCGGCGCGCAGGCGGGCCAGCAGCTCGTCCATACCGAACGGCTTGGTCAGATAATCGTCGGCCCCGAGATCGAGCGCCTGCACTTTGCCGGCTTCGTCTCCCCGGCTCGACAGCACCACGATCGGCACGCCGTCGTTGCGGGCGCGGATGGTGCGGAGCAGCTCGTGGCCCTGGATGTCGGGCAGGCCGAGATCGAGGATGATCAGCGCCGGCTCCTCGGCAAGCTTCTCGAGCGCGGTCTTGCCGCTCGATGCTTCCAGGATCTCGTAGCCCTGCGTGGTCAGCCCCATCCGCAGCAATTTGCGGATCGGCGGCTCGTCGTCGATGACCAGGACCTTGATTAGGGCAGCACTCATGCGGCGGTATCCAATGCGTGGGTCTGTGCCGGTACGGGCAGGCGGATGGTCAGAACCGCCCCGCTGCGGTCGCTGCGGTTGGCGGCCGAAATCGTGCCGCGCATCGCCTCGACAAAGCCGCGGGAGATGGCGAGCCCGAGCCCGGTGCCGGGGCGGACATGGTCGCCCTTCTGCACGCGATAGAATTTGTCAAAAACGCTCTCGAGCTCGTCGGGCGGAATGCCGCCACCCTCGTCGGCGATCTCTAGCACCACCTGGTCCCGCTCGCGATGGCTGCGGATCGAGATCGTAGTGTCAGGCGATGAATACTTCGCGGCGTTATCGAGCAGGTTGAACAACACCTGCTCGAACAGAACGGCATCTAACTGGAGCATCGGCAGATCCGCTGCGAGTATCAGCTCGACCTTGTGGGCGGTGAGGATCTTGCTGGCGCGCCGCAGCGCGCTGCCGATGATCTCGCCGAGATCGTGCAGCGCCGTATTGGGCACGATGGCGCCGGATTCGAGCTTGGTCATGTCGAGCAGATTGGCGATGAAGCGGTTGAGCCGCTCGGACTCGTCGATCACGGTGGCCAGCAGATCGCGCTTCTCGGTGTCGGACAGCGCGCCGGCGAGATCGCGCATGGTCGAAGCCGCGCCGAGCACGGAGGCGAGCGGCGTCTTCAGGTCATGCGAGATCGAGGTCAACAGCGCCGAGCGTAGCCGCTCGGACTCGACGGTGCGCTTGACGCGGTCCACGTCCTCGACCAGCTGCACGCGCTCGATCGCCAGTGCGCCCTGGTCGACGAGCGCATCGAGCAGCCGGCGCTGATCCGGCGTCAGCAATGGCCCGGTGCGATCGTTGTCGATGCCAATGACACCGATCGCGCCGCGCCCCGTGCGCATCGGCAGGAATAGCCGTTTTGCGCCTGGCAACGTGTCCGAGCCGCGGCCGGCGGGACGATCATTGCTCCAGGCCCAGTTGGCGGCGGCGAGGTCGGCTTGATCAAGCTGATCCTCGGGTGGATAGCCGGATTTCACCGTGAGCAGCCCCTCCTCCGGTAGCAGCAGGACCACGCGAACCTTCAGCATAAGCGCCGTCTGATAGGCGGTTGCCCACAGCACGTCGTCGAGCGTGCCGGTGCTGGCAAGCTTGCGGCTGAACGCATAGAGCTGCTCTGTCGTGCGGATGCGACCGATCGCGGTGTCGGCCTGCGTACGCACCCGCCCGGCGACGTTCGAGACCAGCACGGCGATCAGCATGAAGAAGAAGAACGCCACGACATTGGTCGGATCGGTGATGGTGAAAGTATAGACCGGCGGCAGAAAGAAGAAGTTATAGGCGAGCGAGGCCAATATGCTCGCAAGCAGCGACGGCCACAGCCCATAGCGCACCGCAACGATGACCACTGCAGTCAAGAACACCAGATCGACGTTTTCGACGCCAAACCGCGGCTTGATCACGGCGGCCGCAGCAAGGCCGAGCGCAGTGATCCCGAGCGCCTTGAGATAGGGTAACGCGTCGAACTGCTCCGACCGCGCCGCGGTCTGCACCGCCGCTTTCGGCATCGGCTCGTCGGGGAGCTCGTCGCCTGGGATGACGTGAACGCTGATATTGCCCGCACGGCGGACGAGATCGTGCACGACGGACCCGCGCGTCAGCTCGAACCAGCGCGATCGGGTCGATTTTCCGATCACGATCTGGGTGACGTTGTTGGCTTGCGCGAAGTTGATGACGTCGTCGGCGATGCGGCGACCGACGGCAGGGATGGTCAGCGCCTCGCCGCCGAGCGATTCTGTGAGCCGCAGCGTATCGGCCAGTCGGTCGCGCTCCTCATCGGACAATTGCAGGGATCGCCGCGTCTCGATCGAGATCGCGGTGAACGGCGCATGCAGTCGGTCGGCCAGCCGCTTGGTGTAGCGCACGAGGCTAGCCGCGCGCGGATCCTCGCTGACGCACACGAGGATGCGCTCGCCGGCCGCCCAGGGGCCGGCGATGGCATTCGCCTGCATGTGAGTGAGGAGCTGTTCGTCGACCCGCTCGGCCGTGCGCCGCAGCGCGAGCTCGCGCAGCGCGGTCAGATTGCCCGGAGAAAAATAATGCTCCAGCGCCCGCTCGGCCTGCTTCGGAACATAGACCTTGCCCTCTTTCAGCCGCTGGATCAAATCGTCCGGTGTGAGGTCGATCAGCTCGATCGCGTCGGCGCGGTCGAACACCGAGTCCGGCACGGTCTCGCGCACCCGCACATGGGTGATCTGGGCGACGACGTCGTTCAGGCTCTCGATGTGCTGGATGTTGACGGCGGTATAGACGTCGATGCCGTGGGAGAGCAGCTCCTCGACGTCGAGATAGCGTTTCGGATGACGGCTGCCGGCCGCATTGGTGTGGGCGAGCTCGTCGACCAGGGCCAGCTGCGGGCGCCGTGCGATCACGGCATCGAGGTCCATCTCCTCGACCACCTGGCCGCGATAGTCGAGCCTCTTGCGCGGGACGACTTCGAGGTCGCGCAGCAGCGCCTCGGTCTCGGCCCGGCCATGGGTCTCGACGAAGCCGACCACAACGTCGATGCCGGCCTTGCGCCTGGCATGGGCGCTCAGCAGCATCTCGTAGGTCTTGCCGACGCCGGGGGGCGGCGCCGACGAAGATCTTCAGCTTGCCGCTAGCGCTCTCTTCCCGGCGCGCTGCTTCCAGCAGCGCTTCGGGAGACGGACGTTGTTCGGGATCGCGGCGCTCTCGGACCATCACGCCAATATAGTCATCCAAGCATCCCGGGCCTAGACCGCTACTTCGCGGATGCGCTGTCGAGTGCGAGGTTCAGCGCAAGAACGTTAACCCTGGGTTCGCCAAGCAGCCCGAACAGACGCCCCTGGGTGTTGGAGGCCACGAGCTGCCTCAGCTGGTCTTCCGATATATTACGCGCCTTGGCCACACGGGGCACCTGGAATTGCGCAGCCTCCGGCGAAATGTCCGGATCGAGCCCGCTGCCGGAGGTCGTCACCAGATCGACCGGAACGGCGACGTTCGGGTTTTCAGCCTTCAGCTTGTCCACGTCCTCCTTCAACCGGTCGGCCAGCGCCTTGCTGGTCGGGCCAAGGTTCGAGCCGCCCGAGTTGGCGGCGTTGTAGGGCGCGGACACCGTCTTGGTCGAATCATTCGGGTCCGGCGCCGGCGTCGCCGAGGGGCGGCCGTGGAAATATTTGTCGCTCTTGAATTCCTGCCCGATCAGGGCAGAGCCGATCACCTTGCCGTCCTTCTCGATCAGGCTGCCTTGCGCCTGTTCGGGGAAGATCACGCCGGAAATAGCGGTCATCGCGAGCGGGTAGGCCAGGCCCGTGATGGCGGTGAGCACCAGCGAGAGGACGATGGCAGGGCGAATTTCTCTGAGCATGTTGGTCTCCTATGTCTTCCGTCATTGCGAGCGAAGCGAGGCAATCCAGAGTTTTTCCGCGAAGGCAGTCTGGATTGCTTCGTCGCTTCCCTCCTCGCAATGACAGCGTTAAGCCAGGTGCAAGGCGGCGACGACGAGGTCGATCGCCTTGATGCCGATGAAGGGAATGACGATACCGCCGAGGCCGTAGATCAGCAGGTTGCGGCGGAGCAGCGCACCGGCGCCGACCGCACGGTAAGCGACGCCCTTCAGCGCCAGCGGGATCAGCGCGACGATGATCAGCGCGTTGAAGATGATCGCCGACAGGATGGCGCTCTGCGGGCTCGACAGGTTCATGATGTTGAGCACGTTGAGCTGGGGATAGAACGCCAGGAACATCGCCGGGATGATCGCAAAATACTTTGCGACGTCGTTGGCGATCGAGAACGTCGTCAGCGCACCGCGCGTCATCAGCAGCTGCTTGCCGATCTCGACCACCTCGATCAGCTTGGTCGGGTTGGAGTCGAGATCGACCATGTTGCCTGCCTCACGGGCGGCCTGCGTGCCGGTGTTCATGGCGACACCGACGTCGGCCTGCGCGAGCGCCGGCGCGTCATTGGTGCCGTCGCCGCACATGGCGACCAGCTTGCCCTTGGCCTGCTCGTCGCGGATCAGCTTGAGCTTGTCCTCGGGGGTGGCCTGCGCGAGGAAATCGTCGACGCCCGCCTCCGCTGCGATGGCGGCCGCCGTCATCGGGTTGTCGCCGGTGATCATGATGGTACGGATGCCCATGCGGCGCAGCTCTGCGAAGCGCTCGCGAATGCCACCCTTGACGATGTCCTTGAGCTGGATGACACCGAGCAGCTTGCCGTCCTTGGCCACCGCCAGCGGCGTGCCGCCGGACTTCGACACCTCGTCGGCAATGGCCTGGATCTCGCGGCCGACGTCCGAGAGCCCCCCAGGCTGAACGGCGCGCGCGGCGTTGCCGGAGGCGACGGCCAGCGGCGCGCCGCCGCCGACATAGTTGAGCATCGCATCGATGGCGCCCTTGCGCACCGACGAGCCGCCGGCATCGACGCCGCTCATGCGGGTCTGCGCCGTGAACGGGATGAAGGTGGCCCCCAGCTCGGCCATGTCGCGGCCGCGGATGCCGTACTTCTCCTTCGCCAGCACGACGATGGAGCGGCCTTCCGGGGTCTCGTCGGCGAGCGAGGCGAGCTGGGCTGCGTCCGCCAGCTCCTGCTCGGTCACGCCGCGGACCGGGCGGAAGGCGGTGGCCTGCCGGTTGCCGAGGGTGATCGTGCCGGTCTTGTCGAGCAGCAGCGTATCGACGTCACCAGCCGCTTCGACCGCGCGACCGGACATCGCAAGCACGTTGAAGCGCACCAGGCGGTCCATGCCGGCGATGCCGATCGCCGAGAGCAGCGCGCCGATCGTGGTCGGGATCAGCGTCACGAACAGGGCGACCAGGATGATCACTGAAATCGAGCCGCCGGCATAGGTCGCGTAGCTCGGGATGGTGACGGTGGCGAACACGAAGATGATGGTGAGACCGGCGAGCAGGATGTTGAGCGCGATCTCGTTCGGCGTCTTCGCCCGCTCGGCGCCCTCGACCAGCCTGATCATGCGGTCGATGAAGGTCGAGCCCTGCGCGGCCGTGATGCGGACGCGGATCCAGTCGGACAGCACCTGCGTGCCGCCGGTCACCGCCGAGCGGTCACCACCGGACTCGCGAATGACCGGCGCGGATTCGCCGGTAATGGCGGCCTCGTTGACGGACGCCACGCCCTCGATCACCTCGCCGTCGGAGGGAATGGTGTCACCGGCCTCGACCAGCACGATGTCGCCGACCTTGAGGCTCGTGCCCGGCACCAGCTTGAAATTCCGGCCTGCGCCGGTCAGGAGCTTGGCCTGGCTCTCGGTGCGGGTCTTGCGCAGCGAATCTGCCTGCGCCTTGCCGCGCCCCTCAGCTACTGCTTCGGCGAAGTTGGCGAACAGCACCGTAAACCACAGCCAGAGGATGATCTGGAAGGTGAAGGCGAGGTTCGCGCCGCCCGTCACGAGATCACGCAGGAAGATCACCGTGGTGAGCGCGGCCACAATCTCGACCACGAACATCACGGGGTTCTTCACCATCAACCGCGGATCGAGCTTGGTGAAGGCCGCGCGGATCGCCGGCACAACGATCTTCGGATCGAGCATCGCCGAGACGGAAGCGCGCTTTTGCAGTTTCATGGTTTCCATGGAGGTCACTCCAGACATATTCGATCAGAAGACGTTGCCGGCGTTCATCGCAAGGTGCTCGACGATCGGGCCGAGCGCGAGTGCCGGGAAGAAGGTCAGGCCGCCGATGATCAGGATCACACCGATGACGAGGCCGACGAACAGACCACCAGTGGTCGGGAACGTGCCGGCTGACGGCGGATGCGTCTTCTTGCCCGCCAGGGAGCCGGCAATCGCCATCGCCGGAATGATCATGAAGAAGCGGCCGACGAACATCGCGGAAGCCAGCGTCAGGTTGTAGAAGAGGGTATTGCCGGTGAGGCCCGCAAACGCCGAGCCGTTGTTTCCGGTCGACGACGTGTAGGCGTAGAGCACCTCGGTGAAGCCGTGCGGGCCGGCATTCGCCATGGAGGCGACTGCGGCCGGATAGACCACGCCGACCGCGGTCCAGCCGAGATACATCAGCGGCAGCACCAGGATCGCGAGCATCGCCATCTTGACCTCGCGCGCCTCGATCTTCTTGCCGACATATTCCGGCGTGCGGCCGACCATCAGGCCCGCGACGAAGATCGCGAGAATGACGAACAACAGCATGCCATAGAGGCCGGCGCCGACACCGCCGATGATGATTTCACCGAGCTGCATGTTGATCAGCGGGATCATGCCGCCGAGCGCGGTGAAGCTGTCGTGCATGGCGTTGACCGCGCCGCAGGATGCCGCGGTGGTGACGACGGCGAACAGCGAGGACGCGACGATGCCGAATCGGACTTCCTTGCCTTCCATATTGCCACCGGTCAGACCCAGCGCCTGCAGCGTCGAGGTGCCGTTGGATTCCGCCCAATAGGTGACGGTGACACCGGCGACGAACAGCACGCCCATCACGGCCAGGATCGCCCAGCCCTGGCGCTGGTTGCAAACCATGCGACCGAACACGTTGGTCAGGGCCGCGCCGATCAGGAAGATCGACAGCATCTGCACGAGGTTCGACAGCGCGGTCGGATTCTCGAAGGGATGCGCGGCATTGGCGTTAAAGAAGCCGCCGCCATTGGTGCCGAGCATCTTGATCGCGACCTGCGTTGCGACAGGACCGACCGCGATGGTCTGCTTGGCGCCCTCGAGTGTGGTCGCCTCGACGTAGTCGCCCAGTGTCTGCGGCATGCCCTGCGAGACGAGGAACAGGCAGTAGACGACGCAGATCGGCAGCAGCACGTAAAGCGTGGTGCGGGTGACGTCGACCCAGAAATTGCCGATCGTGCGCATCGAGGCGCGCGAGAAGCCGCGGATCAGAGCCACCGCGAGCGCGATGCCGGTTGCGGCCGACAGGAAATTCTGGTGCGTCAGGCCGAGCATCTGCACGAGATAGGACACCGTGCTCTCGCCGCCGTAGTTCTGCCAGTTGGTATTAGTGATGAAGGAGATCGCGGTGTTGAAGGAGAGATCCTCGGCGACCGCCGACTGCCCGGCCGGATTGAAGGGCAGCATGGCCTGCAGGCGCATCACGCCGTAGATGATGAGGAAGCCCCCGATGTGGAACAGCAGCATGGAGACCGTATAGGTCAACCAGTGCTGCTCACGCCTCTCGTCGACACCGGAGATCCAGTAGATGCCGGCCTCGATGGGGCGCAGAACCGGCGACAGGAAGGTTCGCTCGCCGTTGAACACGCGCGTCATGTACCAGCCGAGCGGCTTGGTCGTCGCGACGATGATGACGCAAAAGAGAATGATCTGGAGCCAACCGATCATGGTCATGGAATCAACCCTTCAGGCTTGGTGCCCGGCGCAGCAGCGGCAGGAGCACCGTCAACAGGCAGGCGACGAGCACGGCGTCCGCCAGCAGCAATTTGAGAAGCAGCAGCACGGCTCAGAACCGCTCGGGCCGCAACAGCGCGTAGATGAGATAGATCAGGAGGCCGAACGAGACAGCGCCGGCGAGCGAGTAATCGAAGATCATGGTCCGCTCCGTCACAGCCGTTCGCAGGCGTAGGTGTAGCCTATCGCCAGCGCGAAGAAGGCTGCCGCCAGCGCCAGCATCAGAATGTCCATCATGGGGATGCTCCTCGTTACGCCTCTATGTCCGGCGCAACCAATTCTCGGGATTCCGGCGGGCGCGCGGGCAACGACACGCAACGCATTTCCGTGAGCACTGGCCGGAACTTTTGACCGTGCTGAAGTGCCACCCCGGGCATAGGTTTTCGAGACGAGGGCTATGGCGAAGTTATAGGAATCTCATAAAGGTCGGGAGAGCGGCGCGAACGACACTCGCGAAGCGACCTCAGCTGTCGTCCCGGACAAGCGCAGCGAAGCGGAGCGCAGAATAGAGTTTGGCGAAGACTCGCGGTTGCCAACTTCGCGCCAAACCTCTCCCCGGGGTTGATGGGGTGGACCGCCCCCTACGGCATCAATGTGCCAGAATGAGGTTGTCAGAAACTCATTCACAGGAGCCGTCCGTGAGCCAGATTATCCGCATTGGGATGGATACGTCGAAGTATATTTTTCAACTGCATGGGGTGGATGCTTCAGAACGGGTAGCGTTGCGGAAGCGGCTTAGCCGCAAGGCGATGCTTGAGTTTTTTACCAAGCTGCCGTCA
>NZ_LGHL01000145.1 GCF_001908205.1 Bradyrhizobium sp. NAS80.1
CCGCTCCATCGTCCACACCACACCGTGGCCTGCAGCCCAGCTCGTATCAGGAGCTTCCGGCAACGCCCGCTACCCCGAGCGCGGGAGCGTGGGATTGGTTTAGGGAGCAGATGCAAGAACCAGCTCCATCACCGTCCACACCACACCCTGACCCGCAGCCGGGCTCGTTTCAGGAGCTTCCGGCAACGCCGGCTACCCCGAGTGCGGGAACGTGGGATCGGTTTAGGGAAGTGATGGAAGAACCCGCTCCATCGTCCACACCACACCGTGGCCTGCAGCCCAGCTCGTATCAGGAGCTTCCGGCAACGCCAGCCACCCCGAGCGCGGGAGCGTGGGATTGGTTTAGGGAGACGATGCAAGAACCCACTCCATCATCGTCAACGCCACATGGTGCCCGGCAGCCGGGCTCGTTTCAGGAGCTTCCGGCAGCGCCGGCTACCCCGAGCACGGGAGCTTGGGAGCAGATGCAAGAACCCGTTCCGCCGTCGTCCACGCCGTATCGTGGCTCGCGGCCCAGCTATTGGGACTGGCTTAGGGAACAGGAGCAACAACCCGAGCCATCGTCGTCTGCCAGGGCTGCGCCGTCAAACATCTACGGCGGCCTTGAGCCAGTGCGTCATCCGAATGCGCCCACAGTGTCTGAGTTGCGTGAGTATGCGCGCTCTGCGCCGGCGCGTGCTATCGCCAGACCACAGTCGTTCATCGGGTCATCAGTGCTCCCTCAGGAGATACCGGAAATCGGATATATGGTCGACAACTGGCGCCATCGTTCCCAACCTGCCTCGGACGCCCTGATCGACATACTCGGTAACGTCGGTCTCTTGCCGAATCAGTTCGGCCCAGCACTGTTCACCATCGAGAGTCAGCTTTATTCGGCTACGTTGGGGCGGGGAGGACGCAGGGACGTTCAACTCATCCATCATCCGCGGGCTAGCCAGATGAGTGAAGTCCGGCTATCCCGTCAGCCGCTCCACGAGCCTGCGTCATCGTCGTCAGCCAGCGCTCCCTCAGACGTTTATGGCAGTGTTGAATCATTGGTTGATCTCAATCCAATCACACGGTCCGAGTTGCGTGGCCATGCTCAGGCGGTGCGGGGCGCCGGCTCGTCGTCCCCCGGATCATCAGGGGCCTTTCGCCGCCGAGCGGAGTTACCGGATATCGGACCTTTTCTCGGCGATAGTTGGAGCCACAGCCGCTGGGACAATCAAGGCCAGGGCCGAGAGGTCTCGCACAGCGGCATGATGTACATACTGAAAACGTGGAACCTACTTCCGACCCCGCAAAACCGGCGCATACAGTTCACCATAAGCGGTGAGCTCTACACGGCCGAGTTGAGGAGCAGGCAAAGTAACGCGATCTTGGGATCCGGCCACGTCGTTTATCTCATCTATCACCCTCAACATGACTGAAGAACGCGCTTGGGCTGGGGGTCCCTCGGCTCACGTCATGCCAGTCGGAGTTCTTCGTTGTCGATGCGCCCAACATCCCATGGCAGCGAAACTGCGAATTCCGACGAACTCGCGCGTGTGTACCGACGCGCTGCGGCCTGCGTGTCAATCGGCGTTGGAATGAGACCCCTCGTATTGCCCCATCTGCGAATGTTACCCTGATGGTGTCATTGCCGATGGCGATCCGATGTGGAGTGATTGACCGCGTCAAGTGGGCCTGCCGGCTTGCTCGACGAGGGGGGCTGTGGGCGGGTCGGGCCCCTTCATAGCCCGAGCCGTCCACAACCCCGGGCAATGGGGCAGCGGTCGTGGCGTCCGCAAACGGCTCCTCCGCGAGCAACTGCTCGGCCGTCTTCCGTCTAAGTGCCCTCAGCTGGCGCTGCACGATCGAATGCTGCCTCGTCCCGAACTTCTCTGGGTATTTCTCGCTCAGTCGGCCGACGATTGCGAGCGCGGTCAGCTGCGGCTGCTCTGACAGCCAGCCTTCGATCGTGGCCATATGTGGGTCGAGCTTGGACGGCATACGAACCCTGGTCTTATAGGGCCGACGAGTTCGCCGGTGCGTGGTGCGTGGCACGCGGCTCGCCGGCCGTCACCGTCCTGCCGAGCGTCTTCGCGAACGTCGCCGCGGTCGCTGGCATGGTGCTAAGTCTGCGTTTTCGTGGTTCGAATCATATCAGGCGAATTCCGCGAGCTTGTAGGACCAGGTGTGGATGACTGGATACCGATTGATGTCGTCGATGCCCGCCATGATGCGCTCCTTGAGTTCGTATTTTGAGGTCACTCGGATGTGGCGCAGGACGGAGCGGGCGGATTTGGAGAAGAAGCCCTCGATGAGGTTGAGCCAGGAGCCGTCCTTGGGCGTGAACGTGAACTCGAAGCGGCCTGCCGGTTGGGTATCGAGCCAGGCTCTGGTTTCTTTCGAGATGTGTGCGGAATGATTGTCGAGGATCAACTTGATCGCGGTGCCGGCCGGATAGGCGGCATCGATCAGTTTGAGGAATTCGATGAACTCGCGGCCGCGGTGACGTCTTTGACGCAAGCGTGCTTGCCGGTCAGCAGATCAATTCCGGCCAATCCGGCGCGGAGGATGAAACAGCAGCGGCAATGGTGATTAACTTAATGAGAAGGCCCAGTTCAAATTGACAAATGGATGCACGCCCCAAAATGAGTTTGGCGATCTCGGTCCGGTTGGCAGAAGTTTGCTTATTTATTTAGAGGCAGCGCAAGGACAGCTTCATCAAAAAGTCGCCCCAGCCTCGAGAACTGTTCCGGATAGTAGATGTTGCTGTATTCCTGTGCGAGACGGCTCGCGTCACCCCCTACGATCGCCGTACCGGTCCGCTCGTCGCGTTCCGGGCACATGCCGAGCTCCGCCGCTATCAGTTGGTTCGTAAGTTCATTGGGAGCTGGGTTGCGTCAAGTGCGCTCTCGTCTTCGCAGATAAGTCTCGCAACCTCTTCGATTTGTAGCTCGATTCGCTGTTTAAGGTATTCAGCACACGAATTGCAGCGGTGAGAGTGCGAAGCACCTACAGGAAGCGGTGTGGGTGTCTTGCTATCGTGATCAACCTTAGTGTGCAGATAAAATCGGATTAAGTGGTTGCGCGCAAGACTTCATCACCTGATATGCTTGGTTCAGTCGCTCCGCTGCACTCGAACTCCTGGCTCCGTACACGGTCATACTCATGGCTGCCTCATGCATCGTTCTGATACACGAATCTTCTTTATTGCGACGCGCTGAGATCCAGCGCGCGCGAGGTTGCCGCCTGACAAGACCGTGCTGACAACCGTTGGAAAGGCCTTTCCCGTCATCACCTGACGATAATGGCAGAGTACGAACTAGGCCGCCCGGAGCAACTGCGCTCAGGGGGCGACGATTAATTCCTAATGACGTGCTATATCCTCCAACTCGAGCGGTGCTTTGACTTAGCAGCGTTCATTAAGATTGGTAAAAGACTGTTGTGATGGAATCCATCCACCCGATGGATAGAAAAGAGCGGAATATGAGGACTATGTTGATGCCGCGCTGCGACGCGCAATTTGATCGCGGTCTCGTCGAAACGACCGCTGGCGAGCGAGAAGATGCCAAATGGTCGGCTTGCTCCTGGGTGCCGGCCCTCGTGTAACGATGCGAGGCAAGTGAAGCAACGGAAATGATCGCCCGTGACGGATTCGTACTTGAGTCTCGAGGAAGCGGAACTGCGCGATTGAGCCGGAATTGAGCTTGACGCTCCGCGGACCGGTCCCGGACTACAATGTGCAGCGGCTGATTCAACTACTCACCACATCCTGTGTGTAAAGCAAAACACAAGTCTTCCCACCCCCGCCGCATGCTTGAAACCGACAGCCCGCTTTGCGTCGATATGCTGCGCGACCTCCAATAGCCTGAACTACACTTCCTGAGCGCGTTTTTTAACGTGGCGCGCAAGAGGTCAATGTCGATTGGCATTGTCCGGTGTACGACAGTGTTGGACATTCGACATAGCTGGTTTGGCAGTCCCCTTTGTATCTACAAACGTTTCTGCTCTGGCACGAAGAATGCTTTGGGTTATGCGCAAACGCGTCGGACTTGGCGCGCAAAGAGCTCTCGATTGAATTATCGGAGAGCCCAGAGCAACCGAGAGACGAGATTGATCATGAGGGTATTCCTCATCCCCAACAAACCGCAATGGAGCTTTTGACGGGCCATGCCGAACCAGCAACTGACGAACTATGTCGATGACGAGGCCGGGGCAAAATACGAGCTGCCCTGTCGTGATTTCTTCCTGGAGATTTGGGTTCGTGTGTCTGCAAGGACGATGTGCTCATACCGATCCGCGGCTTGCCTCCTTGCCGCGCTGCTTTCGACGACTGCCCTCTCGGCCGGCGCGGCCCTCGCCCAGACCACGGTGACATCGGCTCCGCCCGCCAGCTTCACGCTCGGCAACGGCATGCAGGTCGTGGTGATCCCGGACCACCGCACCCCCGTGGTGACGGAGATGATCTGGTACAAGATCGGCTCGGGCGACGAGACGCCGGGCAAGTCCGGCCTCGCGCACTTCCTCGAACACCTGATGTTCAAGGGCACCGAGAAGCATCCGGTCGGCGAATTCTCGCAGACCGTGCTCCGCGTCGGCGGCAACGAGAACGCCTCGACCTCGGTCGACTACACCAACTACTACCAGCGTGTGCCGCGCGAGCAGTTGCCGACCATGATGGAGTTTGAGGCCGACCGCATGACCGGCCTGGTCCTCAAAGACGAGAACGTGCTGCCCGAGCGCGACGTCGTGCTCGAAGAGTACAACATGCGGGTCGCCAACAATCCGGACGCGCGGCTCGACGAGCAGATCATGGCCGCGCTCTATCTCAATCATCCCTACGGCCGGCCGGTGATCGGCTGGCACCAGGAAATCGAGAAGCTCGATCGCGAGGATGCGCTGGCCTTCTACCGTCGCTTCTACGCGCCGAACAATGCGATCCTGGTGATCGCCGGCGACGTCGAAGCTGCCGACATCCGCCCGCTGGTCGAGCGGAATTTCGGCTCCATCCCGGCTCAATCAGCGATCCCGGCGCGCCGCATCCGCCCGCAGGAGCCGGAGCCGGCGGCGCCGCGCACGGTCACGCTGGCCGACCCGCGCGTCGAGCAGCCGAGCCTGCGCCGCTATTATCTCGTGCCTTCGGCGACGACCGCCGCGGCCGGTGAAAGCGCGGCCCTCGACGTGCTGGCGCGGCTGATGGGCAGCGGCAGCAACTCCTATCTCTACCGCGCGCTCGTGGTCGACAAGCCGCTCGCGGTCTCCGCCAGCGCCAGCTATTCGAGCACCTGGCTCGACCCGACCCAGTTCGCGATCTCGGCTTCGCCCAAACCCGGCGTCAGCTTTACCGAGGTCGAGCAGGTGGTCGACGGCGTCATTGCCGACCTCACGCAGAACCCGATCCGCGCCGAAGACCTCGAGCGGGTCAAGACGCAGCTCATTGCAGAGGCGATCTACGCCCAGGACAACCAGGCGGCGCTGGCGAGCTGGTATGGCAGTGCCCTGAGCACGGGTCTGTCGGTCGAGGACATCAGGAGCCGGCCGGATCGCATCAGCGCGGTCACCGCCGAGCAGGTTCGCACCGTCGCACAGAAACGGCTCGAGAAGAAGCGCTCGGTGACGGGCTATCTGATCAAGGACACTGCTACCGCCAAGCGCAAGGAGAAGCGTTCGTGACCCATCCTCTTCCTTTCCCGCGCGCGCGTCACTTCGCGCTGTCCTTCGTCACTGGCGCTGCGCTTGCGCTCGCCACGGTCTCGCCGTCACAGGCGGCCGCCAAAATCCAGCACCTGACCTCGCCGGGCGGCATCGAAGCCTGGTTCGTACAGGATGCGACCGTGCCGCTGATCGCCATGGAATATTCCTTTGGCGGCGGCTCGGCGCAGGATCCCAAGGACAAGTCCGGCGTCGCCAATCTGGTCGGCGACCTCCTTGACGAAGGCTCCGGCGATCTCGACTCCAAGACCTTCCATGAGCGGCTCGACCGCCGCGCCATCGAGCTCTCCTTCAGCGCCAGCCGCGATACGTTCCGCGGCAGCCTGCGCATGCTGCGCGACAACAAGGACGAGGCCTTCGACCTGCTCCGAAGCGCGCTGACCTCGCCGCATTTCGATACCGCCGACGTCGAGCGCATCCGCGCGCAGGTGATCTCGGGCCTGCGCCGCGAGACCACCAATCCGTCGTCCCTGGCGAGCCGCAAATTCCTTGAGGTCGCGTTCGGCGACCATCCCTATGGCCGGCAGACCAAGGGCACGCTGGACAGCGTGCCGACCATCACCGTCGCCGACATGAAGGATTATGTCGGCCGCGTGCTGGCCAAGGACACGCTGAAGATCGCGGTGGTCGGCGATGTCGATCCGGCCACGCTCGGCAAGCTGCTCGACCACACTTTTGGTAGCCTGCCCGCAAAAGCCAATCTGACGCCGGTCGCCGACGTCGAGGCGGCAAAACCGCCGCAGCGCGCCTTCGTGCCGCTCGACGTGCCGCAGACCGTGATCACCTTCGGCGGGCCCGGCGTGAAGCGCAGCGATCCGAACTTCATGGCGGCCTATGTCGTCAACCACATCCTGGGCGGCGGCGGATTGTCCTCGCGGCTCTATCGCGAGGTCCGCGAGAAGCGTGGGCTTGCTTATTCGGTGTTCGAGTCGCTGCTCTGGATGGAGCATTCGGCGATCTTCATCGGCAACACCGGCACCCGCGCCGACCGCGCCGGCGACACCATCGACGCCCTAGAGAAGGAAGTGCGCCGCATCGCCGAGGAGGGACCGACGCAGAAAGAACTCGACGAAGCCAAGTCGTACCTCAAGGGCTCGCAGATGCTGCTGGCGCTGGATACCTCCTCGAAGTTCGCGCAGGCGCTGCTGCAATACCAGCAGGACAAGCTGCCGATCGACTATATCGAGAAGCGCAACGCCATCGTCGATGCGGTGACACTGGATGACGCCAAGGCGGTCGCCAAGCGCCTGTGGGGCCAGGGGCTGTTGACCGTCATCGTCGGCCGCGCGCCCCATACGCCAGCGCAGCCCGCGCCGAAGCTGAAATGATTCGGCGGTGGCTTCATTATCATGGCCGGGCTTGTCCCGGCCGCCATCGACGTCTTTCATAACAGCCCGCGCTGTTGATGTGGATGCCTGGCGATCCAGCTCGCGCCGAACGCTGGTGCCACCATCCTGCGGGTGTCACGCGACGCTACCACGCTTCCATCGAGCGCGCTTTTGCCGCTGCAATACTTAAGCTAGGTGTCGTAATGTCGCGAATTGTTGATTCAGGGCATTAGCGACAGTTGAGCTTTTAGAGCACGATGTTTTTTATACTGAAACATTCCCTGAATTTTTTAGGTAGTTGGCGCACTCCTCCTTGGAGAAGAGGTCAAGGAGTTCGCCGACCTTGCGCCAAGTCGCTTCGACATCTCGTGTCTGCGCGGCTCGCATCAGGTGTTTGAGCTTGGCGAAGACCTGCTCGATCGGGTTGAGGTCGGGACTGTCGGGCGGCAGGAAGAGCCGATGCGCTCCCGTGGCGCGGATGGCGCTCCTCGCCGCCTTGCCCTTGTGACTGCCGAGATTGTCGAGGATGACGAGTTCACCCTTTGCGAGGGTTGGCGCCAATACCTAAGAGTGAAGAGCTCGCCATTGATGGGGCCGTCGATGACCCATGGCACGCTGATCCGGTCATGGCGCAGCGCCGCGATGAAGGTCATGGTCGAAAGGTGCAGACGCCTGGAGACGTTGCCCGTCGGTCCCCAGCCTCGCAGCGGCGCCATGTTGGTTTTGATCCAGATCTCGTCGATAAAGACCAGGCGCGAAGCGTCGATCCTGCCCTGATCGGTCTTCCAGCGCGTCCGCTTACGCGCGATGTCGGGACGGTCTAGTTCGGCCGGCAGGATCGTTTATTTTGAAGCTTAGCCCTTCGGCGTGAAGGAACGTCCACACCGCCCGTACGTCTGTGTTGATCCCGCGCGCAGCCAGTTCCTGCGTGAGCTTCCCGCAAAGTGAATGGGCCGGAGCGAATGCGCTTGCGCGGCCAGTCGGCATTGGAGCCGGACAGAACCGGCTTCTTGTGACCGCCGATCTTGCCGGGAGGAACGCTCCCGGTCTCCCGCCGCAGATTCTTCCACTTCGTCACACAGGAAGGACTGATCTGAAGCGCTTCTGCAATGGAACGAACGGTCTCTCTCGCGTCAGCTCGCGCAAGAGCGCGTTCGCGAATGTCTTCCGAATAGGGCCGCATCATCCATGCTGGCCTCCGTTCTCCAGCATGGAGCTTGAATCAGAAATCCTCGCCGAAGGGAATTTGGAGGGGTTCTGTGAGGTCGCGCTCACGCGAGGGCGCGGCAAGCGCTTCTACCGCGACCTCATTGAAGCCGGATTGAACGAAGGCGCGTGAGAATATGCACGGTGGTGCGGCTATGGGGATAGTTTGAGATCGCGGGTTGCTATCGGCAGACTGCGGAGCTGTCGCGGCGACGTTTTGGTTATACAATGGCGGAAACTTGAGACAGAGAGCATTTTACAGACGGTCGCGATCGATGGCCCGCTGCATCGAATAGTTTCCGGCGGGCTGTTTGGCCGCGCGGATTCGGCAGCGTCTGCGATGATCGAGACGATGGGATCATAATAACGAATGACGATCTTCGCGCACGGCATAAATTGGCTCACGATGTGTCGCACCGGAACGATCGGGTTGGAGCGCCGGAACGACTGGAGCTGTGTCGAAAGCGCACGTTGATGCGCATGACGCCACCACAATCAGGACAGGTGGGAGCCTTGGCCCACGTCAGAGAAGCTCCGCGCCAAGTGAAAGAGCGGCCTCATCAGGCCGCCCGCCGCTGACGCCCGTCTGGTCGGCTCCTCCCACCTCCCGTCAGCGGCGGATCCAACCAACATCATGAACCCGAGGGTGGAGGCGGTTCTTCATGACGTAAAGGCGGCAGTTCCGGATGGCGTTTGACACCGGGTGCAGGAAAGCGCCTGTGAGGGCAAGCCAAATGGCCGAGCTACCGACCAGCACCCCACCGGCGCAACTGGATGCCATTAGACCTGTCAGCCCATCTGACTTCCATCTATCTGCTGGCGTCAGCTTATGGACAGCTAAGTTGTCTACAGGCGGGATAAGGTCAAACGACCCGAAGACAATGCAACACTTATGATCCAAAGGAGCGCTGTCGCCATGTACGGTCGAATTAACGATTGGTCCGATATTCCGTCGGATGAAACCTACTATCGAGGAGCTAACGCTGAACACGCGGATGCCGAAGGCCAAGGCTTCGCGGATGCGTTCGCTAGGATGCGATTGCAGGATTCGGCTGGCTGCTCATCTTCGCGGCCGCATTATTCCCTCGTTTCAAGACCTCCTGTGGTCGAGATCGACAGAGCTACTTTCAGGAGAGAGGTGAGGAACTTTCATGGCGACGAAATCAACCGAATCGCCAACAATCCACACGAGTACTCTGCGTTTGTATCCGAAAGAGCTAAGCGCACAGCAGGAGTTGCCAAGGAGTACGGCATCAGAAGAGATTCCGAAGAGGCCAGATATTACAGCTACCAATTAGGAAATATGAGCGTCGGCCTCCAAAGAACGGAGGGCGGGTTCAGCATGACTGATTTCGAAAGCGATAGATGGCGAGAACAGTTCCCTGGACGAAGTGAAGTCACCTCAATTGTCGATTTCCAGGTTGCTCATCCCCTTGTCACGAACGCTGGCGATATTCTGCTCGAGCATCAACTTCGGCAAGACGGCGAACGGCCCTTGGTGAACTGGCGTCCTGCTAATGCAGAAGCGAAAGCCCGCGCACAGACAATGGGGTTCGTTGAAGTGGATGAGGACGACATGGTGCTCGATCCCACCCAGTCCGGAAAGTGGGAGATAAACAGCGCCGGTGAATGGCAGCGTGCAACTAGTTCTCGGCGTTATCTCTCCAAAGCGGACAGTGATACTGAAGTTACAGCAGGTTCCGACGAGGACGGTGACTTTATGTAACGCGGATCTGCAAGCATTCATGTTGCGGCAGGCGGTGGAGCAACGTAAGCTGACATCGTCGGCTTATGTAGAGGCTTGGGCCGAGCGAAACCGACCACTTCGACGGGATGAGGTGTCCTGTAACAACGGCACCGCGGCGCTTGTGAGAGTTGCGCGGCAATGAATAGCTCAACAAAAGCCTCGGCTTCGAGCCGGGGCTTTTCTCCGTTTTGATGTCAACCATCTGAGCGCTATAAGTGTCTTCGGCCGCTTCGATCGAAGACGCCAAATCTAAAGAGATGTCGAGAGATCTGTGTGGGGAAGTAGGGCTAAGATCAACATCGTTTGTCGGCAGTGGAGGCGTCTTAAGGTGGAAGGCGACCCCAGATGCCGGCCGGCACCATCGCGGAATTTGTCCATTGCGGTCTCGCGGCTGAGGCTTTCGCTCCGTTTGGCCAGGTGTGTCTACGGCCTCCCGGCCGAGTCGCTTGAGTAAGGTGTTGAGCAGGCACTTCTCCTCTCCAAATCGACCGAGTGCAATGTTCTCGGTTGCAGTCGGTAAATCGTCCTTGATCTATTCTCATACGACGGCCTTGGCCGGTGCGACATGCAATGCAAATTGCTCGCGCTCGCGCCCAATGTTTCTTCGGCGTAGCTGTAGAGAAACGCAGCAAGTGCGCTGCCATCGCACCCACCAGGTCGCCGGAAGGCAGACATGAGTGTCAAAGCCAGCACGCCCGAATCCAAGCGCCGGAGATGATCAAGCATTTGCAGACTGGATCGCGACCAGCCCGTTGGCCAGTAGAGGACCACGCAATGAGGGCTGAGCCGTGATCGACCTGCCAAACAGCGCAGTAAATGTGTCGTTAGCGAACAACGGCGCTAACGCGATTGCACCATGGATGGGCCGGCTGAAGTAGCTCTAGGCCTCGCGCTTGCGGTTTGGCCTTCTCTTCAAGTGCGATCGAGAGCTTGAGGTTGTTGCGCAGCATCGAATTATCAGTCGCCGTTGTGAGAGCTTGCCGATATAGCGCTTGCGCTTCATCGTGACGGACTTCGTTGTCGAGAACAACGCCCTTCGTGTTCAATACGCGTAGGTCTCCCGGGACTGCAATCAAGACGCTGTCAAGCAGCTCAAGCGCCTCATCCGGGCAGTTGCGCGCAAGCAGGGCCCGCGCAAGAGGGATTGCCGCATTTACGTTGCCGGGTCGTTGCTTGAGTGCTTCGCGCAAAGTCTGCTCGTCAGCATCCGGACGGAGGACGTATGCAATGCGCTCGCGCATAGCAGGATCGACGTCCCTAGCGCCTAACGACTCTGGTGTGGCCGTCTGCTCAAGTCCCGGCTTATCCCAACTGGCGCAACCACCTAGCAGCAGAATGGCGAGCATAGCGAGAAGGCCAGAGCAAGTTCGGACCGAAGGAGCACAACCGGCGCTCGGTATTTGGCTCATATGAGTTCATATTATTGCCCCAGGCTTAATTGCTGTCCTTTTGGTCGGCTGCGGCGATTGAGTCACGACGCTCTGCTGAAGGAGCCTTGCCCGTCCCGGCCGCGAGCTTGACGGATCCAATCGGCTGGACCGTGAAATCCGAGGCGAGATCCTGATAGGACAGAACCGGCAGATCGATGCCGTTGCGGATGAGAAAACCACGGACGAAACGCCGGATATCCATTGAACCCAGAATGACGGGCTGGCTCTGACCGCGTGCGATGCTCGAATGAATCTGCCGAAATTGTGAAAGCAGCATCTCGCTCTCGCGGTCCGCAAAAACGAGGTAGGGACCAACTGCGGTGTCGCGCACCGCACCGCGTACGATATCCTCGGTTTCGCGCTCTATTATAAAGGCAGCCACAACGCGGTGGGCGTTGGCATAGCGATGACAGATCTGGCGCTTCAGACCGGAGCGAACATATTCGGTGAGCAGGACAACATTTTGTTCGCGCTCGCTCCATTCTGCCAGCGCCTCCAGGACTAAGCGAGTGTTGCGAATGGGGATGCCCTCATCCAGTAAGCGGCGCAGGACATCCGCAATCCGGGGCACCGGTGTCGTGCGCAGCACCTCCTTCACCAGATCGGCATATTCCAGCTCCATCCGGCCCAGCAATTGTCGGGTCTCCTGAATGCCCACCAGGCGCTGTGCATAGCGTCTCAATGTCGACTGCACGCGCAAGGCGATGACTTCGCTCGCACGGTGATGCCCTATGCCGGCTGCATTAAGAGACGGCGCATGACCTTTTTCGACCCAGATCCGATTTGTCTCTAAGTCTTGGCGAAAGGGGATGCCGCTCAATTCAATGTTCGCCACGTCGTCGTTGAGCATGAGTTGCATCGGGTCAACAAAATCCCGTCCGACGGGCACTCCCTCAACATCTACCCTGAATTCCGATTCAGCTAAGTGGTGGTCGGCTTGGGCCGGAATGCGTGGAATTGTGATACCAAGATCAGATGAGACCAGTGCCGAAACCCGTCCGATGGACTGCTCGAGTTCGTCTTTGTCGACTCCATGTGTCAGGTTTGGTGCGAGGAATACCGTGATCGGAAGTGCTTCTGCAGGCACGGTTTGACTCTGAGCCTGTGATGGAGCTGGAGGCGAACCGGTGCTACTGGCCCCTGCCTTGGCAGCGGTCTCGCCGGCGTGCACACCAGCCTTGACAAAGCTTGCTGCGCCGAAGAGTGCGGCAAGCATGATGAACGGAGGCAAAGGGAAGCCCGGAACGAGCCCCATCGCAATTAAGACGCCGGCGGCCAACCGTAGCGCTTGTGTGCTGGCCGTCAGTTGGCTGACGATATCGGCACCAAGCTTCAGCCTGGAAGGGCCATTGACACGGGTGACAATGGTTGCTGCTGTAATCGACAGCAGTAGAGCCGGAATCTGCGAAATTAGTGCGTCACCTATGGTCAGGATGGTATATTGGTGGAGCGCCTCCTCAAGGGGCATGCTCTTGGAGAGCAAGCCGATTGTGATGCCGCCCAGCATATTAATGCCGATGACTATGAGCCCGGCGATGGCGTCGCCTTTCACGAATTTCATAGCGCCGTCCATGGCACCGTGAAGTTGGCTTTCTTGCTCCAGTGCGGCCCGCCGACGACGAGCTTCGTGCTGATCGATGTGCCCGTTGCGCAGCTCCGCGTCGATCGCCATCTGTTTGCCCGGCAGTGCGTCAAGCGTGAAGCGAGCCGACACTTCTGCGACCCGTTCGGCGCCCTTGGCGAGAACCATGAACTGAACCATGGTCACAATTAGGAATATGACGAGTCCGACAGCGATATTGCCTGATATGACGAAATCGCCAAACGTGTGGATGATGCTGCCGGCATCACCCTCAGAGAGAATCAACCGCGTCGTTGCGACGGTAAGAGCCAGACGAAAGACGGTGGAGATAAGGATGACGCCCGGCAACGACGAAAAGTCAAGTGGCGTCTTCAGATGCAGGGCTACCATCAGCAGCAGTACGGCAAAACCGAGGTTGAACCCGATCAACATGTCGATCACTACGATCGGGATCGGCATGATCATCATTCCGATCGCCAGAAGAAGCATCAACGCGACCATCAAATCTGGGTTAGTCGGTGCGCGCTCGATGAGACGACGTAGGATGTTTTCCATGAGAAGCTTATTATCGTTTGATTGGAGCTGCGCTGCTCCGCAATGAAACATAGCTTTTAAAGATTGCTCGCGCCTCGGCCATGCGGCCGGCCTGACGCAGCGCGTGGCTGCGCAAGACCATCAAAGGCAGACGCGAAGACGGTTGCTCGTCAAGTTTGTCCAGTCTATCCAAAGCCGCCAGTGCTTCGTCACCGTGGCCCTCAGAGATGAGAGCGTAGACCAGAATGCGGAGCAGCTCGACGTTTTGAGAATGTTCGTGAGCTGCGATTCGCAGGAGAGCCAGGCTCTGTGCGCTCTGACCGCATTCAAGATGGACATAGGAAAGCGCGCAGAGCAAATCACGCTCCGTCCTAGAGATTAGCAAGACCTCACCGGCTTTTGAAACGTTTGGCGGCGGCGGTGTGAGGTGTTGCTCTTCGTCAAGCTCGGCCATCGCTAGCCTTTGATCAAGCCGTTGTGATTCTGCCGGAGCAGGATTAACCGCCGCAGCTCCAGCTGCAGAATCTCCATGTCTTCACGTGACGCCCAACCATCTGGCGCGGCCGATAGCGCATCCGCCAAACGTTCCAGAAGCACGCCCTGTTTCTCTGGGCGCAGAACATCCGAGTGACGTAGGCGCGGCGTGACGAAGGAGAGCAGGTTATCCGCGAGAGTGGGGCCGTTAAGGCAAGCAATTTCTGGGCCTGGCTTGATCTCACCGATCTGGGTGCGCGCCTCGTTGACATTGATGCGTGAAACTGGATGGACTGAGTTAAGCTCCAGCGCGGTCTCGATCGTGGCGCCAACAGCCACATCTTGCTGGTCCGTATCCTGGAAAATAGTGTGGCTCTTCCCGCCATTTGCATGCGTTCTCTCGATTTCGCTGCCCTCGGCTTTAGGAATGGTCGGCGTGGTGGTAGGTGTGTGATTGTCAACGTTCGGCCCTCGGAACGAGGCCCAAGGTTCTACCGACCGCTGGGGCAGCCTAGTCATGACACTTTCCTTCTTAGCCGCGACTGAAACCCTAATAGGGAAGAGCAACAAGCCGACCATTCCGGCTCAGCAGCACACGTCGTTCCCCAATCTCATTGACGGTCAAGCCATTGTTCAACAGGGCGCCCACGAAATACTTTTGACCAGCGATGACCAGATACGGGTCACTTCCGCGCCAAACGGCCTCGACAGCAATTGAGGGTGGCGTCTTCTCCTCCTTGATGGCTACTGCATTGACGAGAACATATGCGCCCTTACGATCGTGATCGAACCGTTCCTGGACTTCCCGCCATTTAGTGAGCGAGACGGGCGTCACCGTGCCGTCAGCAGCGACAACACCCGGCTCGGATCTGACTTTGATATTGAAAAGGCCCGCTCTATCAACTTCCTCTTGCAGCCGTTCGGCAGCTGAATCGGATGTCAATGCATCAGGAGCGTTGGGCGCCAGCTTGGGTGCAACTTTCACAGCACGGGGCAAGTCGACGTTCAAGGCAACAGCGCTGTCCGTCTGGACCAAACTGGTTGAGACTGCACCGACCGCGACAGAGCTGATCAGGACCGAGGCGAGTACGGCGGTCGATCTGAGCCGGCGTCCGATAGAGCCAGCTTGCTTAGAATCCTGTATAGACCAGCGAATGGACATCTCGCCCGTGTGAATGACGGCGGGAAGAGGGGCAATAACGTGCTCGTTCGTGGAAGTATTCTCGTGCCCCTCGACCCTGACTTCTCCAGTAAGAGGCTCGATTTGGATCGAGTTGCAATTTGGGGTGATACGAACGTGATGGCGTGCGAGGCCTTGTTCGATGAAGACCAAATCAGCATCCAGGCCGCTACCAATCAGGGTCGATCCCATGCCCACTTTGCCGGTTAGCCCGGAGTAAAGCCCCGACAGCACTTCGAAATGCACGGAGTTTGGTTCATTCACAGTCGAAAGCCTCCCGAACAGCGAAGGCTGCCGTATGGCAAAAGCCGTACGGCTCATCGCGGCTTCATCGATTACCCAGGAGCGAGAGGTGGGACGACAGCGTCGTCCCACCTCAGCCGTTACTGCACCCGCTCGTCGGCTACTTTCTTGATGGTCGTGAGGTTGGTTGAAACGACGCGAAGTTCCACATCCCTCTCAGCAGCCAGCGTGCTAGAGGCAGTCAGGGCGGCGAGCTGCCTTTGGAATGCGGCCTCTGAGGCCACGTCAGCAGCCCCGGCGCCAGCTGCCGCAGCGACAGCGCCAGCCGCCCCGGTTGCAATCGACGTATGAGATGCACCAACGTTAAAAGGCATGTTATTTCTCCTCTTTAGAATGTTGCCGCTATGAGCGGCTCCTGTTTCCGGACGGCGCAACGTGCGACGTCAGGAATTCCCCTCTGTCTCGGCCATGGTATCTTCCAAACGGGCCATTGCACCGTTTGCAAGTTGGAAAGCCGCGGCTCCGAGAGCGACGTTGAACGCTTGGCGCAAAGCGGCATCCTGCGAGCTACTGTCTGGATTAGACGTGCCGTTGACAGGATTGCTTGCACTAGCCGACCGGTTATGATCGTCATGCGGGTCACGTGTGTGCGCCCCTTTTTTTGTTGCTACGAGCCGCATGGAGGCCGGAATCAACGCGCGCAGTGGCGTTTGAACTCGGAATACGCATCGGGTTCTCCTATGTTGATTCGATCATGCCAAGGGAGGCAGTCTCCGCGATTCCATCGTGCGGGCATTAGCTTTCGACAAGCTGACGAGTTTCAGAAAATTAGTCGGTTTTGCCGGATTGAATCCGACGTGAGAACGCGCCCAAAGGTGGAGATCAGATAGTTCGTGCCAACGAAAAACCATCTTTAGGGCCGCTTGAGCTGTGCGGCCTCGTTGATCATCAAACGAACTGGTATTGGTGCCAACGACGGACTGCATTTGAGGCTGATCCTGACACGAGTGGTCGAGTACAGCGGGAGATGAACTACGAGGCGTGAACCCACTAAACAAAGTCATCGGCGGTGCGCGCGAGAAGCTCCAACATGCTGGCAAAGCTTGCGCGACCTATCGGTTGGCGGTGGGGTGCCAACCTCGCGGAGGCCGCGCAAGCTCGCCTAGCTTCTCAGGCGTGATCTGAGGCCGACGCCTCACTCTCACGAACTGTAAACGCCTGCAGCTTGCATGCCCCCGGACTCAATGCGCCCGTTTAGGTCGTTCAAATAGTTCTCCGCGTAAGACTGCGCCACCGAAACCGGCAGGCTGATGCCAGCCGTCGCGGCCTCTTGAATTGCTTGCTTCGCCAAGCCTTCGCGCATAGCTATTTTGACCTCTGGACCGGCGATACAGCCGACCGCCTGCGCCGCAAGGCTGAGACCTGCTTCTTCCAATGCTTGCTTTATGTTGCCACTTGTGATGGCGGTGTGCAGAAGATTTGCTGCTTGCGCCTCGCTCTCGAGCACCATTGACGCGAGATCGGCCAATTCGCCCAAGCCTGGGATGAAGCCAAGTACACCAACTGCCGTCGCAGCCCAGTCGAGCACGTTCGAACCCACCTTAAGCGCGTCGTCAAGCGCGTGCATGAAGGCGCCTCCGTTTTTCGTGGGTGATTTGATGTCGGGCTGGTCCTTCATGCCCATCATCATGTCCGCGACAGCAGACTGCTCGGCAGCCGTTTGAGCGACATGCGTCTTCAGCTGGTGAGCTGTTCGGTTTGCAGCTGACATGTTGTTGAACAACTGCTTGAAATCGTTGTTGCTGATGTTGCCGGAATCGACGGTATGGCCTCCGCCGAAGTCGAAGAACTTGTGGTGGGTATGATAGCCGGTGATCGCATTGTTCATTAGGCCGAAGATGAGAGGATCCGAAAGCAGCTGGGAGGCCGCCTTTCTCACGTCAGGCGCGAGACTCTTATCATCGACCATGCTCGCCAGCTTGTCCCGGGTCAGGTCACTCTTCTCGAAAAAAGCTCCTTGGTTCTTGTTGATCGTGTCTAACGTATCCAGCTCGGCTCGCGTCAGCTTCATTGATGATGAAGCAACCTGCAAGAAGTCCTCTATGTGAACTTTATCTCCCGAGCCGGCGCACAGCTTTTTCCATTCGCCGGGATGGCTGAGGAAGTATTGCGCCGCCGCGAGAACCTGAGGGGGGGGATTTGCCGGTTTTGGCCTCGCCATCGACGATCTGCTTAAAAACGGCCAGGCTCAGGTTCTTGGGCAGGTTAACGGAATACAGATAAAGCTCGCGCAATGCATCAGTCTGGGTCATGACCGATGGCTGGTCATTTCCGGCGCCGTCCGATGGAATGTAGGTATGCTCGTAGCTCTGCGCCTGCTGTCCCTGGAATGCGGCAACCTGTGAGTGATAGTTGGAAAAGCCGGAGAGATCACCTGCCTTGATCTTTCCGCCGCAGCGGCCGTCGCCTTGCGAGCCTATTGCATAGAACAGCTCCGGGTCCTGCTGCAGCGCCTCGATCGCCGCCTTGAGATCCGGCGGTGTCGAGGGATCGTTGGGCAAATCTCCGAGGGACTTCCAATCGAGCGGGCATTTGTCTTTGTGGCGGTTCAGCACCGACACAATCCGCAACTCGGCATCAGTCAGCGTGCCGCCGTTCCATGTGATCCTTGAGCTGGGTACTGGCGCGGTTGCAGTCGCAGCGGAGCTCGCAGCAGGGCTGCCCGCAGAGGGTAGCTCCGAAGCCTGCCCAAATGCAATCAGTGCGGCCCTGAGATCTGGTGGTAGGATATCCCGCACCTCCTGCGTGAGTCCCTGCGCTAATTGTTTAGCCGACTCTGCCGACGCCAGATCCTGTGGCGCGGATTGATGGCCGACGGTATCCTTCAAGGAGTAATTTGCCAGCATCGTCTCGAAGCTGGAAAGCTCCTGCGCCGACGGTAGCCCGGAAGCAAGCCCTGAGAAAGCCGCGGTTGAGGTAAGGGCTAGCGATGGGTTGGTGAGTGACATTATACATCCTATGGTGTGAGATTGCGCCACAACCGGTCATGTGGTGCAGCCCGAGATCGCGACGAAGTCGTATCGATGGGCAGAGTCCAACAGCTCCGATCAGTTGCTCCGGTTACTCAGTGCGTCCCCAGCCGTCAGTTCCGCTAGAATTTCAAAGCAACATCGTCGTCTATATTTCTCCTCCTTATGTAGGATTGACTAGCTTTCGAGAAGCTGACGACGCTCATTGCGCTCGATTTATTGCACTCAGTCGCGCGCATCCTGCCGCGGCACATCGGTAGCATCAAGAACTCGGTGGATCACTCGCATTCGCCGGTTCGCGCAAAAACGCCTGCATGATTTCGCGGCGTCCCATGGCCGATCAGCTGGACCGTCGGTACGCCAGCGCCTCCGCCACAGGACTGTTAGTGTCGGCTCCATCCAGCGTGGTGGAATCAGAGCCGTCTGCCGGCAGCGACCGGCGCTGAGTTCACGATCTGAATAACCACGCGGTCTTCCCCTGGATGACATGGATTCCGAGCATCCCTATCAGCAGCCGGCGACGTTGAAATCGTCGATAGTGTTGCGTTAGCATTCGCGCTCTGATGCACCCAGCATTAGCTCCGAAAGGCTGACAGAGCATACGGCGAGCGCACTGAGCTCCTTCGCATGTCAACCCGGGGGGGCAACTTATCTCTGACCTGGAGCAGGCGCGTGAACCACGCTGTCTTGTTGCGGCGCCGCGGATGAAAGAGGGCCCTCAGGTCGTCCACCACGAATGACCGTACTTGAAGCTCCTCGAAACAACATCAAAACCGACTCGTGCGCCGGCTTTTCCATGGTTGTGAGGTTTGGCCGCGCCTGTGCCTCCGCCACTAGGCCTTTGAGCGTTTCGTCCACGAGCGCGATAAACCGGGGCGGGCCGGAAGCGAAGACGAGACCATCTCCCGGTGCGGCTCTCACGACGTAGCGCTCGTCGGAGATGTCAAGCGAATCCAGTGCTGACTTGAACGCATTCAAAGTGATCGGATTCAAGACAAGCAGACGGCTTTGCGCCTCGTGCGCGTCGGATACGTAGAGCACAAGTCCATCGTAGTACCATTGAAGATTGTAGAGACCAGTCAAACGTTCGAGGAACTCTCGCGGTGCGAGATCCGGCATCCGCCCCCGAATCCGTCCCTTCACCTCGGGGCTGACATTGACTCGGATATTCAGATTGTTGCCGAATTCCTGCAGTGCGGCCGCGAGGTCCTGATCCAGAACCGTGTAACTATAGGGCGTCGATGGCAGCGACAGGGGAGCGCCGAGCGTCCTAACGAGACCCAAGAAAATGAAAACTCCAGCATATAGAACTGTCTTCAAGATGTGCAGCCTCGTGGCTCGTATGTGGATCAACGGTGTTTGGCGCCTGAGGGTCCGAAAAGTTGAAGTCGAAAATTCGTCGCAAATTGGAAGCCAAGCGCAATTTAATGACGGTGTTTGTGATTCTTGTCAGCTTTTTGTCAGCTCGCTTCTCTAAGGGTGCTGGGCCGTCGACGGCAACGAACAGCTAATCTCATCATGTGAGAGCAATGATTTTATCCACGAAGTTTGGTCTTATACCGATCTCTGCCAACCCTGCAGAATGTCTTTCCGAGCCCTGTTCATCAGCGCAGGCAAGGTTTCACGAGAGTCTTGCACAGACGGCTTCGAACCACGATGCGGCCTCTTCGGTGAGTGGTAGCGTGTTGGCTCCGCCAGTTTCGGAAGTTCAACGTGCCGTCACGCACTCAAGCCCGCTTGGCGACCGCGTCCTTCAGAATCTTTTTACAATGCACCGAGGCAAGCCTTTTCCTGCGAGTGCACTTCCTTCGGCTGTCGGTGGCGAGCCGGCTAGTCCGAAGAAACTCGAGTTTGGGCCGGCCGCCGTCGGCAAGCCGGAAGACGTGGATCATTTCCAATCGGCGCTGGGGAATCTGCGGGGTGCTTACGATGGTGTCATTCAGGTTTCGCTCGTCTCCAAGAGCGCCGGTGCCGTAAGTTCATCTCTGAACAAGCTGCTATCAGCGGGCTAAGCGGGCGTTGATGGCTGTTTTGGCCCAGAGAAAGAAAGGTAGCGGCGCGCTGGCGGCAAGGTGGTTTCATGTTTTTGTTCTATTTCCCCTTCTGCTCTCGTTGGCCGGTTGCAAGGCCGATCTCTATACTAAAGTTCAGGAGCGCGAAGCCAACGAGATGCTTGCTCTTCTCCTTAGCAAGGGTGTCGATGCCGTCCGTGTTGTCGCTAAGGATGGTACCAGCACGATTCAAGTCGAAGCAAAGCAACTTGCCTTTTCGATCAACCTGCTGAATGACCAGGGCTTGCCGCGCCAATCTTTCAAGAGCCTTGGGGAGGTGTTCAGGGGATCGGGACTGGTTGCCTCCCCGGTTGAGGAGCGCGCCCGCTACGTTTATGCTTTAAGCGAAGAGTTGTCGCGCACGATAAACGATATCGATGGGGTTCTTTCCGCTCGTGTGCACGTTGTTCTGCCGAAGAATGACCTTTTGCGACAAGATGCTACGCCGTCCTCGGCTTCGGTCTTTATCCGACATGATTCCAATGCGAAGCTCTCAGCTTTGCTACCCCAGATCAAGATGCTCGTCGCCAACAGCATAGAAGGGCTATCATATGACAAGGTAGCGGTCGTGTTCGTGCCGGTTGAGCGGGCTCAATATGAGCTGTCGTCTGCGCCGGCAGCTGCTTCGGGTCAATCAGGCAAGTTCGTGTCGGATCCCATTCTTGCGGTTGGTATCGGAGGGGCCGGCGCCGCGTTCGGCGTCCTATCTTACGTCCTGCTGAGCGCACGTGTGCGCCAGCTCGGTCAATCTTTTCGGAAGGTGGCAAATCTCGGCGCAGGCGCGAGTACGCGCGCGGTCCAAACCGACGGCGAAAAGCTAAACTCGGATTCGAGATAGGCGGAACGCAGTGGCCGTATTGATGACATCCACAGAACCAAATCGTTCACTCAGCCCACACTCCGTTCGCCCGCGCGAGTTTACTGCTTTGATCCATCCAAGTCGTTTTGCCGCGCGCCTTGATGCGTCGCTGTCGCCTTCCACACTGCTGCAGTTGCAGAAAACGCCCAGACTGCAGGAAAGGCTAGCCGGTTTACTGCTAGGCAGTGAACTGGTCTCGAACGGAAGTAACTGGGGAAGGGGTGTTCTGCTGGGGCATGATCCGCGCCACGTGGCACTACTTGCCGGCAGTATCTGGCATGCCCGTTCGGTGCTGAAGTTGGTGTCAAAGCATGATCTTGCTCCTCTGATCGGAAATATCGGTGCAGAAGCACATTCTTTCGCTATTCGATACCTATCCAGTGCCGTCGCAACCGAAGCGATTGTCGATCCAGAGCAACTTTCGCGAGGGATTGAACATGACGGATATGCCTGCCTTGGCGCTTGGCTCCAACAAGCGTCGGAACTTGACCGCGCGCGCGTGCTTCTCTGTTTGCCCGTCGGGACCGCCGCGGAGCGCCCAACCGCCGAACACCACAAGGCCGCAGGCCAATTGCTGTCTCTGGTGATGGCTCATCTGGCCGCGGAGACAGGGCCCGCATGACCTGGGATGACCTAGCATTGCCAGAACGCCCGCAGATACGTCCGCTGGGTCCACTCATACCAGCGTCGGAACTTGGGATCTGGTACGATGCGGTACAGACGCGCGCGCTAGCAGCGCAGTATCTACAGCAGGTTCGCAGCTGGGCAAGGAAAGCTTATCAGCGCGAGCGGGCGCGCGGCCACTCCGAAGGCCTGAAGGCAGGCTCAGACGAAATGGCGCGGCTGGTTGCCCGGGTTGCTTGTGAGGTGGCGCGGCGAAAAGCCGTGCTAGAACAGGAGTTGCCACGGCTCGTCATGGAGATCTTAGACGACCTGGTCGGCTCCTTCGATCCGGGCGAGATGTTAGTGAAGTCCGTTCGTCACGCCATCGAGCAAAGATATGGCAGCGCGGAAGTGTGTCTACATGTGTCTCCTGTGAACGCCGATGCGCTGATACGTGAGTTTGCAGCGTTCGACGGAACGCATGGTCGACCGAAAGTTCGAATTGACTCGGACCCAGCTCTGACGCCGGATCAGTGCGTGTTGTGGAGTGAGTTAGGCAATGTCGATCTAGGACTTGCCGCGCAGCTCCGCACATTGCGACTGGGCCTTGGGCCGTCTTCTCAGGAAGGCGAACCGTGACCACGCAACAAACAAGCCATGTCGGTGGGGCTGGTGAAGGAGCTGTGCACGCGGCGTTATCATCTTTGAGATCTACAGCAAAGAATGTCGATACGCGTGCCTTGCGCGGACGGATCACAAAGGCCGTCGGCACCTTGGTCCATGCCGTGTTGCCGGGGGCCCGTGTTGGGGAACTGTGTCTGTTGCAGGATCACAATACGGGATGGTCACTTGAGGCGGAAGTTATCGGTCTGCTGCCCGACGGGGTATTACTCACGCCAATTGGCGACATGGTAGGTCTGTCTAACCGCGCGGAAGTGGTGCCGACCGGGCGAATGCAGGAAGTTTCAGTCGGTCCCGATTTGCTTGGCCGTGTCATTGATAGCTTCGGCCGTCCGCTCGACGGGAAGGGTCCAATAAAGACGATTCACACTCGTCCCCTTCGCGGCAGGGCACCCAACCCCATGAGGCGGCGTGGCATTGAGCGGCCCTTTCCACTCGGTGTCCGCGTGCTAGACGGACTTCTGACGTGTGGCGAAGGTCAGCGGATCGGGATCTATGGAGACGCTGGTTGCGGCAAGTCGACGCTGATGTCGCAAATTGTCAAAGGCGCGGCCGCCGACGTGATCGTAGTTGCGCTTATAGGAGAGCGCGGACGTGAGGTGCGTGAATTCATTGAGCGCCATATTGGCGATGCGATCGGTCGTACGATCGCTGTCGTTGAGACTTCCGACCGGTCAGCAATGGAGCGTGCCCAATGTGCTCATATGGCGACGGCTGTCGCCGAGTACTTTCGTGATCAGGGACTGCGTGTCGTTCTCGTAATGGATTCGCTGACGCGCTTTAGCCGCGCGATGCGTGAAATAGGCCTTGCCGCGGGAGAACCTCCGACGCGGCGCGGCTTCCCTCCCTCCGTCTTTGCGCTGCTGCCGGGTCTATTGGAGCGTGCCGGTATGGGCGAGAACGGCTCGATCACGGCCTTCTATACCGTGCTTGTCGAAGGTGACGGCACAGGCGATCCAATCGCCGAAGAGTCACGCGGTATTCTCGATGGTCATATCATCCTTTCACGCGCACTCGCCTCGCGAGAGCATTTCCCCGCCATCGACGTGCTATCGAGCCGAAGTCGCGTGATGGATGCGGTCGTCTCTGTGCCACATCGCAAGGCCGCCTCCTTCTTTCGAGATCTACTCTCGCGCTATGATGAAGCCGAGTTCTTAATCAACGTCGGTGAATACAAGCAAGGGGGGGGATCCGCTGAGTGACCGAGCAATCGCCTCAATCGAGGAGTTGCGGAATTTCTTGCGTCAGGGGCAGGATGAGTCGTCCACTTTTGAGGAGACCGTCACATGGATGTCGCTTCTGACCGAGTGAATCCTATCCAAGCGTCGAAACTGCGGTTCGTGAAGGACATGAGGGAGCGAAGCGCGCTTCGCCTATTATCCGATATGGAAGCCAAACGCCAGATCGCGGTTGAATCGGTGGAGCGAGCCTCCAAGAATCTTGCAAGCGCCGAGAAACGCCGCGCAAGTCTCGAAGCTGAACTTTATCTGGAACTGGCATCGTCTGATACGATGTGCGTCACCGAACTCGATCGTCGGTGCCATCTCGTCATTGGGCGTCTCACGGCCGAGATCGCATTGGCGCGTCAGGCGCTTGAGCAGGCGCACATCGCTCAAGAGCACGCCCAGGCCGCGGTGGTTGAGATGCGGGCTGTGTGGGCCAAGCGGTCGGCGGCGAGCCGGAAATGGCAGCAGATTGAGAGCGATGTTCAGCGCAGGACCAATGCTCGTGCGGAGTTCGCAGCTGAAATCGAAACGGACGATGAGGTCTTGCTCCGGCATAAGAGCGGATTGCGCAGTCAGGCGGCCGGCGATTCAATCCCCGGCGATTCAATCTAATGGCTGCTTCTCGTATGCCGGAGCGAACTTCCGGTTCAGTGGAAATGAGTGCGGATAAGGGTGAACCCGCACTATTCGATCCCCCGGTAAGATTGTCGCATGCCGTGGTCTCGTGGCTGAATGAGATCGCCGCTCGACGCACGGTTCTGAAGAGCCGCCTTGGCGATATGCAGGTATCGATGCGTATGAACCGGCTTGTCTGGCAGGCACAGCCACCGGCCGCGTCCATGCTTGACTGCTTATTTCGCGTCGGAGCCGAAAAGGCCGTCCTGTCGTTGGCCCGCCCGCTGGTGGAGGCACTGATCTCGACAGTGCAGCATGGCCTTAGTCTACCTTCGGATCCAGCCCGCTCTCTCGTCCTCGAATTTGCGCTGGAACCGTGGCTCGCACAACTAGAGAACTTGTTAGCACGGGATTTGCAAGTTATCCGCGTCGACGAAGCAATGACGCAAGGCCATTATCTGGAACTCGACATCGACTACGGGTCGCTCACGAGCAAGGCGCGCCTTTTCCTATTCTCGTCTCTTGACGGTCCGGTTGCGCCTGCATTCAGCGCGTTAGGCGAGTTGCTTGGCCAATTGCCCCGACAGATGCGCAAGCTTTTTCCGGAATTGCCTATCATGGTTGCCGAAGAGATTGGCTCGCTGTGCGTGCCCGTTGGGCTAGTTCGCCAAGCACAAGCTGGAGATGCGCTGGTGCCGGACGTCATTCCCCTTGCACGCGGCCAGGTCATCCTCACCGCCGGCAAATTGTGGGCCCCGGCCGAGGTTGCTGACGACAGGCTGATACTGCGGGGGCCGTTCCGCCTGCAACCACACCCTTTGAAGAGTGCATTTATGACGACACGAGCCCAAGCACAGCCATCGACCTCGCTCTCGGAAACTGACGTTGACAGTATTGAGATTACGCTTGTGTTCGAATGCGGCCGCTGGCCTATTCCGCTGGGTACGTTGAGAAATATCAACGAAGGGCATGTGTTCGAGCTTGGCCGCTCCCTTGACGGTCCGGTCGACATTGTTGCCAATGGCCGATTGATCGGTCATGGCGACATCGTGCGTGTCGGCGAGGAATTGGCTATCAGGCTACGTGGCAGGTTGGCGGTCAATGACTGACATTCAGCCGAGCGTCCTTGCGCTTCTTGCACTTACAGTCGGTCTCGGTCTGCTGGCTTTCGCAGTCGTTACAACGACCGCGTTCTTAAAGGTATCCGTCGTTCTCTTCCTCGTGCGTAACGCGCTCGGGACCCAGTCCATACCTCCGAACATCGTTCTGTATGGTGCTGCATTGATTCTTACCGTCTTCATTGGTGCTCCAGTGTTTGAGCAGATTTACAACCGCGTTACCGACCCGCAACTTCACTACCAAACTCTCGATGACTGGGCGACAGCCGCCAAGGAGGGGAGCGAGCCGCTGCGCGCTCACCTGCAAAAGTTCACCTCTGAGGAGCAGCGCACGTTTTTCCTCTCTTCCACAGAACATGTCTGGTCAGAGGAGATGCGCGGCAAGGCGACAGCGGATGATTTTGCGATCCTTGTACCGTCCTTTCTGATCTCGGAACTTAAGCGTGCCTTTGAAATCGGATTCCTACTCTATCTTCCATTCATCACGATTGATCTGATCGTAACGACGATCTTGATGGCCATGGGCATGTCAATGGTGTCGCCCACAATGATATCTGTTCCTTTTAAGCTCTTTCTGTTCGTCACGATCGACGGATGGTCGCGGCTCATGCATGGGTTGGTCTTAAGTTACGCCACCTCCGGAGGTTAGTATGGACGAAGCCAGCATTCTCGCTCATCTGAGCCGATCCCTCGTCCTATTCATGATCTGGGTTTTGCCACCACTCCTAGCAGCTCTTGTGGCCGGATTGGGTGTTGGCATCATCCAAGCGGCAACGCAGCTCCAGGATCAAACCTTGCCTCTTACCGTGAAACTCCTCGTCGTCGTCGCCGTGCTCGTTCTATTTTCCCCAGTGCTGAGCGCTCCCCTTATCGAACAAGCCCAGCAGATTTTCGCTGAGTTCCCCGCTCTCACATCGAGGTATTAGTGCGGAATGCGAGGGTAAGTTCTTGGAGAAAAAAACCGCCCATCGGCATCACCGCTGAACGACTAACAGGGAGTTCGTAAGCTTATCGAGCGGTAGCCTCAAGCATTAGAGTATGAGGAAAGTTGGCGCAGGACCGCGGTCCGGCCGGTGCTCTCGTAAAGGGCTACGGCGCCGCCGATCGTCTCCGGCCTTGTCACGTCAAACGTCATGGCGCAGCGAGCGGAGCTGCTTGGATTGGCTGAAGCGTACTAGCACCTCAAATGAATGGCTTGTCACCTACCGAGACACTAACTTTAATCCAGACAGCGCTCGAGTTCGTCGTTGCAGCCGGCCTTGGTGCGGCCCGGGCCCTTGGCATTATGTTGGTGCTTCCCGTATTTACGCGTCCGCACATTAGCGGGATGATCCGCGCGAGCTTGACGATCGTGATTGGACTGCCATGCCTTGCGCACATAAAGGCCGGCCTGCAAACGCTAGATCCGGCCACCCGTATGATCGCCGTCGCTCTCCTCGGTCTCAAGGAGATATTTATCGGCCTGCTTTTCGGGATGTTACTGAGTATACCCTTATGGAGCATACAGGCAGTTGGCGAGATCATCGACAGCCAGCGAGGTGTTTCGAACCAGCTCGACGATCCTGCGACACGCAGCCAAGCCTCGGCCACCGGTCTTTTTCTTGGCACTGCTGCGGTTACAATTTTCGTTCTCTCCGGAGGTCTGCAGACGATGGTCAAATGCCTCTATGGCAGCTATCTGATCTGGCCTGTGTATCGGCTACTACCTTCACTGAGCCTCCAAGGCGCAATGGAATTTGTAGCGGTTCTCGATCATATCATGCACACGACCCTGCTGGTCTCGGGACCCGTGCTGGCTCCGCTGCTCCTGATTGAGGTATCTCTCCTATTGCTCGGGCGCTTTGCCCCGCAGATCAAGCTGAACGATCTCTCCGCCATCATAAAGAATATCGCCTTTGGCGTCGTCATGGTCAGCTACGCCGTCTTCCTCATTGAATATATGGAAGCGGAGATTATCCAGTTCTACGGCGTGCTGGAGTGGCTCGAGAAATTCTTCAAATGAACGACTCGGGCGAAGAGAAGAAGCTTCCGCCAACTCCTAAGAAGCTACGTCAGGCGCGCAAGAAAGGACAGGTCCCGCGCAGCGCTGACTTTGTGAGCGCGCTCAGCATCTGCGCGGGGTTCAGCTGCCTATGCCTCAAAGCGGGCGCGATCGAAGTCGCATGGCATGAAGGGGTGCAGCTCGTCGACAAGTTGCAGGGGCAGCCATTCAATAGCGCGGTTCAGCAGGCATTGGTCGGGTTGATCGAACTTTCGATGATCAGCGTTGCCCCAATCATCGGAGCGGCCGTGGGTGCTGGCATCCTCGCCAGTTTCTTGGCGACTGGTGGGCTGACGTTCTCGGTGGAGCCGCTGAAACCAAGCCTTGAAAAATTGGATCCTATCAAAGGGCTGAAACGGCTTTTCTCTCAGAGATCGCTTGTCGAGCTTGGTAAGTCGCTGATCAAGGTGTTCGTTCTCGGCGTAACTCTTTTTTTCACCGCAACCGCGAGTTGGAAGGCACTGGTATACTTGCCTATCTGCGGTTTGGGTTGTTTTGGTTTTGTCTTCAAAGCGTTCAAATTCGTGATCGAGATCGCTGCCGGTGCCTTTCTGATCGGCGGCTTGACCGATCTGCTAATTCAGCGCTGGTTATTTACGCGTGACATGCGCATGACACACAGCGAAGCAAAGCGCGAAACTAAGGAACAGGAAGGCAATCCGCAGATAAGGGGTGAACACCGTCGGCTCCGTCGCGAGTCGGTGAACGAGGCGCCGCTCGGCATCCAGCGCGCCACATTAATACTGACAGGCCCGGCGGCATTGATCGGGCTGCGCTACATTCGTGGGGAGACCGGAGTTCCGGTATTGGTGTGCCGCGGCGAGGGTGAATCTGCGTCGCGGTTGCTTGATCAGGCGCGGGCGTTGCATCTGAGCGTTATCCAGGACCCCGTTTTAACGCGGCAGCTGGTCCGAAAGGCTACGATGGGGAAGGCCGTGCCGATGGAGTGTTTTGAGAGAGTTGCTCGGGCGGTCTTTGCCGGAGGCCTGGCCTAGCTTCGCGCAAAGTCGATGCGCTCGGGCCGTTTCAGTCAAGACAAGACCCAAATCACTGGTCTGGCTTGCACGCGGCGCGATCTGAAACTAACACGAGGAAACGGTGGCTGCTGTGGCGGCTCATCCGTTTAGCGCAAGATTATCGGAATCGCGACGGCGTCACCTGATGCTCATTCTAACCTCGGGGCACGAGCCCGCTCATTGGGCTTCTGGCGAAACCCTGGTGTGATTGTCATCTTCCGAGTTGCTCTTGTTGCCCGGCGTGAGGCTTCCGCGTGCGGTAAGGGGAGCTACCGCACGATCACCGCCGGTTGGCATGACAGCTTTATTCTCCAACAAGTCGCCGGGATCGTTGAGCATGACTCCAAGGTTACTCCGGGTAGAGCAGCCAAGCGTTGGATTAAAAGAATTGTCGTCCACTGAAGGGCCGACGATTGAAAAGGATGGACAGAGCGGAGGATGTGCTTCGTAGATGATTGCCTCGACTCGGACGCCGAAATGGGAAGGCAGACCTACCGGCGAAGCTGATAGGCGAATATTATAAGGGGGAACGCCCATCGCGCGGGCCTCATGGGCCACTTCAGCAACGAGCCGAGGTGAGCCACTGACGTCCATATGGAGTGCATCCCGCCGACCTCGGCTGGCGTTCGCAACGAAATCCCGCAGACCATACCTCTCGGCCCGACGAAGCCTCTGTAGTACCAAGACACTGGTCTTCTGCTCCACCTGGATCGCTTGCTCAGTCCGCCCAGAATAGATCGCAGCATCATGAGTGCATCCGCCTACGGTTGTCGCAATAGCGATCAGGTGGCCCAGGTTTCGCAAGCTCATTCGCGATCCTCATTTGATAATAAAGCCGGCTCCGCCACTCGCGCCTGGTTCGGTGCGGAGAGGGTGCGGCCTCGCGGCGGACTTGCCAACGTATTCGTCAAAGTGCGCCCCGCGTCTGAGGGCGGTCGGATCCGGTCAGTCGGCGCGCTTATCTTGCCCGCTGACGATGCTGGCCTTACGATGTAGGGGGTAACAATGATGACGAGCTCCGTCTCCTGCTTCTGAAAGGAGGAGGACCGAAACAGCGCACCCAGGATCGGGACATCGCCTAGCCCAGGAAACGTGCTGATGTCGGTGTTGAAATTGCGCCTGATCAGTCCTCCGATTGCAAAGCTTTGACCGCTGGCAAGCTCGACGACAGTACTGGCACGTCGTGTGGAGAGACCTGGCAGAGACATTCCGTTGATGCTGACTTCACCTTCTTTCGATAACTCGCTGACTTCAGGCTTCACCCGGATATTGATCTGATTGTTGCTGAGAACAGTCGGAACGAACTCGAGGCTGATTCCGAATTGACGGAATTGAACCGAGACTTGCCGATTGTCCTGCATGACCGGAATTGGAAATTCGCCGCCTGCCAGGAAACTTGCTGGTTCGCCGGACATCGCGGTAAGATTTGGTTCCGCCAGTACTGACGCGAGGTGCTCGTTGGCGAGTGCGTCAAGAACAGCACTGACGTTCAGACTGCCAACGCCAAATCCGATACTTGCCGTGCCGCCGCCCTGACTCGCACCGGAACCGCCAGGTTTGCCACTGCTAAATCCGAAAACGACCGCGCCGTTTTGACCCGATGCAGAGAGGCTGAGACCAAGCTCCTTCATGGCGCTGCGCGAGACCTCGGCCACGCGCACGCTCAGATTAACCTGTAATGATCCGGCCACCTGAACCTTATTGACGACCAGCGCGCCCGCACCCAGAAACTGCTCGGTCATCTTCTTGGCGCGCTCGACGACGTCGGCACTGGGCGCTGTCCCGCTAAGAATAGCGCCGCGCGGCGTATAGGTGACTTGGATCGCATAGTCTCCGAGCTCGGCCTTCAGCGCGGCACGCAGATCCTCGACAGGTTGGGTGACGACAACACGAAACTCGGCTAATGCCTCTCCATTGTCGTTCAATGCGAACAGACTGGTCCGTCCCGGCGTTTTTCCAAAGACGAAGATGGTCGTGTTCGACGGCGCCTGGTAGTCGGCTATCGTCGGGTCGGCAACAAATATGCTGGCCGCGGGCGCCGGAAGATGAACGGTCTTGCCCTGAGAGGAGGAAAGATTCAAGGTTCCGTTAAGGCTGTCAGCCGTCGCGCGGGGCGCCCCCTGACTAGCATCCCGCCTTATCTGAGCGGCGGCGGTGAGGGGACATACGAGAGCGACCGTACAAAGGGCATACAGAAGATACGGCAAAATGGCAGACGTGACGGCGCTCGGCCGTGTTCTGCTACAAGGATCAAGCGTGGACTTCAAGGGAGCTTCGTTTTCAAGTTTGATCGGCTAGGCAGCGGATCGCTCTTCAGTTCAAGCGCGTAGCCGACGCCGCGCGCGGTTTTGACCCGTAGCGTCGCGCCCGACTTGCTCAAATGTGTGCGCAAGCGATAGATCGCGACTTCTAAGGCATTGGTCGAGACTTCGTCGTCAAACGCATAGAGGCCTTCCTCCAGTGACGCTCGCGGCACGGTGCGGCCTGCTCGGCTGAGCAGATGTTCAAGAATACAGACTTCGCGGCGCGCAATTCTTAAAGGGCTACCGCCAACTGAGACTTGCCGGCCGATCGGATCGAAATTTAGGTTGCCGAAGGTAACGACAGGTGCCGTCATTTGCATCGATCGTCGCAAGATGGCGCGCATGCGAGCAACGAGCTCATCGAGAGACACCGGCTTAGGCAGGAAATCGTCGGCACCACCATTGAATATCGCAATCCGGGTGCCGAGATCGTTGAGGCTGCTCATCATCATGGCGGGCATCGAACATCCTTCGCGTCTCAACTGTTTCAGCCAGTCCAACCCATTTCCATCCGGCAGAACCAATTCGAGCAAGAGAATGTGATAGCTGGCGCAACCTATCGCGGTCTCCGCTTCGTCAAGGGTGTGGATTACGTCAACTGCAAAACCGCGAACCAACAGCGTTTCCTTGGCGGCTCGCACAAAGGCCGCATCGCGATCTACCAGGAGAATTCGCATTCATCGCCTATCGTACGACTGCGCCAAGACCTGAGCGCATTACGATCGACAACGAACTCCGGTGAAACCACCACGTGCTCGAGCAGGTCGGGTTGGCGAGCAGCTGACTGAAGGGAGAATCGAATCGCACGAGCTCCTGATTGCTCCTTCTAGAGAACGGTGATGACTTATGGGGCTTCAGGTAAGATCGGCAAAATCCATTGTTTTTATGATAGGTATCCAACTTGCGAATGGCTCGTAGCGCGATGCACTGAGTAGGCGTGCAGGATGAGGATCACCGAACAACCGCGGCTTCGGCGCAAGTCGATGACGTCAAGCAATGGATTCCCGTCCATCACAAGCAATACCAAATGGAGAGGTAGCAACGCTCCGATGCTTCAGTGTGAAGCGTCGGATAACAGAACCTCGAGCATCGTCGCTGATGCGCTAGTTGGGGGCCGCAGCCCGAATCGTGCGTCCGAGGTCTGCGGCTATGGACTCAGGCCGTCTTGTTGGATCACTGGTTCGGGCCTCTCGTCCGCGTTCCACATCGGCCAGATCGGGGAGCCGCAGTAATCGAATCGCCGGCGCAGGGCGATAGCCGTGAGGTCGGAGGCGCACATCGTCGGCCCCAATCTCCAGGCCACAATGTCGCGCGAGAAGTCGTCGAGCACGGTCGACAGATAATACCAGCCCCAGCCGGTGATCTTGAGGTAGGTGAAGTCGGTCTGCCAAAGCTGATTGATGGCGGTGGTCTTGTCCTTGAACTCGTCCGCGGCCTTGATCACCACATAGGCCG
>NZ_LGHL01000146.1 GCF_001908205.1 Bradyrhizobium sp. NAS80.1
GGCGCGTCCGCCCAGGCCGCGCTCACGACCCGCGCCTTTGCCGAGCTGACGCGCCTCGGCCGCGCACTCGGCGCGCGCAGCGAGACGCTCACGGGCCTGTCCGGTCTCGGCGATCTGATCCTGACGTGCTCGAGCCCGCAATCGCGCAATTTCGCGCTTGGGCTCGCGCTCGGGCGCGGCGAGCAGCCGCCAGCCGGCAAGCTCGCCGAGGGCGAGTTCACCGCCCCCCGTGCTGATCGAGCTCGCAGCTTCGCAAAACGTCGAGATGCCGGTATCAGAAGCGGTCGCTTCGATCCTGAGCGGCCGGAGCACGATCGACGCTGCGATTTCAGGACTTTTGACGCGCCCCTTCAAGGCAGAGGAATGAACATGGCGTACTGGCTGGTGAAATCCGAACCGTCGGTGTGGTCCTGGGACCAGCAGGTGGCAAAGGGCGCCAAGGGCGAGGCCTGGACCGGCGTGCGCAATTACACTGCGCGCCAGAATCTCGTGAACATGAAGAAGGGCGACAAGGCGTTCTTCTATCATTCCAACGAGGGCAAGGAGATCGTCGGCATCGCGGAGATCATCAAGGAAGCCTATCCCGACCCGACCGACAAGACCGAAAAATTCGTCTGCGTCGATATCAAGGCCGACAAGCCTTTGAAGACGCCGGTGACGATGGCCGCGATCAAGGCGGAGAGAAAACTCGCCGACATGGCGCTGGTAAGGTATTCGCGCCTGTCGGTGCAGCCGGTGACGGCCGAGGAGTGGAAGCTCGTTTGCAAGATGGGCGGGGTTTAGTCCTAGCTGCTGTAGCCCGGATGAGCGCAGCGATATCCGGGGTTACTGTAACCGCATGTCGCTATCGCTCATGCGGGCTACAATATCAGGCTTACGTCTCCGGCAGGGCGAACACCTCGCATGGCGCGGCGATGCCACGGAGTGCATGCGAGCCGAGCGCGATCAGAAGGGTATCCGTCTTAGCGGCTAGCGCGCCCGACACCAGCACGGTCTTGCCGAGCTGCTTGCACAGACCTTCGAGCCGGCTGGCGAGATTGACGGCGGGACCGATCGCCGTGAAGTCAAGACGGTTGGCGGCGCCGATATTGCCCCAGAGTATCTCGCCGAGATGAAGGGCCGCACCGAACGCGAGTGGCGGCAGGCCCTGGGCCCGGCGCTCGCCGTTGAGATGGGCCATGCCGGCCCTGGCGGCGCCTGCCGCACGCAGAGCGGCATCGCACGCACTGCGCGGTGACGCCTCAAGCACCGGAAAGATCGCCAGCACGCCGTCACCGATGAATTTCAGCACCTCGCCGCCGAAGGCATGAACGGCACCGGCGATGCGATCGAACCAGGCGTCGAGCGCCGCGATGACATCGGCGGGCGGATTTGATTCAGACAGGGTCGTGAAATTGCGCAGGTCCGCATAAAGCAGCGCGGCTTGAATCGTCTCGCCGAGATCGCGTCGCAAGGGCGCCGCCAGCACCCGCTCCGCGCTGCGCCTGCCAAGATAGGCATCCAGCGTCGCGCGCAACGTGGCGCGCGCGGCGAGCACGGCGAGGGGCGTCGCGGCGAAACGCGCGGCCTGACGCAATTGCTCAGTCTCATCTGCGGTGAACGGGCGCGGCCCGATCCAGCCGAGCAACGGCCCATCTTGCCGTCCGACAATGTCTTCGTGGACGTCGCCGCCCGCGATGCCGCGCAGCCAGCGGCGACCGGCATCGTTCGGCGGATCGGGCGCGAGGCCACCGGGTGCGAAACCGAGCGCTTCAATCACCGCGCCGCTCTCTGCACGCCAGAGCCAGGTCCGCTTCGCGATCAGCGGATGCGGCACCTCCAGCGTCAAGGCGCCGCCCGCAAGCGGCACGCCGTCGGCGACCAGATGCGCGCCAAGTTCCGCAAGCAGTCGGTCGGCTCCGGAACTATCCGAGGCGGCATCGACGAGCCAGGCGAGGGTCGGGGAGAGTTGCATGGCCCGATGATGGCGAAGACTGGCCGTCTTTGTCACGGGCAATCCTTGACGGGGCGCTGCGGCGCCGCCATGTCCCGCCATGTCCCAACGTCAACCCAGGGATGATCGCCAATGACCGAACCGCTCGTAGTGCGACGCGAGACCCAGATTCCGGCTCCGCGCGCCACCGTCTTCGCCTATTTGACCGATCCCGAAAAGATCCTGAGCTGGATGGGCTCGGACGCGACCATGGAGCCGCATCCCGGCGGGGTCTACCTGCTGAAGGGTATCGGCCCGCGCGGCGGCGTCGGTCGCGGCGCGTTCCGAGAGGTCGTGCCGGTGCACCGCCTGGCCTATACGTTCGGCTGGGACGGCGGTCAGGAAGTGCCACCCGGCTCGAGCCTGATCGAGATCGACCTGATCGAGCGCGACGGCGGCACGCTGCTGCGCCTGACGCACAGTGGCCTGCCGACCGAGGAACAGGCTGCCGCGCATGCGAGAGGGTGGGCGCACTATCTGGGGCGGCTTACGACCGTAGCGGCCGGCGGCGATCCCGGTCCCGACAAGGGTATTTCACACGAAATGTAGCGGTGCGGCGGGTCAAACCGCCGCGGTCGCAACCACTTGCGCCAAAAGCTGCTCGCGTCTCGCCTGCGAACGCTGGCCTTTCATGGTCGCCGCGAAGCGTTCAAGGATGCCGTCCTCGAAGGCGGTGACGATGGTGTCGTGGACGTAACTCTTGCGGCAGATCGCCGGCGTGTTGGAGAGCTTGTCGGCGGCGGCGCGGATCGCATCCAGCACCTGCTTCTTGCGGCCGCGCTGACTGGTCGCCGGCGTAATCCGCGACAGCGATTCAACGACGACGGCAGAGGCCATCAGCGTGCGAAAATCCTTCAGCGAAATCTTGATGCCGGCGATCTCGCGCAAGAACGCGTTCACCTGCGTGGTGTTGACCGCGCGCACGATGCCATAGGCATCGCGATACTGGAACATGCGCTTGCCCGGAACGCTGCGCAGGATGCCGATGGCGCGCACCAGCTTGGCGGCGTCACATTCTTTCCGCACCGCCTTGCCGCCCTTCGCCTTGAAGGTCAGCACGAAGGAATCGTCTTCGAGCGTGACGTTCGACTTCAGCATCGTTGTGGCGCCGCGGGTGCCGTTGAGACGGGCGTAGGATTCGTTGCCGGGGCGGATCGCGGTGCGCGCGATCAGCTCGATCACGGCCGAGAGCGCGAATTCACGCGTCGGCTCGTCGCCCGACAGGAACATCGAGACCTTGCGCCGGATCTTTGGCAGCGCGCCGACGAGCTTTTCCAGGCGATGCGCCTTGCGGTGCTCGCGGACCTTCTCCCAATCGGCGTGATAGCGGTATTGCAGCCGGCCCGCGGCATCTCGCCCCACCGCCTGGAGATGCGAACTCGGATCGGCCGAGTAACGCACCTCGCGATAGGCCGGAGGCACTGCCATGGCGTGCAGCCGGCGGATGGTGCGGGCATCGCGGATATGGGCCCCGTTGGGACGGACGAAGGAATAGCCCTTGCCGCGCCTGATGCGGCGGATGGTCAGCTCATTCTGGTCGCCAAGCCGCAGGCCCAGCTCCCTGGCGAGCGACTCGACTGTCGCCGTGGGCGCCGTGTCGAAGACCTTTTTGGGGCTGGGACGGCCGGAAGTGGCCGTTTTCGGCCATTGTCCGAGGGCTTTGGCCAGTGCGACAGCGGCAGGATCGGCTGAAGCGGGCCGTATCGTCCCGAGATTCTGCTGATCCATCATAGTCTTAAGCCTTAGCCCTGTCCGTTATCGGTCAATGCCGCTGTTCTGATTTATGTTCCGAAGGGCCGCTCTGGACCCGGGTTGGCCATTTAGGGTGTTGCGAACGGCATTGCGAGTCCCGAATCAGTGAGGGGCGGTTGCTAGATACCGCCGACAGGTGCATGGGGGCTCTGCGCGGCCTCTTCCTCGTCTTGGGAAAAGGCCCCAAAAGCCACTCTCGACCTGTTTCAGACCTGCGACAGTCGCACCATCAGGCGTTGATCTTCCACATGGCGGCCCGCTCGCCGAAGGTCCAGCTTGTGCTCCTTGTCGGGCACGGTTAGCCCAACGCATAATCGGTTCAATGATCAAGTCGGCTCGCCAGTCATCGGTGCTGGGCTTGCCGTATCTGGAGGGAAACATGTCCGAGAAGACCTACGACGTCCCCGCGGAATGGGCCAAGCGCGCCTGGATCGACCAGGCCAAGTACAAGGACATGTACGCTCGTTCGATTTCGGACCCGAACGCATTCTGGGCGGAGCAGGCCAAGCGCATCGACTGGATGAAGGCGCCGACCAAAATCGAGAACGTCTCCTTCGCGCCCGGCAACATCTCGATCAAATGGTTCGAGGACGGCGTCCTCAACGTCGCCCATAACTGCATCGACCGGCATCTTCACAAGCGCGCCAACCAGACCGCGATCATCTGGGAAGGCGACGATCCCTCGCAGTCGAAGCACATCACCTACAAGGAGCTCCACGACGAGGTCTGCCGGATGGCCAACATCCTGCGCACCCGCAACGTCAAGAAAGGCGACCGCGTCACCATCTACCTTCCGATGATTCCAGAAGCGGCCTACGCGATGCTGGCCTGCGCGCGGATCGGCGCCATCCACTCCGTGGTGTTCGCCGGCTTCTCGCCCGACAGCCTCGCCCAGCGCATCAACGACTGCCAATCCAAGGTGATCATCACCGCGGACGAAGGCCTGCGCGGCGGCAAGAAGGTGCCGCTGAAGGCCAATGTCGACGCGGCGCTTGCCAAGACCGAAGGCGTCGACTGGGTCGTCGTGGTCAAGCGCACCGGCGGCAAGATCGACATGAACCCGACCCGCGACCTCTGGTATCACGAGGCGGCCGCGATGGTGACGACGGAATGCCCGGCCGAGCACATGCACGCCGAGGATCCGCTGTTCATCCTCTATACCTCGGGCTCGACCGGCCAGCCCAAGGGCGTGCTGCACACCTCCGCCGGCTATCTCGTGTTCGCCGCGATGACGCATCAATACGTCTTCGATTATCACGACGGCGACATCTACTGGTGCACCGCGGACGTCGGCTGGGTCACCGGCCACAGCTACATTCTCTACGGGCCGCTCGCCAACGGCGCGACGACGCTGATGTTCGAGGGCGTGCCGAATTATCCGGATAATTCGCGGTTCTGGAACGTCATCGACAAGCACAAGGTCAACACCTTCTACACCGCGCCGACCGCGATCCGCGCGCTGATGCAGTCGGGTGACGAGCCCGTGAAGAAGACCTCGCGTGCTTCGCTCCGCCTGCTCGGCTCGGTTGGCGAGCCGATCAATCCGGAAGCCTGGGAGTGGTATTACCGTGTCGTCGGCGACGACCGCTGCCCGATCGTCGACACCTGGTGGCAGACCGAGACCGGCGGCATTTTGATCACGCCGCTGCCGGGCGCGACCAAGCTGAAGCCGGGCTCGGCGACGCAGCCGTTCTTCGGCGTGGTGCCTGAAATCGTCGACGCCGACGGCAAGGTGCTGGACGGCGAGACGTCAGGCAATCTCTGTCTCACCCGCTCCTGGCCGGGCCAGATGCGCACGGTCTATGGCGACCACGCCCGCTTCGAGCAGACCTACTTCTCGACCTACAAGGGCAAGTATTTCACCGGCGACGGCTGCCGGCGCGATGCCGACGGCTATTACTGGATCACCGGCCGCGTCGACGACGTCATCAACGTCTCCGGCCACCGTATGGGCACGGCCGAAGTCGAGAGCGCGCTGGTCGCGCATGAGAAAGTCTCGGAAGCCGCCGTCGTCGGCTTCCCGCACGACATCAAGGGCCAGGGCATCTACGCCTATGTGACCCTGATGGCCGGCGTCGAGCCGACCGAGGACCTGCGCAAGGAGCTGACTACCTGGGTGCGCAAGGAGATCGGCCCGATCGCCTCGCCCGACCAGATTCAGTTCGCGCCGGGCCTGCCCAAGACCCGCTCCGGCAAGATCATGCGCCGCATCCTGCGCAAGATTGCCGAGGACGAGCCGGGCAGCCTCGGTGATACCTCGACCCTGGCCGATCCCGCCGTGGTCGACGATCTCGTCAAGAACCGGCAGAATCGGAAGTCGGTATAAAGCAAGCTCTCGTGCCCCGGACGCAGCGCAGCACGTTAGTGGTGCGCTGCTGAGCCGGGGGCCATTGGTCCCGCATCAAGGACTGGTTCCGGCTCTGCGCAGCAGCGCTAAGGCGCTGCAGCGCGTCCGGGACACGGAGGCGATCTACCCCACCAAATAACAGCCGTTCACACCCCTCACGCACTTGTCAGGGCGCGAGTGGGCACGCCGGTATCTTTCCCACCAAGTGTTGTTTTCAGATCATTTACTTTATTTCGAACATTTCCTTTGGTCCGCGTGCTGGCTGGCCCTCGGTGGCCGTGCGTGGAAACCATCCGGTTAACGAGCGCGGTTCAGAATGTCCCCAACAAGGACTTGGCGAGCCGGCGATTGCCGGGTTTTGCGTCAATTTGGACGATCTGTTCGGGGGAACATTAATGTCGATGAAGATTGCTATGGCGCTGGCCGCCACCATCGGGGCAGGGGTCTTGATGTCGACGGCGGCGCAGGCGCGGCCGGAAATGGTGGGAACGCATCTGGCCGACTATTCGCCGGGCACCATCGTCGTCAAAACCAATGAGCGCCGGCTTTACCTCATTCTCGATAACGGCCACGCCATGCGTTACCCGGTCGGCGTCGGCAAGTCCGGCAAGCAGTGGGCCGGCACCACCCGCATCGACGGCAAGTATCGCAATCCCGCCTGGTCGCCGCCCGCCGAGGTGAAGCGCGACAAGCCGAGCATTCCCGACGTGATCCCGGGCGGCTCGCCGCGCAACCCGATGGGCGTCGCAGCGATGACGCTGGCCGGCGGCGAATACGCGATCCACGGCACCAACGTACCGGGCTCGGTCGGCGGCTTCGTCTCCTATGGCTGCATCCGCATGCTCAACGACGACATCACCGATCTCTACAGCCGCGTCTCCGTCGGCACGACGGTGGTCGTGACGCGCTGATCGCCGGGGACCAGGCAAGACAACAGAGCCGCGTCGAAAGACGCGGCTTTTTCGTTACCAGAAGCGCCAGCCTCTGGTGCACCAGCCGTCGCGATGGCCACCGTTGTAGCTGCGCGCATAGCCGCCCGCGAGCAGCGCGGCCGAGACGTTGGCGGTACGTTTGGTCGCGACGTCGGCGAGAACGCGCCCGTATTTGTCCTGACCAAGATTGAAGATCGTGACGCCGCCCTGGCCGAGCAGGTTGCGCAGCGCATCGCTGGCGGCTTCGGCCTTGTCCAGTTCGTCCTGGCAGGATGCTTTCATCTTGGGTGCATCGATGCCGCGCAGGCGAACCCGCGCAACGAGATCGCGCCCGTCGCGCTGATGCACGCGAGCGAGGAAGGTGTCGCCGTCGATGGTGCGGACGACGTCAACAGGTTGACGCATGTCGGAACTGCCGGACTGCTGCAGGATGATCGCGGCATCTCGCGATTGTCTGTCATCCGCATGCGGCCAGTTCGTCCCATGGCGGAAGGCGAGCACGACAGCCATCACGACGCCGACCACGAACATCCACGGCAACAATCCGGAGAAGCGGCGGCCGAACGGTGAGCCACTGTATGCAGGCCGGTATGGATGGCTGGGATCGAAACGCGGCATCCACGCGCGCTAGGGCTGAGTCGGCTGGACCGGCAAGTGCGCCTTAAGGAGCGTACCTTAAGACAAGAGCGCCTCAAGATTAAGAAGAGCGCGCCTCGAGAACCGGACCTCAAAAGTCGGAGGCGATGCCCTTGCGCTCCCAATCGCCGTAGCGGGTCGGCTCAGGCCCCTTCGGTCCCTGCAATTCCTTCGGCGCGGCCTTGGTGCCGTCCTTGGCGTGTACAGCGGCGGCCTGCCGGCGCGCCTCGGCTTCGGCCAGCGCGCGCTGGGCGGCCGGCGATAGCGGCTTGCGATCGGGAATGGAGGGCTGGTCACTCATCGTGGCAGTTCCTAACGCAGGATCAGACGATGCGCGACGTCCAATAACGCATTGCTGAAATGGTCGCTGCGGGCTGTAAACGCGAGAGACCATTCTTACATTTGGCATATTCACGTGCCACATATCCCTTCCTCAAGGCATGCGCCCATTGCGGCGGAACTGCCGCTCGCTCAGAACCTTGCTTCCGCATGCCATCTCAACGTTTCGTTCCCCCGTCCGAAGTGCCCGGTCTCGCGGCGCGGCGGATTGCCGCCGATATCGTCGACGGCGTCCTGCACAAGCACCGCACACTTGACGACCAGCTCGACGGCGGCGGCGCCCACCCCGGCCTGAAGACGCTGGCCGACCGCGACCGCGCGCTGATGCGGCGCCTGGTCGCGACGGTGCTGCGCCGGCTCGGCACGCTCGGCCATGTGTTGTCCCGCCTGCTCGACAAGGGCATTCCCTCCGACGCGCCGCGCGCGCAGAGCGCGCTGTTGATCGGCGCCGCCCAGATTCTCTGGATGGACGTGCCTGATCACGCCGCGGTCGATCTCTCCGTTCGTCTCGTGCAATCCGATCGCCGCGCCGCGCGCTATGCCGGCCTCGTCAACGCCGTGCTGCGCCGCTGTGCGCGCGAGGGCCAGGCGCTGGTGGATGAAGTCGCGACGCAATCGCTGGACCTGCCGCCCTGGATGCTCGCACGCTGGAGCGCGCATTACGGCGAGGCGACCGCAAGGGACATGGCACTCGCACTTAGCCACGAACCGTCGCTCGATCTCACCGTGAAGTCGGACGCCGCACAATGGGCGAGCCGCCTCCATGGCGAGACGCTGCCGACCGGCACGGTGCGGATGCTGCTGCACGGCTCGGTGACCATGCTGCCCGGCTTCGCCGAGGGGCAATGGTGGGTGCAGGATGCCGCCGCCGCGCTGCCGGCCCGGCTGTTCGGCGACATCAAGGGCAAGTCCATTGCCGATCTCTGCGCCGCCCCCGGCGGCAAGACCGCGCAACTGGCGCAGGCCGGTGCGCATGTCACGGCGATCGACCGCTCGCCCGCCAGGGTGGCACGCCTGCGCGAGAATCTGGCGCGGCTGTCGCTCCAGGCCGAGACAGTGGTCGCCGACGCCGTGGAATGGGCCGGTCCGGCCGAAGGCTTCGACGGCATCCTGATCGATGCGCCCTGCACTTCGACCGGTACGATCCGCCGCCATCCCGACGTCGCATGGCTGCGCCAGGAGTCCGACATCGCCGCTTTGACTGCGCTCCAGCAGCGACTGCTGCGGAAATCACTGTCGCTGCTCAAACCCGGCGGGACGCTGGTCTACTGCACCTGTTCGCTGGAACCCGAGGAGGGTGAGCAGGCCGTGGCCGCGCTGCTGGCCGCGGAGCCTGCGCTTCGGCGCGTGCCGATCGAAGCGTCCGAGGTGTCGGGGCTCAGCGAGATCGTCACCCCCGATGGCGATTTGCGCACCCTGCCCAGCCATCTGCCGAACGCCGATCCCAAGCTCGGCGGGCTCGACGGATTCTACGCGGCCCGGCTCGTTAAATCCTGATTTTGCACCGTTTTTTCGACGGCGCTGATTCGCGACCCTTCAAGATGGTGTCGGACGTCCGATTTTGGGATTAAGAAGGATTCGTCGTTAATCCTCTCCCCCTTCAAGGCAAGGCGTGTCGGTCGCTCAACGCAGACGTATCTCGACGCTGGTCATGAACCGCTTCGCGCGGAACATGCTGTCGCGTGCGAGCGGCGGATCCGTTGCGCTGTCGCGGGTCTGGCCCGGCCGCACCGACCGGCTGATCATCGCGCCGCATGATCTGCGCACGGCGGATGCGACCCGCGCCGCCGAAATCTATGCCGGCCGCTTTGTCTTCGCCGGCAAGATCGTCAATTGCCATGGCCGCTCGATCTTCGATCTTGAGCCGCCGTCGGAGGATTGGGAGGTCGCGCTGCTCGGCTTCGGCTGGCTGCGCCACTTGCGCGCCGCCGATACCGCGCTGACGCGGGCCAATGCGCGCGCGCTGGTCGAGGATTGGATCTCCAACCCCGCCAACAAGCGCCGACCCGTCGCGCGCCGCGCCGACGTGCTGGCGCGCCGCGTGATCTCGTTGCTGTCGCAGGCGCCGCTGGTGCTCAACGACACCGACAACAAGTTCTATCGCCGCTATCTGCGCGCGCTGGCGCGCGAGATCCGCTTCCTGCGCTACACCATGCTCGACATTCCCGACGGGGTGCCGAAGCTGCAGGTGCTGATCGCGCTGTGCTACGCCGCGCTGTGCCTCGCCAACCAGGCAAGTCACATCCGCAGCGCATCGAAAAAGCTCTCGGACGAATTGCAGCGGCAGATCCTGCCCGACGGCGGACACATCTCCCGCAATCCGGGCGCGCTGATCGAACTCCTGATCGACCTGTTGCCGCTGCGGCAGACCTTTGCCGCGCGCAACATCGCGCCGCCGCCCGCGCTGCTCAACGCGATCGACCGCATGATGCCGATGCTGCGCTTCTTCCGTCACGGCGACGGCAATTTCGCGCTGTTCAACGGCATGAGCGCGACGCCTTCGGACCAACTTGCCACGTTGCTCGCCTATGACGACACCCACGGCGTGCCGATGGCGAACATGCCTCATACCGGCTTCCAGCGCCTTGATGCCGGCCAGACCACGCTGATCATCGACACCGGCCCACCACCGCCGGCCAGCGTCAGCCACGACGCTCATGCCGGCTGCCTGTCGTTCGAACTGTCCTCCGGCATCAGCCGCATCGTCACCAATTGCGGCATGCCGACCACGGGCCGCGACAACTGGCGACCGTTCGCGCGCGGCACGGCGGCGCATTCGACGCTGACCTATCACGACACGTCGTCATGCCAGTTTGTTGAGATGTCGGCGATGAAGCGGCTCCTGCACGGCGCACCTGTCACCACCGGTCCCGTCGAGGTCGAGAGCTATCGTGAGGTCGTGCAGAACGGCACGCTGCTCACGACGTCGCATGACGGCTATCTCGCCAAATTCGGCGCGATCCATCGCCGCTTGCTGATGATTGCCAATGACGGCGCGCGCATCGACGGCGAGGACACGCTGTCGCCGAGACAGGGCGGACGTTTCAAGGGCGCTGACGCCGATTTCGCGCTGCGCTTCCACCTGCATCCGGCGGTCAAGGCGAGCAGGCTGTCGGACGCACACGGCGTCATGCTGGTGCTGCCTAACCGCGACGTCTGGACTTTCGAGGCGCTCGACGACAAGGTCGATCTCGAGGACAGCGTGTTCCTGGCCGGCAATGACGGCCCCCGCCGCACCGCCCAGATCGTGATCCGCCAGGACGCCCGCCAGGCCCCCTCTATCCGCTGGAGTTTTGTCCGCTCCACCGCCTCGCCGACGGTCACCAATGCCCGCCGCAACGCGCGGCGGGAGCCGGAACTCCCGCTGTAAGCGCGCGCGATCTGGCCCCATCTGGTCGTTGTGAAGGGCGGCGAAAGCTGCTAACCAACGCGCGCCCGCGCAACTGGCGACCTTGGATGGAGCACCATCGGGAAGCGCGGGACACAGCTGCCGCGCGCCTGGGCATAGGTACTCCCTTCAACAGAGGATCTTGCTCATGACTGACCATCCCCGCCGCGTCACCCGCGCCCTGCTTTCCGTTTCCGACAAGACCGGCCTGATCGAATTCGCAAAGGCGCTTGCCGCCCATGGCGTCGAACTGGTCTCGACCGGCGGCACTGCCAAGGCGATCGCCGCGGCGGGCCTCAAGGTGAGAGATGTCTCCGAGCTGACCGGCTTCCCCGAGATGATGGACGGCCGAGTCAAGACGCTGCATCCGAAGGTGCATGGCGGCCTGCTCGCGATCCGTGACAACAAGGAGCACGCGGAAGCGATGAAGACGCATGGGATCGCACCGATCGACCTCCTCGCCGTCAATCTCTATCCGTTCGAGGCGACCGTCGACAAAGGAGCGGGCTTCGAGGATTGCATCGAGAACATCGACATTGGCGGCCCCGCGATGATCCGCGCCGCCGCGAAGAACCATGACGACGTCGCCGTCGTGGTCGAGGCGCAGGACTATCAGGCCGTGCTCGACGAGCTCGCCGCCAACAACGGCGCGACCACACTGAAGCTGCGTCGGCGCCTTGCCGCCAAGGCCTACGCGCGCACCGCGGCCTATGACGCCGCGATCTCGAACTGGTTCAACCGCCAGCTCGAGATCGAGGCTCCCGATTTCCGCGCCTTCGGCGGCAGACTGATCCAGTCGCTGCGCTATGGCGAGAACCCGCACCAGACCGCAGCGTTCTATGCCACGCCGGACAAGCGCCCCGGCGTCTCCACCGCACGGCAGTTGCAGGGCAAGGAGCTCTCCTACAACAACATCAACGACACCGATGCGGCCTATGAGTGCATCGGCGAGTTCGACGCCAAGCGCACCGCGGCCTGCGTCATCGTCAAGCATGCCAATCCCTGCGGCGTCGCCGAAGGCTCTGACCTCGTCAGCGCCTATCGCAAGGCGCTCGCCTGCGATTCCACCTCGGCATTCGGCGGCATCATCGCGATGAACCGTGCGCTCGATGCGGACACCGCGCGCGAGATCACCAAGATCTTCACCGAGGTGATCATCGCACCCGACGCCAGCGAGGAAGCGATCGCCATCATCGGCGCCCGCAAGAATCTCCGCCTGCTGCTCGCCGGCAGCCTGCCCGACCCGCGCGCGCCCGGCCTGACCGTCAAGACGGTCGCCGGTGGTCTCCTCGTGCAGAGCCGCGACAACGCCGTGGTCGACGACATGACCTTCAAGGTCGTGACCAAGCGCGCGCCGACCGATGCCGAAATGCGCGACCTGAAGTTCGCGTTCCGTGTGGCAAAGCACGTCAAGTCCAACACCATCATCTACGCCAAGGATCTCGCCACCGTCGGCATTGGCGCGGGCCAGATGAGCCGCGTGGACTCAGCGCGGATCGCTGCGCGCAAGGCGCAGGATGCAGCCAATGAGCTGAAGCTCGCCGAGCCGCTGACCAAGGGCTCGGTCGTGGCATCGGATGCGTTCTTCCCATTTGCCGACGGCATGCTCGCCTGCATCGAAGCCGGCGCCACCGCCGTGGTTCAGCCCGGCGGCTCCATGCGCGACGATGAGGTGATCAAGGCCGCCGACGAGCACGGCATCGCCATGGTGTTCACGGGAACGCGCCACTTCAGGCACTGATTTCGCTGTCGTTCCGGGGCGCGCGTAGCGATGCCCCGGAAATGACGGTGAGGATGCTAATCCTTCACGCGCATCAGCAGCCCCAACCCTGCGACGAAGAACACCACCAGCACGGCCATGCCGGCCTTCTGGCTCGCCGTGACCGCTGTGATCATGCCGATCAGGAGCGGGCCGATGAAGGAGGTTACTTTCCCCGTCAACGCAAACAGCCCGAAGTACTGCGCGATGCGATCCTTCGGTGCGAGACGGATCAGAAGCGAGCGCGAGGCGGCCTGGAGCGGACCACCGGCGGCGCCGATGAGACAGCCCAGTACGAGATAGGCGCGCTCCGCGGCGGCACCGAACAGCGGGCCACCCGGCTCGGGCGGCGCGACCTTGATGAAGAAGATCGAATCCTTGTCGACCAGCAGGATCGCGGCGAGCGCCAGCAGCAGGATCAGCATGCTGCCGGCAATGACGCGCTTCGGTCCCAGGAGATCGTCGAGCTTGCCGCCGAGCCATGCGCCGAAGGTACCCGCGATCGCCAGGATGATTCCAAACATACCGATCTGGATCGTGTGCCAGCCAAAGGTGCCCGCGGCATAGATGCCGCCGAAGGCAAACAGCGAGACCAGGCCATCGGTGTAGATCATGTTGGCAAGCAGAAACGCCGCGAGCGATTTGCGCTTCGGCAAATCCTTGAGCGACTGCCTCAGCCCGTACAGACCTTCGCGCAGCGCCCGGCGCACCGGACGCCGCGCCGGATAGTCCGGCGTGAACAGAAACATCGGCGTCACGAAGATGATGAACCACAGCCCGGTCAAGGGCCCAGCGGCCCGGTCGCCCTGGTGAGTTGCGGGATCGAGCCCGAACAGCGGCTTGAAGCCGAGCAGCGTGCGGCCGGTCTCCGGATTGGCGGCGAGGAAGCCGAGCACGACGATCAGGCTGACGATGCCGCCGATGTAGCCGGTGGCCCAGCCGGTGCCGGAGAGACGGCCGATCCGCTCCGGCGGCACCAGGGTCGGCATCATCGCGTTGTTGAAGACCGTGGCGAATTCCGCGCCGACGCTGGCGAGCGCGACCGCGATGAGCAGCGGGGGAATGATGGCGTGATCGCCGGGCTTGCCGATCCACAGCGTGCAGGACGCAACCACCAGCAGCGCGCCGAAGCCGGCGATCCAGGGTTTCCTGCGGCCGGCAGCATCCGCGATGGCCCCTAACACCGGCGACATCAGCGCGATCGCGAGGCCCGCAGCCGCCATCGCAAAGCCCCACAGCGATTGGCCGGTGGCGGGATCTGGCGCGATGCTGGTGGCGAAATAGGGTGCGAACACGAAGGTCGTGATCAGCGTGAAATAGGGCTGTGCGGCCCAGTCGAAGAAGATCCAGCTGACGACGGCGGAGCGCGGCGGATAGGTCCGCGGCGCCCCCACGCGCGCATCCGAGGCGATCGTCGTCATCTTCCAGTCCCCATCACGAACAGTTTTGGCTCTCTCAGCGCAAACCGTATAGCATTACCCGTGTGCATTTGGCCCGGGGGCGCGGCGGAAGTTTGATAATGGCAGCATATTCGACACGGCGGACATTTTTTGCGGTCATCGCCACTTTGGCGTTTGGTCTTGCGCCTGCAGCCGCACAGGATGCGCGGCGGGCCTATGTCCCACCGACGCTCGATACCGTGCACGCCGTCCCCGCCGAACACGGCATGGTGGTGGCGCAGGAGAAGATTTCTGCGCAAGTCGGCGCCGATATTTTGCGACGCGGCGGCAATGCGATCGATGCAGCGGTTGCTACCGGCTTTGCGATGGCGGTGACCTATCCCCGCGCCGGCAATATCGGCGGTGGCGGCTTCATGGTGATCCACTCCGCCGAGCGTAATGAAGACATCACGATCGATTACCGCGAGACCGCACCGGCAGCGACCACAACGCAAACTTTCCTTGGACCAGACGGCAAGCCAGATGCGGCGAAGTCGCGCGATTCCGCGCTCGGCGTCGGCGTGCCCGGCACCGTGGCGGGTCTCGCACTGGCGCTGGAGAAATACGGCTCGGGCCAGTTCACGCTGCCGCAATTGCTCGAGCCCGCGATCGCGTTTGCCCGCGACGGCTTTGTTGTCAGCGACGACATCGCCGATACCTTGCCGGGCTGGGACCGGCGGCTCGCGCGCTGGCCGTCCTCGGCCAAAATCTTCTCGCGACCTGATGGCGCGCCGCTCGGCGAAGGCGACAGGCTGGTGCAGAGCGATCTCGCCGAAACGCTGTCTGCTGTTGCGGCGCATGGTCCGCGCGGCTTCTATGAAGGCGCAGTTGCAGACAAGCTCGCCAAGGCCGTCTCCGATGCCGGCGGCATCATGACGCCGGCTGACCTGAAATCCTATCAGGCGGTGATCCGTGCGCCAGTGCGCGGCACCTATCGCGGCTACGACATCGTCTCGATGCCGCTGCCTTCCTCCGGCGGCGTGGTGCTGGTCGAGACGCTCAACATCCTCGAAGGCTTTCAGCTCGCCGATTTGAAGCAGGGCTCGTCGGCATCGCTGCATCTGCTGATCGAAGCCATGAAGCGTGCCTATGCCGACCGCGCGCGCTATCTCGGCGATCCCGCCTTCGTCAAAGCACCGATCGAAACGCTCACTGCGAAAGACTATGCGGCCAAGCTGCGCGCGGGCATTTCTGCCGATCGCGCCACACCGTCGAAGCAGCTCGTGTCCGCCCCTCCTGCGCCGCGCGAGGGCACCAACACCACACATTTCTCCGTCGTCGATGCCCGCGGCAATGCCGTCAGCAACACCTATACCCTGAACTTCAGCTATGGGGTTGGTCTCGTCGCCGAGGGCACCGGCGTGCTGCTTAACAATGAGCTCGACGACTTCACCGCGGCGGTGGGCGCTTCCAATGCCTATGGCCTCGTCGGCTTCGAGCCCAATCTGCCCGGGCCCGGCAAGCGGCCGCTGTCCTCGATGTCGCCGACCATCGTGCTCAGGGGCGGCAAGCCGGTGCTGGTGACGGGCTCGCCCGGCGGCAGCCGCATCATCTCGACCGTGCTCCAGGTCATTGTCAACGTCCTCGACTACAAGATGGATGTGGCGGCGGCCGTTGCCGCCCCGCGGCTGCATCATCAGTGGCTGCCGGACGAGGTGCGCGTCGAGAGCGGCTTTCCCGACGACGTGCTGTCTGAGCTGAAGGCGATGGACCACCTCATCGTCGAGCCGATGGGACAGACGTCGGCCAATTCGATTCTCGTGACGCCGAAGGGGCCGCTCGGCGCGCCCGATCCGCGCACGCGCGGTGCCGAGGCAGCCGGGCAGTAGCCCGGCAGCGGCATGATATGACCGCCAGCCCCGGCTTGCGCTGGCTGCCACGCGTGCTACCACCGCGCAGTTTTAGGAATTGCCGGGAAAACGTACATGAGCACAGCCGATCCGACCCAGCATATCGAGCGCGCGGAGATCGAAGACACCAGTCTTCTTGCCTTCTATCGCGACATGAACAGCGCCGAGCGACGGACGTTCTGGGCCTGCGCGGCAGGCTGGGCGCTCGACGGCATGGACTTCATGATCTATCCGCTGGTGATCGGCACCATCATCGCACTGTGGAAAGTCGATGCGGCCTCGGCGGGTCTCGCCGGCACGGTGACGCTGCTGGCCTCGGCGATCGGCGGCTGGCTCGGCGGCTATCTCTCCGACCATATCGGCCGGGTCAGGACGCTCCAGATCACCATCATCTGGTTCTCGTTCTTCTCGCTGGTCTGTGCCGTCGTGCAGAATTTCGACCAGCTTCTGATCGCGCGCGCTGTCCTGGGCCTCGGCTTCGGCGGCGAATGGGCGGCGGGCGCCGTGCTGATGGGCGAGGCGATCCGGCCACAATATCGCGGACGCGCGGTCGGCTCGGTACAGTCGGGCTGGGCAGTCGGCTGGGGTCTCGCGGTGCTGTCGCAGGCGATCCTGTTCTCGCTGATGCCAGCGGAGACGGCATGGCGCTGGATGTTCGTGATCGGCGCGCTGCCGGCGCTGCTGGTGTTCTACATCCGTCGTTCCGTCACCGAGCCGGAGATCGCGGCTGAGGCGCGCGCCAAGCAGGCCGCGAGCGGCGATCGCCCGGCGCTTTGGGAAATCTTCTCAGGCCCGATCCTGAAGACCACGATCCTTGCGTCGCTGGCGGCGACAGGCTGCCAGGGCGGCTACTACGCCATCACGTTCTGGGTGCCGCAATTCCTGACCAAGGAGCGGCACCTGTCGATCGTCGGCTCGACCGGCTATCTGTTCACGCTGATCATCGGCTCCTTCATCGGCTATCTCGTCGGGGCCTGGCTCGCCGACCGAATCGGACGGCGCAACCTGTTCCTGATCTTCTCGATCGGCGCTATGGCTGTGGTGCTGCTCTACACGCAGCTGCCGCTCACCAACGAAATCCTGTGGGTGCTCGGTTTCCCGCTCGGCTTCTTCGCGTCGGGCTATTTCTCCGGCATCGGTGCGTTCCTGACCGAGCTCTATCCGACGCGGCTGCGCGGCTCCGGCCAGGGCTTCTGCTACAATTTCGGCCGCGGCATCGGCGCGCTGTTTCCGTTCCTCGTCGGTGCGCTGTCGGCGACGACGTCGCTTGCGAATGCGATCGCGATCTTCGCGGTGGTGGCTTACGCGGTGTTCTTCCTTGCCGCCTTCGCACTGCCAGAGACACGCGGCCGCGTGTTGCACCCGGACTAGTTCTGGGCCGTCATCCCGGGGCGATGCGCTAGCATCGAACCCGGGATCTCGAGATTCTCAGCTGCGCAATTGCGCACCAAAGATCGCCCTGCGGGCGCCCCGGAATGACGGAGACTAACTACCGTCCCACCTGATACGGCCCGCCCTTTTCCAGCGCTTTGGCATACGCCGGCCGCGCGTGAATACGTTCGAGGAACGCCATCGCCTTGGGGTGGCCCGGCTCAAGCCCGCCGCGCGCCTGGGCTGCTTCCAGCGGAAAGCTCATCTGGATATCGGCTGCGGTGAATTCGCTGCCGGCGAACCATTCGCTCTTGCCGAGTTCGCCTTCCCAATAATCCATGTGCTGCTTGAGCTGCGGATTGACCAGTGCGGTCAGCGCCTGGTTCGAGACCTTGCGCACCAGCGGGCGAAGCAGCGCGGGCGCGCGCTTCGGCATCAGCGTAAACAGCAGCTTCAAGAGCAGCGGCTGCATCGCCGACCCCTCCGCATAGTGCAGCCAATAGGTGTAACGCAGCCGCTCCGGCGTGTTCGGCGGCGGGATCAGCCGACCGTTGCCGTAGGTGGTGATGAGATATTCGATGATCGCGCCTGATTCGGCGATGGTGTTGCCGTTGTCGGTGATGACAGGCGACTTGCCGAGCGGATGGATGGCGCGCAGCTCCTTCGGCGCGCGCATGTCCGGCTGGCGCTGATAGCGCACGATCTCGTAGGGCACGCCCAACTCCTCGAGCAGCCACAGCACGCGCTGCGAGCGGGAATTGTTGAGGTGATGAACAGTCAGCATCGCGGTGGTCCCCCCAGGCTAGGCGTCGTCGTCCGCGCGTTCGTGCCAGCCCGGGAACACAATGTCGAGCCATCTGGTGGGATATTTCACCCGGGTATATTGACGCGGATAATTTACCCGGGTATTAAGCTGCCCACGCGATCAATATGGCAATGATTCCAATGCAATCGACTTTCACCGCCTTCATCGGCCGGCGTCGGCTGGCCTCCGGCCCGGCCGGCGAGGTCGCGCTTGCCGTCAAGCGGGCCGGGCCGCGACCGGACGAGCCGATCATCATCTTCGACGACGGGACGGGCCGGTCGATCGATTTCGACCTGCGCGGCGAGGATCGCGAGGTGCTGGCACGGCTGGCAAAGCTTATGCCGCCGCCTGCGAGCGAGGTCGCCGAAGCACCGAGCGAGCCGCGCGGGCGCGGCCGGCCAAAACTCGGCGTCGTCGCGCGCGAGGTGACGCTGTTGCCCCGGCACTGGGAGTGGCTCAACGCGCAGCCGGGCGGCGCCTCGGTCGCGCTGCGAAAGCTGGTCGACGAGGCGCGGCGCGCAAGCGGCGACAAGGACCGCGAGCGGCAGGCGCGCGATGCGGCCTATCACTTCATGTCGACCATGGCGGGCAATCTACCGCAGTTCGAGGAAGCTTCGCGCGCGCTGTTCGCAGATGACCGGCGGCGCTTCACCGGACTGATCGCGGACTGGCCCGCCGACATCCGCGACCACATCGTCAAGCTCGCCTACAGCGACCGCGCTTAGGCGCAGCACCTTCTCTCACCCCATCGACGGCCGGGCCACGCGTGCTTCGCGTGGCAACGGCTTTGCACGCCCTGATGAAAGGCCACTCCATGTCCGCCGCCAAGCCGCTCTGGCCCAATTTTCTGGGCTTCCTCGCACCGTTGATGCTGAGCAACGCGCTGCAATCGCTGTTCGGCACCGTCAGCAACGTCTATCTCGGCCAGATGATCGGCGTCGACGCGCTCGCTGCGGTCTCGGCGTTCTTCCCGGTGATGTTCTTCCTGTTCGCCTTCGTCATGGGCCTGAGCACCGGCGCCACCGTGCTGATCGGTCAGGCGTTTGGCGCGGGCGAGCACCGCAGGATCAAGATCGTCGTGGGCACGACACTAGCGGTCGGCCTATTGCTTTCGATATCGATTGCGCTGATCGGCGGACTGTTCAGCCGGCAATTGATGACGATGCTCGCCACGCCCGCGAACATTCTCGACCAGGCCAGCGCCTATGCCCGCATCATGCTGCTCACCATGCCGCTCGGTTTCGTCTTCCTGCTGATGACCGCGATGATCCGTGGTGTCGGCGACGCAGTGACGCCGCTGCTGGCGCTGACGTTGTCGACTGCGATCGGTCTGGTCCTGACACCGATACTGGTTCTTGGCTCGTTCGGATTGCCTACCGCTGGCATCACGAGTCCAGCCTGGGCGGCCGCGATCGCCAACACGCTGACGCTGATCGCGTTGGCCGTCTATCTCCTGCGAAAGAAGCATGCGTTGGCACCGGACGCAGCGTTGCTGCGTCATCTGTGGCTTAACGGCAGCGTGCTCGGAAAGATCCTCAGCATTGGACTGCCGACTGCGATCGGCATGGTCGTGATGGCGATCGCCGAGCTCATGCTGCTCGGCCTCGTCAACGGCTTTGGATCGGACGCCACGGCGGCCTACGGCGCCGTCAACCAGGTGATGGGCTACACGCAATTCACGGCGATGTCGATCTCGATCGCAGTCTCGATCCTCGGCGCGCAGGCGGTTGGCAGCGGCGACAGGGCGAGGCTCGACGACATTGTGCGAACCGGCCTCGCGTTCAACCTCGTCCTGACCGGCGGGCTGGTCGCGCTGATCTACCTGGCGCCGCGCGCCGTGCTCGGCATCTTCATCACGGATGGCGCGGTGCTCGAACTGGCGAAAGAGCTGCTCTATATCGCCTTGTGGAGCTCGGTGCCGTTTGGCATGGCCACGGTGTTTTCAGGGGCGATGCGCGCCGGAGGCGTGGCACTGACACCGATGCTGCTCTCGATCTTCGCCATTGTCGCGATCGAGCTGCCGTCCGCTGTGATCCTGAGCCGAACGATCGGCCTGCAAGGCGTGTGGGCCGCCTATCCGATCGTGTTCTGCGCCATGTTCGTTTTGCAGATGGGCTATTACCTCCTGGTGTGGCGCAAGCGGGCGATCCGGCGTCTGATCTGACAGGATCATCAAAGTATTATGACCATCATTAAACGGTGGACCTGTGGCGCGCACTGCGCCACAATGCTGGAAAAGCGATGTCAGGGAGAACGATTTTGACCCGCACAGCCCCGCAATTCCTGTTCGATTTCGGCAGCCCGAACGCCTATCTCAGCCATCTTGCGATCCCGGCGATCGAACAGCGCATCGGCGTCAAGTTCGAATATGTGCCGATCCTGCTCGGCGGCATCTTCAAGGCGACCAACAACAAGTCGCCGGCCGAGACGCTTGCCGGCATCAAGAACAAGCGCGAATTCCAGGCGGTCGAGACCGAGCGCTTCATCAAGCGTTTCAAGGTCCAGCCCTACGTCTTCAATCCCAACTTCCCCGTCAACACGCTGAACCTGATGCGCGCGGCGATCGCGGCACAGCTCGAAGGCGTGTTCGAGAAATATGTGGAGGCCGCTTTCCACCACATGTGGCACGAGCCGAAGAAGATGGACGATCCCGAGGTCGCGGCAAAGGCGCTGGCCTCCTCCGGTCTCGATGCCCAAAAGCTGTTCGCCCGGGCCCAGGAGCCCGAGGTGAAGGGCAAGCTGATCAAGAATACCGAGGAGGCTGTTGCTCGCGGCGCGTTCGGCTCGCCGACCTTCTTCGTCGGCAACGAGATGTTCTTCGGCAAGGAGCAACTGCGCGAGGTCGAGGAGATGGTGCTGGGCAAATAATCCCGGCATGGCGGACATCGAATGTGATTGCGGTACCACTCCGGATTGCTTCGCATCATCGGCGATGACGATTATAAGTAGCCGCCAAGAGCAATAATGGAGCATCCCATGCGTATCCTCGTGGTCGGCGCCGGCGCCATCGGCGGCTATTTTGGTGGCAGACTGTTGCAGGCTGGCCGCGACGTCACCTTTCTGGTCCGGCCGCGACGCGCCAGCGAGCTCGCGAGCGCCGGGCTCATCATCAAGAGTCCGAATGGCGATGTGACCTTGAAGAATCCGCCGACTGTGCAGGCCGACGCGCTCAAGGACAGGTTCGACGTCGTGCTGCTCAGCTGCAAGGCGTTCGACCTCGATGACGCCATCAAGTCGTTCGCCGCGGCAGTCGGTCCGAACACGTCGATCATTCCGATGCTGAACGGCATGAAGCATCTCGACACGCTCGACGACAAGTTCGGCAAGGAGCGCGTGCTCGGCGGCCTCTGCGCGATCGCCGCGACCTTGAACGACAAGCGCGAGGTGGTGCAGCTCCAGCCGATGCAGTCTCTGAATTACGGCGAGCGCGACGGCAAGCTGTCGGACAGGGTCAAGGCCATCGACGAAGCCTTCAAGAGCGGCATCAACGGCGCCGCCGCCAGCCAGAACATCATGCAGGACATGTGGGAGAAGTGGGTGTTCCTCTCCTCGCTCGCGGCCTCCACCAGCCTGATGCGTACCTCCGTCGGCAACATCCTCGCCGCTCCCGGCGGCAGGGATTTCCTGCTCGGCATGCTCGACGAGACCAGCGCGATCGCCACCGCGTCAGGCTACACGCCAGGCGGGCCGTTCTTCGAGCGGGTGAAGGGTAACCTCACCACCGAAGGATCGCCGATGACGGCGTCGATGTTCCGCGACATCAAGGCGGGCCTGCCGGTCGAGGCCGACCACGTGATCGGCGACCTGATCGCGCGCGGCGATGCCGCCAAGGTGCCCGTGCCGAAGCTGCGCATCGCCTACACGCATCTGAAGGCGTATGAGAAGCAGCGGGCGAGCTAACCCCACATTCCGCTGTCGTCCCGGACAAGCGCAGCGAAGCGGAGCGCTGATTCGGGCCCCCTGCGCGAGCGCTTGCGCTCGTCGTGCTGACCACAGGGAGTGGTTGTGATACGAGCGGGTGGCCCCGAGTCTTCGTCAAACTCGATCCTGTGGCTATGGGTCCCGGGCTCGCGCTTCGCGCGCCCCGGGACGACAGAGGCGATTGCCTCTTGCGGTCCCGCCGCTACTGCAAATGCGCCAGATAGTGCGCGACCGCAGTAATCTCTTCCTCACTCATCCCGTAGGCGACAGCAATCGCTGCAACGCGAAATCAGATGGCGTGCGGCTGATTTGCGGGCAGCAAGAGGGTGGCCGCACAAAATTCGCGAAAACAACCCCATGCAAAGTAAAACGGCTCAGACCATTTTGCTCCCGGTGACACCGGACAGACATTTGACGCGTCGAGCAAAACAGCAATCGCGGCGATTAAGAGACGATAGGATAAGGCCCGCCGTCGAACACCGTGTCATGATAGCCCTTCGATCCAATCTCGCGCGCCAGCGCGCTGCGGAAATCCTGCCCCGCGCGAAGGCTATGCAGCACATGCGCGAAATCGAATTCTGGCCGCCAGCCAAGCTCGCGCCGCGCACGATCGTTGACATAGACGCGGTCGATCTCGGGGAATAGCCGCCAGCCGCGCGCCGCATAGAGCTGCGCACAATCCGGATAGAGCTCGCGCACGACACTGGCCGCGTCGCGCGCGAGCGCCGCGAGATGGCGTGGCTCGAACGGGCTCGTCGCAGAGACGATGTAGCGACCGAAACCGATCTTCGGTGCACGCTCGACGGCAAGCAGATGGGCGCTCACCGCGTCCGCTATATCCAGCCGGCGATAGAGCAGCTCGTTGGCCTGCGCGTTCTCGAGCGCGTAAGCCGACCGCATCGCCGGATCGTCGTCGTCCTCCGGAAAGAAGCGCGAGGTCCTCAGGATGAGAACCGGCAGCCCGCGCTCACGAAAGAACAGCTCGCACACGCTCTCAGCCATCAGCTTGGACGTGCCATAGATGTTTTTGGGCACCGGAGGCAGATCCTCGGTCACCCACACCGCCGCCTGTCCAGCCTCGGGTCTGAGCTGCGAACCGAAGGCGCTGGTGGTGCTGGTGAAGACGAAGCTGTGCACTCCGGCGGCCAAGGCGGCCTCGAGCAGGTTCAGTGTGCCGGTGACGTTGGTGTCGACAAATTCCTGCCTCGTGTGGGTCGCCACATGCGGCTTGTGCAGCGTCGCGGTATGGATCACGGCGGTGACGCCTGCCATCTGGCGCCGCACGAAGTCCGGGTCGACGATCGAGCCGACTGCATCGGTCCAGGCTGATTTCTTCAAATCAACCCCATGCACACGTGAACCACGCGCACGGAGCGTCCGGAGAATGGCCTCGCCGAGGTGGCCCGCGCTGCCGGTGACCAGAATTGTCATTTGAGAACCAATACAGCCGCCAGCGGCGTGGAAAACCACGGCTCAATCCGGTTTGGCTGGATGCTCTGGGGAAAATTGGAGCGGGCGAAGGGGCTCGAACCCTCGACCCCGACCTTGGCAAGGTCGTGCTCTACCACTGAGCTACACCCGCATCCTGTGTCGGTCGCGTGTCGCGCCGGCAACGGCTGTCGTATGCCAAAAGCGGACGGTGAATGCAACAGCTACTGACGTTATAGATTCGGTTTCTAGGCCCCATATGGACCCCGATTCCAATCAAATCGGCCGAAAACGCCCTGGAACTGCCGAATCGACGCCGGTGGATTGAAATTCGGCCGTCCCGGCCCAATTTAGGGCCGACATCACAGCATATGAATTGGCGACGTGCTAAAGAGCCGCCATTCCAGACATCATACGAGGGGATCCCGTGACGATCATCGACCAGGGTAACGGAGCGGCTGGCCCGGCTGCGGCCGATCTGATCAAGGACACTACCACCCAGGGCTTCGTGAAGGATGTCATCGAGGAATCGAAGCGCCAGCCGGTGCTGATCGACTTCTGGGCTGAGTGGTGCGGGCCCTGCAAGCAGCTGACCCCCGTCCTGGAAAAGGCGGTCAAGGCCGCCAAGGGCAAGGTCAAGCTGGTCAAGATGAACATCGACCAGCACCCGGCGATCCCGGGCCAGATGGGCATCCAGTCGATCCCGGCCGTGATCGCCTTCGTCAACGGCCAGCCGGCCGACGGCTTCATGGGCGCGGTGCCGGAGAGCCAGGTCAACACCTTCATCGAGCGGCTGACCAAGGGCGTCACCGCACCGGGCGAGGTCAATGTCGCCGAGATCGTGCAGGAAGCCGACGGCGTGCTCGCCGAGGGTGACGCCGCGGCGGCCGCGCAGATCTACGCCGAGGCGCTGCAGCATGATTCGACCAACATCGCGGCCCTTGCCGGGCTGGCGAAGTGCTACGCCGTCTCCGGCGCAATGGAGCAGGCCAAGCAGACGCTCGCCATGGTGCCGGAGTCCAAGCGCAACGACCCCGCCGTGAAGGCGGTGCAGGCCACGATTGATCTCGCCGAGCAGGCGGAGTCGCTGGGACCGGTCGCCGAGCTGGAGCAGAAGGTCGCCGCAAACCCGCTCGATCATCAGGCCCGCTTCGACCTTGCGACCGCGCTCAACGCCCAAGGCAACCGGGCGGCCGCCACCGAGCAGCTGCTCGCGATCGTCAAGCGCGACCGCAAATGGAACGACGACGGCGCCCGCAAGCAGCTGGTGCAGTTCTTCGAGGCCTGGGGCGGCACGGATGATGCAACGGTCGAGGGACGAAAGCGCCTGTCGACGATCCTGTTTTCCTGAGGCGCGGTTTTTGATGGAGCATGATCTTGCCGGAAAACCGTTGCACACTTTGCGCTAACGCGGTCCTGCGGATCCAGATCATGTTCTAACGCCTTTAGCGGGGACCAGATGCCGATCAACATCGAATATCGCGGGCCCGCCGACCTTCCGGAGATCATTCCGGTGTTTCCGCTGCCGGGCGCGCTGCTGCTGCCCCGCGGCCAGATGCCGCTCAACATCTTCGAGGCGCGCTATCTTGCGATGGTCGACGACGCCTTGCGCGACGGCCATCGCCTGATCGGCATGATCCAGCCCGACGTGGCGCATTCGCCGAAGAACACCAACAAGCCGGTGCTGTTCCGCGTCGGCTGCGTCGGACGCATCACCCAACTCGCCGAATCCGGTGACGGCCGCTACATCCTCGAGCTCACCGGCGTCTCGCGCTTCAGGGTGGTCGAGGAGCTCGAAGTCCTGACTGCCTACCGGCAGTGCAAGGTCGACTTCTCCGCCTTCGTCGACGACTTCACCGCGCGCATGGGCGAGGACGAGGTCGATCGCGAGGCGCTGCTCTCGGTGCTGGCGGACTTTTTGAAGGCCAACAACCTCAAGGTCGACTGGGAAGGCGTCGAAGCCGCCCCTAATGAAGCGCTCGTCAACGCGCTGGCGATGATGTCGCCCTATGGCCCCGCGGAGAAGCAGGCCATGCTGGAGGCGCCGGATTTGAAGACCCGCGCCGAGATCTTGATCGCGGTGACCGAGATGGACCTCGCCAAGAAGCGCACCAGCGGCGATCCGCCGCTGCAATAGCACGAGCCTGCGGGACGCTACCGTGGCTCCCGTCGACCTAGCCAGATATGAAGCGGAAGCATCAGGGCCAGCGAGAATCCGACGCCCAGGTGGATCCAGCTCATCCAGGGCCGTACCGCTTCCGATCCCAGGTAGTAGAGCCCGAACGCGGTCGCGATCAGCACGGCATTGAACGACCCCATGATCGATCCGGAGACGAGATTCCTGCCGCTCCGCCACGATCGCAGCAAGTGCATCGGAATGAGGGCGCCAAGCAGCAATAGCGCCAGCATTGCGACACCGCCATGGATCATCAGCGCGTTGGCGGCGATTTGCTGCCATATCTCGTCGCCGGCAAGGTCCTTCTGCCAGTCGGCCACGAGCCAAGCAGCGCCGGTCAGAATGAGCGCCGCGAACGCCGCGTAGAGCGAGTAGCGAAATGATGTTCTAAGCCGCAAGGTGCACCGCGTGATGCCAGTCGGAGGTGATCTGAACATCGCCGTCGGCCGAGATCAGCAATGCGCCGGCCTGGTAATATTTGAGCAGTTGGCCCGCATCGGTCCCGGAGATCATGACGATCTTGGTCAAGGCGTCGGCAATCATGCAGGAGGGCGCGCGAATCGTGACGCCGTCGATCAGCCTTGCCGGCCTCTGAGTTCTGGGATCAATCACCGCCGAACAACCCGGCTCACTGCTGTCGAACAACTCGACGCGACGCGCCGTTGAGGCCAGCGCTTCGTCGGCCACGTCGATGCGGCAGATCGATTGGCCTGGGTCGCGAGGATCGCGGACGTGAACTGCGCGCGGCTCCGCGCCAAAGGCCCGAAGGTCGCCGCCCGCATTCACCATGCCGCCTGGAACGCCAAAATCGCGCAGCGCGGCCACCGCTCGATCGACAGCGAAGCCCTTCGCTATGCCACCAAGGTCAATCGTGACATCGGCCGATCGAAAGTGGGCCGTGTGGTCCGGAAGCAGCTCAATCGCGTCGGCAAAGCCCGCAATCGGCGCCGACGCAGGCTTATCCTTCACGAGCGGCAGCAACCCCATCGTCTGCAACGCCGGTGCGATCGTGATATCAAAAAGCCCCCCGGAGCGGCGATGCAGCTCAACGGCGGTCTCGAGCACCTCGAACGTCCATGCATGAACGCTCAAGGGGCGAATGCCGGCTTCGCGGTTAAGCCGACTGACGTCGCTGTCCGGCTCATGAAAGCTCATCAGCCGATGCACCTGCGCAATGGCATCGAATGCGGCGTCGATGGCGCCGTCCATGTCGGGTCTGCGAGCGCCCGCAACCTCGATCTCCACGAAGGTGCCGAGCAGCGGCCTTGCGCGACGGATGCTATCGGAGGCGATTGCCATAAGCTGCCAATATTCTTCTCACGCCTTCGGTGACATGGGTCGACGATAGCGTCGCCCCCGCGATGTTCCTGATATCGCCGTTGATCTTGAGCGCACTACCGCTCGTCTTGCCGACGAACTGTGCGAGCCAGCTCGGGCTCCTGATTTCGCCGCCATAGGATTCCCGATATTCCAGGATCTCGATTTTATGGACGGCACCCGCCGGGGTCAGCGCCACCGCGTAGTCGATGAAGAGGTGCTTGCCGACGACCCGGTCGAAGACGAAGAAGCCGACAGCCTTGCCGCCGGCCTCGGCCTTCCAGACGCGGCCCGCCTGAACTTCGGAAAAATGTGTCGCGGACGGAAATGCCTCCTTCTGCGCTTCCTCAATCGACAGATACCGGACGGCATAGGCGGGAGAGGTGGCAGACAAGATCGCCGCAGCCGGCGCGGTGTATCGAACCCAATTCATAGTCACCTCGCTCCTGGCCCTCTCATCAGGCCTCGCAACATTGTCCCAAGCGACCCTGTCGGCATCAAAAGAAGAACCCGACGCCGCCGAGGAACGAATCCGAAAGCGCGCCGGTGGCGCTCTTGTCGATCACACGCTGGTAGGTCGCCTTCAGCACAATCTTCGGGGATGGAAACACCGCAAAGCCGGCCGTGTGGTACTGTCGCTGACCCTGACCAGTCGGCAGATTGGCATCGGTGCCGGCGTAGCCGCTCGTTTGCAGATTCTGATACGTGTAGCGATAGAACGGCACAGCCTCCCACTCGCTGTTGAGAATCGTGCCGAGCGGGACATGGTAGGCAATCTCGCCGGAATAGCCGTACATCGACTTGCCGACATTGTTGGTCGGATCCGAGTCGTTGTTGGCGCGCAGGTTTTCCGGATGCCCGAACCCGGCGAGGACATATTCGCCGCGAAACTCAAGACCTGTGTCCGGCACCCTGTAGCGGAATTCGGCATCAAACATTGTGAGACTGGACCTGCCGAGGAAGTTACCGAGATCGTCATGCGCCCCGCGCGGCGTCGTGTTCGGCGAGAAATAGGCGCTGACGCTTCCGGCGAAGCCTGGCCAGAATGTCGGCGTGAAGTCGAGCCGGCCGGACACGGCCATGGCGTTGTTGAGTTGCTGGAAGTCGCCGAGCGGGGGCCTCGAGAATGCGAGCGCGGTTACGCCGTCAATGCCGGCGACGTACCCCGTCCCGAGAAGCGGGACGGTCTTTGCCTCAGTGCGATTGTCGAAGGAGTCGCCGAAATCCTCGTTGCTGGTGCTGAGCATGACCTGATATTTGAGGTCCTCGGTGATCGTCCCATAGACGCTGGTCGATGGGACCTTCCAGGTCGACGGAATGAGGCCGTTGTAGAGTGCGGGCCGGAGCACGCTGTAATATTGCGTGGGTTCGTGATGCTGATTGATGTACCCGATCGGCACCAGATCAATGCCCGGCGAACGCCAGTTGAATTGGTCGATGATCTTGAAATCGACCCAGAGCTGCTCGATCTCGGCGGTGCCGTGCAGCTTGTCGTCGTTGTCAAATCCGGAGCCCGCGTGCTCGAACTCGATCTCCGCATTGAAGATGATGTTCGGGGTGATCGCATAGGTGGGCAGGAGAACGAACCTGGCCGCGTCAAAACCCTTCTGCCACTGGCCACCGGCAGCAGGATTCTGGATGGTGCCGAAGTTCATCTCGCCATAAGCCCCGATGCTGAGGCCGGAGACCGGAGAATCCGCAAGCCCGAGGATCGGTTTGTCCGACGCTGACGGCAGTGGCGGCAGAGGGATGAAGTCTTTCGACTTCGACTTGGCCGACTTCTCGGACGATTGGGCTTCAGGCTTTTGAGCGTCAGACTTTTGGACGTCAGATTTGGCTGGCGCATCCTTTCCCTCAGCGGATGGCGCGGCTGCATTGGTGCTCGTCAGCGATGCCGTTTTGGCCGCCCGCTTTGCGTCTGTGTCGGCCGTCGGGCGATCCTGCTTCTGCTTCAGCTCGGCTTCGAGCTGCTGGATGCGCTGCTCCATCTTTTCCAGCTTCTTGAGCAGGGCGTCATTCGCCCCACCTTCCGCTGCGCAAGCCGCACCAGAACTCAGAATCGAGATCGCAGTTGCCGCGAGCAATGCTGATCGGCGCCGGCATCGACGATTGTTGAAACGTGGCGCGACTGGATCGGTGAAAACGTGAAATGACATGCGCTCCCCAAGACTTGCGACAATTCACCGCAGGAGAAGCCTGCAAAAGCGTGCCTTGGGAAGCAGAAGAAGGAAGGGTGAAGCTAGAATAGCTCTACATTAGAATTAGAATAATGAAAAAGGCGCCTCGTCGCAGAGCGAGCAGGCGACCCGACCGGAATCCTAAACGCGGCTCGCTCAGGCGCGAATGCGTTTGCGTCCGGTGAACATCGCGCGGATCAGGTTCTCGCGCTGAAGCACCCCCATCAGCACCACGCCCACGACGTGCAGCACGACCAGCACGATAACGGCGTCGGATGCGTAGGCGTGCGTGTCCTCGATCCACCAGACGCCGAAGAAGGTGACGGTCACCGACAGCGCGCCCGTGATCGCTGAGACGGCGAGCGACAGCAGCAGCGCCACCAGCATCAAGGTGCCGGCTGGGTTGAGCCCAATATAACGGCCGGTGATGCCGCGTCGCAGATTCCAGAGATAGCTCGGCGCCGCGCGCAGCCTGACGCGGACCATGCGAAACCGCGAATAGCGACTTCCCAGGAAGCCCCAGACGAGACGAAAGGCCAAGAGCCCGAGCACCGTGTAGCCGACAATGCGGTGAAGGCTGTCATAGACCGTAGGCGTGAACCACGCGACCAGAACGCTGGCGGCGAGAGCCCAGTGCCAAAGACGCAGCGGGAGATCCCAGACCGCGACCGTCCGCGAGACGGTTCGATCCGCGGGGCGCCTGTCGGACACCCCGCGCGCTTCTGGCACCGCTTCTTCGATCAAGCCGGGACCACCCTCAAATCTTACCTAGAGCTATTTCCGTTCCGATGGAATCGGAACGGGCTCTAGGTTCTTGTTTGGACGCGTTTTCTTCACGCGAACCGGCATCCACTTCGCTCGAAAACGCTCTAGCATCAAATCTTACTTGGCAATCGTGTGCTTCAGGCTGAGGTCTTCGGGGCTGTAGAACAGCTCGTAGAGCTTGCCTTCCTTGACGCCATAGACCTCGTAGCACGAGCCTTCGATCTTCGAGCGCCGCACTTCATAGCCAGCGGCCTTGGCCTTGGCTTCGGCGTCGCTGGCCGGCTTCCACGACGCCTTGTCGAGCTTGGTGCAGTCCTTGAAGCCGTCGGCCATGGCCGCTGAGCTTGTTCCAATCCCGATCGTCAGTGCAATGGCAACAACACGAATGACCTTCACGAACGTCTCTCCTCTGTCGTGTGCGCTTCGCTCAGCGCGATGCGTGATCGAAGGAAGCGAAGCGGAGGGTGAAGTCAATCAAGTTCGACCGCGAGGAGCTTTAGAGATATTCTAACGATCCGAAAAAGATCAGTGCTCTCCGTATGCAGTGCGCATTTGAAGTGCTGCTGCGGCCTTACGCCTCACGGGTTTGGAATGGACTGCTGATCGGGCAAGTTACGCTAGACCGCGCTTCGCGTTGCTGGATAGCGGCTTTGTGAGGTCGCCACGCCATGTCATGCGCATGGTTGCTTCACCGTTCTCGGCCGCGACGACTTCGAAGCCAGCGAGGTTGAACGCCGAGGATGCCTTCACAGTGCCGAGCGTTTGCAGATCGCCGTCCTCGATGGTCAGGCGAACACGAGCTGTCATTGTGCCGCTCCGCTCGAACGTTAGGCTGCTGGTCGCCGCTCAGTAGCCGGCGATCGCCATGGCGACGGCAGCACCGAGCGCCATCCAGCCAAAATGCCGGCCGCGCGTGGCCCAGGCATTAGCGAAGGCCGCGAAGCCAAACACGCAGGCCATGGTGATGACGATCCAGTGGCGTGCCGGCTCCGAGGCCATCCACGGTGTCGCGATCAGGAGGACGCCGCCGCCGATCCAGGCGACGGTCGAGGTCTGCCAGACCAGGCGGAGCAGGGCACGCAGCCGTTCCGGCTCGATACGAGCCCGCGCGAAGACCTTGGTCTCGCCGAGGATGCCGTGGATCAGGGCCACGGCAATGGTGGCAAGGCCAGCACATTGGAGCAGGAGATCACGCATCATCGGGGCTCCCTTAAGGCTCTATCCATACAGCTATGTATGGTGAGATAGGCGCTGGCCTGCGGCCTGTCAATACACTAGTGTATGGTTCGATCCTGGGACCCCGACATGACCGAACAGCTCTCCGCCGATGACTGGATCAAGGAAGGCCTGAAGGCGCTCGCCAGAAACGGCTTCACGGCGCTGAAGGCCGATCCGCTGGCGAAGTCCATGAGTGTCTCGCGCGGCAGCTTCTACTGGCATTTTGCCGATCTCGCCGCGTTCCACAGCGCCGTGCTGAAGCGCTGGCGCGAGATCGCGGCCGAGCAGATCATCGCCGATGTCGAAGCCGACAGCGACGATCCTCTCAAGGCGCTGCTGCGCAGGACCTTTGGCGCCCGGCTCGATCTCGAGCGGGCCGTGCGCAACTGGGCGGCGTTCGATGCGGCAGCGCAGGGCGCGGTCCGTGCCATCGACCGCCGCCGGCTCGACTATATCGAGGCGCTGCTGAAGAAGCGGGGGCTTGAGCCGGCGGCGGCGCAGGCCCGCGCACAGATCCTGTATTGGACGTTTCTCGGCTTCGCACTTTCGGCTGCGCCAGTGCCGCCGGCGCGGCTCCAGGGCTTGCTCGATGAGCTCCTGAGGATGGTCGCGGCCTAGAGCCAGTTCCGTTCCGATGGAATCGGAACGGGGCTCTAGATTCTAGTTTTGATGCGTTTCCCTTACGGGAACCGGCATCCATTTTGCTCGAAACGCTTTAACCGCAGCAATGGGCGGCTAGGCTTTTCTGTGCTAGAGGCAACCGATCGCCGGAGACCACAATGAACGCCGAACGCCCCGAAAACAGTGTCGACCCCAAATTGCTGGAGATTTTGGTGTGCCCACTGACCAAGGGCCCGCTGGAGTTCGATTCGGCGCGGCAGGAGCTGATCTCGCGCAGCGCAAAGCTCGCCTATCCGATCCGCGACGGCATCCCGATCATGCTGCCGGAAGAAGCGCGGAAGATCGATTAGGGAACCAGCGGCGGCGATAGCCGCGCAACAATCTCGGTGTCGTCCCCGCGAACGCGGGGACCTATAACCCCAGGGCACGGTTGTGGCGCGAGACTGATAACCACGAGTCCTCGCCAAACATCTCCCTGTGGTTATGGGTCCCGGATCAGCGCTTCGCTTGTCCGGGACGACGGTGGAGAGTGGGGCACCAGCGAGAGCTTACAACGCCTCGCCCTTCAACAGCCGCGGCACCTCGCCCGTCAACCCGGCGGCCTGGCGGATGAAAAGGTTCTTCAGCGGCGGGGCGCGATCGACGATGCCGAGCCCGATGTCGCGGACGGTGCGCAGCAGCGTCGAGTGGTTGGAGAACAGGAAGTTCAGCGAGTTGGTGGCAACGCCCATCGCCATGGTGTCGAAGCGGCGCCAGCGCTGGTAGCGTTCGAGCACGTCGGCCCCGCCGATATCCATGCCGAGCCGCGCGGCATCGACGACGACTTCGGCCAGCGCGGCGACGTCTTTCAGCCCCATGTTGAGACCCTGGCCCGCGATCGGGTGGATGACATGCGCGGAATCGCCGACCAGTGCGAGGCGTTCGGCGATGAAGGATCGCGCCACGAAATAGGACAGCGGGAACGCGCGCGGCTTGTCGAGCGCCTTCAGCTCGCCGAGATGCAGGCCGAAGCGCTGCTCGAGCTCGCTGTGAAATTCCTCGTCGCCGAGCGCAATGATGCGCGCGGCCTCGCTGCGGCGCTCGGTCCACACCAGCGAGGAACGTTTTCCCGAGAGCGGCAGGATCGCGAACGGACCTGCGGGCAAAAAGTGTTCTTCGGCGCGGCCCTCGTGATCGCGCTCGTGGCCGACGGTGACGACGATGCCGGACTGGTCGTACTCCCAGCCATGGGTGACGATGCCGGCGCGCTCGCGCAGCTTTGACCTCGCGCCGTCGGCCGCGACCAGCAGGCTCGCGGCAATGACGCTGCCATCGCCCAGCGTCACGTCGATGCCGTCGCTACGCGCGTCGTAAGACGACACGGCGGTCGCGCGCAGATCGATGCCCTCGGCTTCAGCGCGTACCACAAGCGCATCGATCAGACGGCGGTTCTCGACCATATGCGCGAAGGGCTCGCCGGGCGCGACATCGCCGGCAAAATTCAAAAACACGGGGCGGGTGGCGTCTTCCAGCTTGGAATCGGTGACGACCATGTCGAGGATCGGCTGCGCCTCGCTCCTGACGCCGTCCCAGGCGCCGATCGTCTCGAACAGGCGGCGGCAGGCGGCCACGATCGCAGTGGCGCGCGGGTCGCGGCTCGGGCGTGCGCTGAGCGCCGGATCGGCGACGATGACGGGAATCTCGGGTCCGAGCCCCTGACGCAGCGCCAGGGCCAGAGCCAGGCCCGCAAACGCGCCGCCGCCAATGACAATGCTACCCTGTACCGACATACCCAAAATTCCTGCCAAGCTTCCTGCCAAAATTTCCGGCTAACTCTTGGTCTTGCTAGCAGACTTGAGCTGGGCGAAACAGTGCGGTGAAACAAGGGCGGAAAGCCCCCATTGTGTCATTCCGAAGCAGCGAGCCCGGAATGACGAGGCGAAAGCTGAATTCCATGTCCAAAAGCCTGATCGACCTCATCGCGATCCTCGACCTCGAACAGCTCGAGGTGAATTTGTTCCGCGGAAACAGCCCGAAGACGAGCTGGCAGCGGGTGTTCGGCGGCCAAGTGATCGGGCAGGCCATGGTTGCGGCCTGCCGCACGGTCGAGGGCCGGCTGCCGCATTCGCTGCATTGCTATTTCATCCTGCCGGGCGATCCTCAAATCCCGATCATCTACCAGGTCGAGCGCTTACGCGACGGCAAGAGCTATTCGACCCGCCGCGTCACGGCGATCCAGCACGGCAACGCGATCTTCTCGATCATGGTGTCATTCCACGCCGACGAGCAGGGCTCCTTCGACCATCAGGAGAAAATGCCCGACGTGCCGCCGCCGGAGAAGCTCACGGCGGAGGAGGTGGCCAAGCAGCCGATGTTCCGCGAGATGCCGGACTTCATCCGCCGCTACTATGAATCCGATCGCCCGATCGAGCTGCGCCCGGTCGAGCTCGGCCGCTATTTCGGCCAGAAGATCGACGACGGCCGCATCAATGTCTGGATCAAGACCGCGGCAAAGCTGCCTGACGATCCGGCGCTGCACATGTGCGCGCTCGCCTACGCGTCGGATTTCTCGCTGCTGGACGCAGTGATGGCGCGGTACGGCCGCACGCTGTTCGACAAGCGCATGATGCCGGCCAGCCTCGACCACGCAATGTGGTTTCACCGCCCGTTCCGCGCCGACGAATGGCTGCTCTACGCGCAGGATTCGCCGAGCGCACAGGACGGCCGCGGCTTGACGCGCGGCCTGATCTTCAAGCCGGATGGCACGCTGGTGGCCTCCGTCGCGCAGGAAGGCTCCGTGCGCGAGCGGAAGGCCTGACGCCCAAAGCGCGAGTTCATCGCGCTCAAGGTTTCCGGATCATGCCCGGACGGAGCCGCGCGGAGCGAGCTCGGTCTGCGACCCAAACCAGTTCATGATCCAGCGATACACCCACGGGATCGGGATGATGAAGGCGCACAGGATCGCGGCCACGATGCCGCGCCAGAGAATCTCAAGGCCACTGCCGTTGAAAAGGATTTCGCGCCTTGTGCCTTCGATGCTGCGGCAGAACCAGCGCATCTGGGCCGCGGCGACCCAGGCCCAGCCGATGATGGTGATGATCGAGATCGCGAACAGCAGATTCCAGCCGATATAGGCCCAGACCGAGCCGGTGAAGCTCAGCCCGAGCGGCTGCCCGTTGGAAGCGAGGTTCGCAACCATCCATTTGATCAGGAGCCAGTAGAGAACGATCTGCGCGATGAACAGCAGGTTGCTGAGCAACTGGCTGCCGATGAGGCTGATGACGATCGCCAGAACGATGAAGCCGAAAAACCAGGGCACCAGCGCCATCGCATTGCCGGTGAAGCTGAGATTAGGCCGCCCCGGGACATTCACGCAGGGCACGATCCATTTCGTGTACCAGACGAACACCCACGGCACCGGGATGATGAAGCACATGCCGATCAGCATCACGATGCTGCGCCAGGTGAACTCGATGATGTCGAAATCGACCGAAATCGATCCTCCGCTGCCGCTGCCGCCGGCATAGCCACCGGCGCCCATCATCGGCGGGCCGCCGGCCGGCATCATCGGGGGCGCACCGCGGCCGCCGATCAGGCCGGGGATTTCGGCGGCCTTCTGCCAGCCGGCCATGCCCTCAGACCACACCAGCGTATCCGGGCGTACAATTCCCTGGGCGACGAGGTCACGGAATTGCCCTTCCGGATAGGGCCCCTGTTGTTTGCCCTCGGATGCGTAGAACCAACTCGCCATGAAGCGTCCCCCTTAAACATACTTATGTACCGGCCGGGACGCTTCGGTTCACTGCATCCATGCCAAAAATGCATTGTGAGGGATCAACGGATGCCCTGTACAGAGGCGGCTGTTCACGTGGCCAAGCGTTTTTCCGCTTCTATCCGCGAGTTTTTTTATGCCATTTGCCCGGAAAGATGTCAGATTGACGCAGCGCCGGAGACATGCGGCGAGGCGCATTCCCGGGGAATAGGCCTGACCATGAAACTCGTCGTCGCGATCATCAAACCCTTCAAGCTCGATGAAGTCCGCCAGGCGCTGACGGCGATCGGCGTCCACGGCATGACTGTGACCGAGGTGAAGGGCTATGGCCGCCAGAAGGGCCACACCGAGATCTATCGCGGCGCCGAGTATGTCGTGAACTTCCTGCCGAAGCTGCGCATCGAGATCGCGGTTGCCTCCGACATCGCCGACAAGGCCGTCGCCGTGATCACCGCCTCCGCGCGCACCGGGCAGATCGGCGACGGCAAGATCTTCGTCACGCCGATCGACCACGCGCTGCGCATCCGCACCGGCGAAACCGACAGCGACGCGCTCTAAATACCGTCTTCTTCGATCGCACCGGGCAACGACGCCCCGGCGCGCGTTGCAATCACTGTGCTTGGGGGAAACGACATGGCGGGATTGTTGCGCCGCGTAGCCGCTATGGCTGTGCCCGTCGGATTTGTGTCCGTCATAACTTCGCCGGCGTATGCCGCGGCATCCGAGATCAGCGCCGCCGACACCGCCTGGATGATCGTCGCCACCGCGCTGGTGCTGATGATGACGATCCCGGGGCTTGCGCTGTTCTATTCCGGCATGGTGCGCAAGAAGAACGTGCTCGCGACAATGGCGCAGAGCCTCGCGGCAGTGACGCTGATCTCCATCCTCTGGGTTGCGTTCGGCTATTCGCTCTGTTTCGTCGGCGATGGCCCGTGGATCGGTTCGCTCGATCGCTGGTTCCTGGCCGGCATGACCATGGACAGCATCAATCCGGCGGCGAAGACGATCCCGGAATCGCTGTTCATGCTTTATCAGATGACGTTTGCGATCATCACGGTGGCGCTGGTCGCGGGCTCGGTCGCGGACCGGATGCGGTTCTCCGCCTATCTGTTGTTCTCGGTCGCCTGGTTCATCTTCGTCTACATTCCGCTGGCGCATTGGGTGTGGGGCGGCGGCTTCCTCGCCAGGGCGGGCGTGCTGGATTTCTCCGGCGGCCTTGTCGTGCATCTGTCGGCCGGCACCGGCGGCCTCGTCGCGGCCAAGGTGATGGGGCGCCGTCACGGCTACGGCACCGAAAATCTCTCGCCGTTCGATCTCTCGCTCGCGGTGATGGGCACGGGCCTGTTGTGGGTCGGCTGGTTCGGCTTCAACGGCGGCTCGGCCGGCGCAGCCAATTCGCGCGCGGTGATGGCGATCATCGCGACGCATCTTGCGGCCTGCTCCGGCGCCGTGACCTGGGGCGCGATCGAATGGTCGACCCGCCGCAAGCCCTCGGTGCTGGGCATGATCTCGGGCGCGGTCGCCGGCCTTGGCACCATCACGCCGGCCTCGGGCTTCGTCGCACCCTGGCATGGTATCGTCATCGGCGTGATAGCGGGCCTCGTTTGCTACTGGGCCTGCACCTGGCTCAAGCACCGCTTCAACTATGATGACTCGCTCGACGTGTTCGGCGTCCACGGCATCGGAGGCCTGACCGGCACCCTGCTCGCGGGCGTGTTCGCAACCAGCGCCATCGGCGGGACAGCTGGCTTGCTCGAAGGCCACCCGCGGCTGCTGGCGGCCCAGTTCTATGGGGTCGCCGTCACCTTCATCTGGTCGGCTGGGGTGAGCTTCGTTCTGCTCAAGCTGGTCGCCCTGTTCGTTCCGCTGCGCGTATCCCGCGAGCAGGAGCTGGAGGGTCTCGACATCACCCAGCATGGCGAAGCCCTGCAATAAACGACTACACTATATAATTACCTTCTAGCTGCCCGGCACATGAGCAACATTGTGTCGGCAGCCTGTCGTGCTCGCATTTTGAGCAGATATGGTCACGTTTTGAGCGCGGCGGAATGGCGCACTGCGCCGCAACACTCGTCGAACGCGAAAATACCCGTTTTCATAGTCCGTTAGGCAACGCGCCCGATCTGGCACGGCATTTGATTCTAGGGGTCCTGGCTGTGCCCCGCGTAGTGAAAAATCTCCCTCGTGGCGAACCAGTCAAGAACGCCCGGCCACGTCCGGACCGGGCCCAAGCGGGGATAGGACCCATGAAAATTGTTATGGCGATCATCAAGCCATTCAAGCTGGAAGAAGTCCGTGACGCCCTGACCGCCATTGGCGTTCACGGTCTCACGGTGACGGAAGTCAAGGGATACGGCCGCCAGAAAGGCCATACGGAAATCTATCGCGGCGCCGAATATGCCGTGAGCTTCCTGCCCAAGATCAAGGTCGAGGTCGCTGTCCCCTCCGAGCAGGTCGACAAGACCATCGATGCCATCACGTCCGCCGCGAAAACCGGACAGATCGGCGACGGCAAGATCTTCGTCATCAACCTCGACCACGCGGTTCGCATCCGCACCGGCGAGGCCGATGCCGCGGCCCTTTGATTTCGCGCTCAACCAAAATCCAATCAGGAGTGAATGAAATGACGTTCAAGCGTCCCTTTGGCGCGGGACTGGCGGCCCTCGCAGCCGGCATGTTCGCTGCGACCGCGGCCTACGCCGAGCCGACGATCAACAAGGGAGACAACGCCTGGATGCTGACATCGACAGTGCTCGTGCTGCTGATGACGATCCCGGGTCTTGCGCTGTTCTACGGCGGCCTCGTCCGCTCCAAGAACATGCTCTCCGTTCTGATGCAGGTCTTCTACACCGTCTGCGTCGTCACCGTGATCTGGGCCGTGTATGGCTACAGCCTCGCGTTCACCGGCGGCTCCGACTTCATCGGCGGCTTCTCCAAGGCCTTCATGATGGGCGTCACCACCGACTCGAAGGCCGCGACCTTCTCGGTCGACGCCAACATCTCGGAGCTCGTCTATGTGTGCTTCCAGATGACCTTCGCGGCAATCACTCCCGCCCTCATCGTCGGCGCCTTCGCCGAGCGCATGAAGTTCTCGGCGATCGCTCTCTTCATCCCGCTCTGGGTCACGCTGATCTACTTCCCGATCGCGCACATGGTCTGGTACTGGCCCGGCCCGGACGCGATCCAGGATGCGGCCAAGGCTCTGGCTGCCGCGGGTGATGCGGCGGCGAAGACCGCGGCGCAGGCCAAGCTCGACGAGATCAACGCCGACGCCGGCTGGATCTTCAAGAAGGGCGCAATCGACTTCGCAGGCGGTACCGTCGTGCACATCAACGCCGGTATCGCAGGTCTCGTCGGCGCTCTCCTGATCGGCAAGCGGGTCGGCTATGGCAAGGAGCTGATGGCTCCGCACTCGCTGACCATGTCGATGATCGGCGCCTCGCTGCTCTGGGTCGGCTGGTTCGGCTTTAACGCCGGCTCCAACCTCGAAGCCAACGGCGGCGCTGCGCTCGCCATGACCAACTCGTTCGTCGCCACCGCAGCCGCCGCGCTGTCGTGGATGTTCGCGGAATGGATCGTGAAGGGTCACCCGTCGGTGCTCGGCGTCATCTCCGGCGCTGTCGCGGGTCTCGTGGCGGTCACGCCTGCCGCCGGCTTCTCCGGTGTCATGGGTGCGATCGTCCTCGGCCTCGTGGTCGGCGTGGTCTGCCTGTTCTTCTGCACCGTCGTGAAGAACGCGCTCGGCTACGATGACTCCCTCGACGTGTTCGGCGTGCACTGCGTCGGCGGCATCGTCGGCGCCCTCGGCACCGGCATCCTGGTCAATCCGGCTCTCGGCGGCGCGGGCATCATCGACTACACCGCGATCCCGCCCAAAGTTGCCGATTATGACTTCGCGGCGCAGATGATCTCCCAGATCACGGCCGTCTGCACCACGCTGGTGTGGTCGGGCGTCGGCTCGGCGATCCTCTACAAGGTGGTCGATGTGATCGTTGGCCTCCGCGCCAATGTCGAGAGCGAGCGTGAAGGCCTCGACATCACCGAGCACACCGAGCGCGCCTACAACATGTAACTCTCCTCCCGGCCGCGATCTCTTCGGGGATCGCGCCCACACCTACGGTTTGGGCACATACCCGGCAATGCCCCGACCGTTGAGGGGCTCCAGCGCAAGCTGGAGCCCCTTTCTTTTTGAAGGAATCTTTTTGACCGGCGCGCCAAAGAAAGGGATTGCCATTCCAGATTGCCGGCGCAGAAATATCGACCACAACAAACAACAATTGGGAGGTCGTCATGCGTTTGGAAGGCGGGTGCTATTGCGGAGAAGTTCGCTACGTGGCCGAGGGCGATCCGATGATGCAGGCGCAGTGTCATTGCCGCGAGTGCCAGTACATCTCGGGCGGCGCGCCCAACACCTTCATCGCAATGCCGGCGGCCGGCTTCACCTATATCACCGGACAGCCCAAGCAGTTCACACGCAAGGACCTCGCCCGCGCGGTCACGCGCGAATTCTGCGCCGAATGCGGCACGCACCTCGTGACCAAGGTTCCGGGCCTCCCCGCAACGGTCCTGAAGGTCGGCACGCTGGACGAACCGGCGCAGTTCCATCCACAAATGGCGATCTACACCTGCGACAAACAGGAATTCCACGCGATCCCTGCGGGCATGGCGACATTCGACAAGCTGCCGGGGCGCTAGGGCAGCGCACTCACCTCGCAAAGCTCGTCATGCCCGGGCTTGTCCCGGGCATCCACGTTCTCCGGGCGAGCGGGAAAGGTCGTGGATGGCCGGGACATAGGCGAGCGGAAGCGACGCCGTCCTTCGGACGGCTATGCCCGGCCATGACGATGCTGACGGCACACACCGCCCCGGTCTGACGTCGCGCTATCGGGAACCGACAGTCCTCGCCGAAGGGCGCATCCCGTTGTTATCCGGCCTAATTATTCCGCTCTGGACGGGCCGGCCGGCCGATGGTTAATCGCGTCTTAACCTCGCCCTATCTATGGTGAACTGAACCGCTTCCCGCCGGTGCCTTCGTGCCGGCAGTTCCAAGAGTGCTGGCGCCCAACGAATGGCTATGACCGCTTCATCCCTCGCGCCGCAGGGCGGTGGAAGCTCCGATAACGAACGCTCGCCCTTCGTCCGGCTTAACGAGCTGCTGGCACCCCATCAGCCGGGTAAGCCCTTGATTTCGCTTGCGGTCGGCGAGCCTCAGCATCCCGTGCCTGACTTCGTCGGCCCGGTGCTGGCCAGGCACATCGCCGATTTCGGCCGCTACCCGGCGAACCAGGGCACCGAGCCGTTCCGCAAGGCGGCGGGCGCCTGGCTGTCATCGCGCTTCAAGCTGCCGCGGCCGCTCGACCCCCAGAACGAGATTCTGGTTCTCAACGGCAGCCGAGAGGGGCTGTTCTTCGCGGCGATCTCGGCCGCGCGCTATGTCGGCCCGCGTCCCGGCAAGCCCGCCATCCTGATGCCGAACCCGTTCTATCCGGTCTATGGCGCCGGCGCCCGCGCGGCGGCTTGCGAGCCGGTCTATCTGCCGACCACGGTCGAAAACGGCTTCCTGCCCGATCTCGACGCCATCGACGAGGCGACGCTGGCGCGCACGGTGGCGTTCTATCTGGCTTCACCCGCCAATCCGCAGGGCTCGGTCGCCTCGCCCGACTATTTCAAGCGATTGAAGCAGCTCGCCGATCGCTACGGATTCGTGATCCTCAGCGACGAGTGCTACTCGGAGATCTACACTCGCGAGGCGCCGGGCAGCGCGCTGGAATGCGCCGGCCCCGACTTCACCCGGGTGGTCGCGTTCCAGTCGCTGTCGAAGCGCTCCAACCTTCCGGGCATGCGCGTCGGCTTCGCCGCCGGCGACAAGAAATTCATCAACATGTTCCTCGAGCTGCGCAACGTCGCAGCTCCCCAGGTGCCGGCGGCGCTCCAGCATGTCGCGACCGCTGCTTACAGCGACGAGGCGCATGTAGAGGAGAACCGCAGGCTCTACCGCATCAAGTTCGATCTCGCCGACCAGATCATCGGCAACCGCTACGGTTATCGCCGGCCCGACGCGGGCTTCTGCGTCTGGCTCAATACGTCCGAGATCGGCGACGACGTGTCCGTGACCCTGAGACTCTTCAAGGAAGCAGGCGTGCGCGTGGTGCCCGGCAGCTATCTGGCGCGGCTCCAACCCGACGGCTTCAATCCCGGCGCAGGCTATATCCGCCTTGCGCTGGTGCAGGACGGTGAGACCACGGCGCAAGCGCTGCACCGGCTGGTCGAGACTCTGGGTTAGGCGAGGCCCATGAGCATGTCGGCAATCGAACGTGTCATTCCCCTGGTGGGCCATCTGCCGCCCTCGATCCGCGAGGGGCTGGCGCGGCGTATGCGCGAGCTCACCGGTCTCGGCCTGATCACGCTGTCCGGCGTCGCCTCGGCGGCGCTGATGACCTGGTCGGTGCAGGATCCCAGCCTCAGCCACGCGACCTCGCGGCCGATCCGCAACATTCTCGGTTATGCCGGCGCAATCGGCGCCGACCTCGCGATGCAGATCCTTGGGCTCGGCGCGATCATGCTGGTCCTGACGGTCGCAGTCTGGGGCTGGCGCATGATGACCCACCGCCCGTTCGACCGCGAGGCGCTGCGGCTCGGCGCCTGGATTCTCTGCACGGTGATCGCGGCAGGCTTTGCGAGCTGCTGGCCGCATGGCGGCGCCTGGCCGCTGCCGACCGGTCTCGGCGGCGTGGTCGGCGATGCCCTCGTGCGCGCGCCCGCGGTGATCTTCGGGCCGCCGGGCATGATCTATCGCATGGTGCTCGGCGTCATCCTGTTCGTCGCGATGGCCGTGACCTTCCTGATCGCCTGCGGCCTCGGCGCTCGCGAGCACGACGAAGAGCTCGCCGAGATCGAGGATGACGATAAACCGCTCGACGAAGACGAGGAGAGCGATCGCGGCTCGGTGTCGCTGGGCTGGCTGTTCCACGCATTGATGAGCACCAAGGCGCGGCTGATCTGGCTGCTCGGCGCCGCCTACCGCACGCTGGTCTCGAGCGGACCGAAGACCAAGGCCGCTGCGTTCAGCCGCCAGGAGCCGAACCTCGGCGGCGGCCGCACCGCGCCTTCGATCTCGCCGCAGTCCGAAGACGAAGACTACGAGGACGAGCACGAGGAAGCGGAAGACGAGGAAGAGGAGGAAGAAGAGGAGGAGGAGCCGGCCGCGCGCACCCCGCGCAAGAAGGCCGCGCCGAAAGCCGCCTCCAAGAAATCCTCCGACAAGTTCGATCTTCCCTCCGTCTCAATGCTGGCCGCACCGAAGGCCGGCGATCGCCAGCCGCTCAGCAAGGCCGAGCTGGAAACCAATTCGCGTTCGCTCGAAGGCGTGCTGCAGGACTTCGGTGTGCGCGGCGAGATCGTGAAGGCCAATCCGGGCCCCGTGGTCACGCTGTACGAGCTGGAGCCGGCGCCCGGCATCAAGTCCTCGCGCGTGATTGGCCTCGCCGACGACATCGCCCGCTCGATGAGCGCGCTGTCGGCGCGCGTCGCGGTCGTGCCCGGACGCAACGCGATCGGTATCGAGCTGCCGAACGCACATCGCGAGAAAGTCTATTTGCGGGAATTGCTGGTGGCAAAGGAGGCGACCGACACGGTCGCAAAGCTGCCGCTCTGCCTCGGCAAGACCATCGGCGGTGACCCCGTCATCATCGACCTCGCCCGCACGCCGCACATGCTGATCGCCGGCACCACCGGCTCCGGCAAGTCGGTCGCGATCAACACCATGATCCTCAGCCTGGTCTACCGCCTGCGCCCGGACCAGTGCCGGCTCATCATGGTCGATCCGAAGATGCTCGAACTTTCCGTCTATGACGGCATTCCCCATCTGCTCACACCCGTCGTGACCGACCCGAAGAAGGCGGTGGTCGCGCTGAAATGGGCCGTGCGCGAGATGGAAGAGCGCTACAAGAACATGGCCAAGCTCGGTGTGCGCAACATCGACGGCTACAATACGCGCCTGCTCGAAATGAAGGCCAAGGGCGAGGAGCCGACGCGCACGGTGCACACCGGCTTCGACAAGGAGACCGGCAAGGCGATCTACGAGGAAGAGAAGCTCTCGCTGGAGCCGCTGCCCTACATCGTCATCATCGTCGACGAAATGGCGGACCTGATGATGGTCGCCGGCAAGGACATCGAAGGCGCGGTGCAGCGCCTCGCGCAGATGGCGCGCGCCGCGGGCCTGCATGTGATCCTCGCGACGCAGCGTCCGTCGGTCGACGTCATCACCGGCACCATCAAGGCCAACTTCCCGACCCGCATCGCCTTCCAGGTGACCTCGAAGATCGACAGCCGCACGATCCTCGGCGAGATGGGCGCCGAACAGCTGCTCGGCCAGGGCGACATGCTCTACATGGCCGGTGGCGGCCGCATCAGCCGCGTGCACGGACCTTTCGCGTCGGACGAGGAAGTCGAGAAGGTGGTGCGTCACCTCAAGACGCAGGGACAGCCGGAATATCTCGAAGCCGTCACGGCCGAAGAGCCCACCGAGGACGAGGACGGCGCGGTGTTCGACGCGACCGGCATGGGTGCGGATGGCGGCGGCGACCTGTTCTCGCAGGCGGTCGCCATCGTCAAACGCGACCGCAAGGCCTCGACCAGCTACATCCAGCGCCGCCTGCAAATCGGCTATAATCGCGCCGCATCGCTGATGGAGCGCATGGAACTGGAAGGCATCGTCGGACCCGCCAACCACGCCGGAAAGCGCGAGATTCTGGTCGAGGAAGAAGACAGCCATATGTGAGGCGAGGGGCCTCTAAACATAATTTCATGCAAATCGATATCTGCTTTTGCCCGAAATCACGGTAAAAAAGGGCGCCCAACCACACAGGACGACCCGTTGATCAGAGATCCGGACATTCGATTCGCTGCCACCATCGCTGCGCGAAGCGCGCGCATGGCCGGCGTGCTTCTCGTCACCGCCGCGATGGTGACCTGTGCGTCGGTCGCGCAGACTGTGCCGGTGCCGAAGCCCGCGCCGAAGGGCCGCGACGGCGGGGCGTCCGCCGGGGGGCCCGCTGTCACCGGCGCAACGCAGACACCGCCGAATCCGATCATCCCGGATCCGCGCCGGAACGTGCCGAGCAGTATCTTCCAGACTTTCGATGCCAACCAGAAGGCGCAGGCGGCCAAAGTCAGCGCCTATCTCTCTTCCCTTCAGACGCTGGTCGGGAATTTCGTCCAGGTCGGCCCCGACGGCAGCAAGACGCAGGGCGATTTCTACATCCAGAAGCCCGGCAAGGTGCGCTTCGAGTATGACGCGCCGAGCCCGATCGACATCGTCGCCGACGGATCGTCGCTGGTGGTGCGCGATCGCAAGCTCGCGACGCAGGATGTCTATCCGCTGTCGCAGACGCCGCTGCGCTTCCTGCTGTCCGACCGCATCGACCTGATGAAGGACACCAACGTCGTCAACGTCTCGGCCGACGACCTCTTCGTCAGCGTCACCATCGAGGAGAAGCAGGCGCTGGTCGGCACCAGCCGGCTCTTGCTGATGTTCGGCGCCAAGGACGGCCAATTGAAACAGTGGACCGTCACCGACCCGCAGGGCTACGACACCACGATCGCGGTCTACAATCTGGACTCGAGCAAGAAGCTCGATCCCAGCATGTTCAAGATCGACTTCACCAACTACGGCCCGTCGCCGGGCTAGGCTCTCGTGTCCCGGACGCGACGCAGCGCGTAAAGCGCGTTCACGCGCGTCTGTGACGCGCTATGGCGGTGCGGCGCAGAGCCGGGAGCCAGAATGCCGCAGATGGGCCGCGGCTCTGCTGCGCGTCACTTCGTGCCGCCCAGCGTCCGGGGCACGAGAGATTGTCGTGGACGGACAGCCGTAGGGTGGGCAAAGCGGAGCGTGCCCACCATTGCTCCCAAGCATGAAAAGACGGTGGGCACGGCGCTCTGCGCCTTTGCCCACCCTACGAGAGCTTGCTAAGACGCATCCCTCATGCGTCTTTCCCTGACAACCTGGAACATCAATTCGGTGCGGCTGCGCATCGACCTGGTCGCGAAATTTCTCAAGAGCACGCGGCCGGACGTGCTGTGCCTGCAGGAGACCAAGTGCATCGACGACGCCTTTCCGCTGAAGCGATTCAAGCGGCTCGGCTACGAGCATGTCGCGCTGAACGGGCAGAAGGGCTATCACGGCGTCGCCATCGTCTCGAAGATTCCGTTCGAGTCAAAGGACATCCGCACCTTCTGCGACAAGATCGACTCGCGCCACATCTCGGTGTCGTTCGGCGAAAAGGCCAGCATCGCAAAGCCGCTGGTGCTGCATAATTTCTACGTTCCCGCCGGCGGCGACATTCCCGACCCGGCGCTGAACGAAAAATTCGATCACAAGCTTCGCTTCCTCGACGAAATGAAAGCCTGCGAGCCGTTGCATCCGCGCGGTGAGGATCGCCACATCCTGGTCGGCGATCTCAACGTCGCCCCGCACGAGAACGACGTGTGGTCGCACAAGCAGCTTCTGAAGGTGGTCTCGCACACGCCGATCGAAACCGAGAAGCTCAAGGCAGCGCTCGATGCCGGCGAGTGGGTCGACGTTGCGCGCGAGCGCATCCCGATGTCGGAGAAGGTCTACACGTGGTGGAGCTACCGGTCCGCCGACTGGACTGTCGGCGACCGCGGCCGCAGGCTCGATCACATCTGGGTCTCGCGCGCGCTGAAGGATGCGGTCAGTGATTTCAAGATACTGCGCGACGCGCGGAGCTGGGAGCGACCGTCGGACCACGTGCCGGTGACGGTGACGCTGGAGGTTTGATCGTCGTCATTCCGGGCTCGCGACTTCGTCGCGCCCCGGAATGACGAGCGGAGAGACCTAGGACGTCAGCTTCGTGCCCGCCATCAGGATATCGCTGGCGATCTGGCTGGAGCGAACCGCGAATTCGTCGCGGAGGCGAAGGGCGGCGGCGGGGTCGCTTTCGAGCACGCGCTGAAACAGGCTGCGTGCGACGCGGATGACTGTGGAGGGCTCCAGCGCGGTCGCGGTCGACGGCCGCTTCATCGGCACGACCAGCGCGAGCTCGCCGATCAGTGCGCCGGGACCTGCGATCATTTCGGCGCCGGCGCCGTCGTCGACCCGGAAGGCGCCACGCTGGACGACGAAGCCGGCATCGGCATTATCGCCGAGATTGAACAGGACGTCGCCGCGGACGAAGTCACGCTGCTCGGAACCGATCGCCAGCATGCGCAACGAGGCGTCTCCCAACAGGCGCAGTGTCGGGACACGCTCGAGAATCGCTACGTCGTCGTCGATTGACATTCCGGTCCGAGGCTTAGGGAACGCGCAAATTTACGACGAATCGCGCGTTTCCGGAACGTATCACGGCACCAACTTGTAGCCACCGGCTTCCGTCACCAGGATTTCCGGGTTGGCGGCATCCTTCTCGATCTTCTGGCGAAGGCGGTAGATGTGGGTTTCCAGCGTGTGGGTGGTGACGCCTGAGTTGTAGCCCCAGACCTCCTGGAGCAGGGTCTCGCGCGAGACCGGCATCTGGCCGGCCCGGTAGAGGAAGCGGAGGATGGCGGTTTCCTTCTCCGTCAGCCGTACCTTGCGCGCATTGGCCGCGGTCAGCATCTTCGAGCCCGGACGGAAGCTGTAGGGGCCGACCGAGAACACTGCGTCCTCGCTGGCCTCGTGCTGGCGAAGCTGGGCGCGGATGCGGGCCAACAACACGGCGAAACGGAAGGGCTTTGCCACATAGTCGTTGGCGCCGGATTCCAGCCCCAAGATCGTGTCGGAATCGGTGTCATGCCCGGTGAGCATGATGATCGGAGCCTTGAAGCCACCCTTGCGCAGGGAGCGGACCACCTCACGGCCGTCGGTGTCGGGCAGCCCTACATCCATCAGGACGAGATCGGGAGAATTGGCCTTTGCAGCGCTTGCGCCCTTGGCGCCGGTATCGACGGCGGAGGCTTCAAATTCTTCGTGCAGCGATAATTGCTCCACCAACGTATCGCGCAGATCGGTATCGTCATCCACGATCAGGATCTTGCGGGCATTGGCCATAGGGTATCATCCTTTTGGGGTCGGGCTCGGCGCGCATGCATGCCGCACCCAGCCGCGAGGGGAAGTTAGGGGTCGCCGTTATTATTGTTATTCGTGTTGAAGTAGTGGGCTGTTACCGATTCACAAGCCAGAACCACTCTAACCCAGAATAGCTGGGCGTTTTGATGAATGTCCTGTAATGAATTCGACATTGCACGTTCACATGAAAAACAAAGCTGCTTCAGCTAGTTACAGCCGAAATCGAAGCTCCGGACCGCTTTCGGCGATCCGCGTTCGGCCTGCCGCGGGTAATCCGCGCCGGGGCTGGCTGACGGCCGGACACCTGACGATACCGGTGGCGCTGGGGCGCGGCGGCATCCTGGCGAACAAGCGCGAGGGCGATGGCGGCACGCCAAGGGGCAGCTACCGGCCGCGGCAATTGTGGTGGAGGGGCGACCGGCACAGCCGCCCGCAGACTTTTCTGCCCGCCCGGGCCATCGGCAACGCGGACGCCTGGTGCGAAGACCCCGGAGATCGCCATTACAATCAGCCCATCCGGCTCGGACGGGAGCAGGGCGGCGACCGGCTCAAGCGGGCCGACCATCTCTATGACTTCATCATCGAAATCGACCACAACACCAGGCCGCGAATCACCGGCCGCGGCAGCGCGGTGTTCTTGCACCTGGCCCGCGACAATTTCGGGCCGACCGCGGGCTGCGTCTCCATGACGAAATCTGCGATGCTGCAATTGCTGCGGCGGCTGGGACCACAAACAAAAATCATCATCGGGTGAGGACAGATGCTGGACAAGGATCAGATCGCCGCCGCATCGCGCGTTCTCGTTCAACATTGGCGCGACGGCACCAAGCTGGACGCGCTGGCGGCAAATTTGCGCCCGCAGAGCCGCGCCGAGGGCTACGCGGTTCAGGCCGTGCTTGAGGCGCAGTCGCTTGGAAGACTGTTCGGCTGGAAGATCGCGGCAACGAGTGAGGCCGGACAGAAGCACATCAACGTCGGGGGACCACTGGCCGGACGCATCATGAGCGACACCGTGATCGCCGATGGCGGCACGGCGTCGATGAAGGGCAACGAGATGCGCGTCGGCGAGCCGGAATTCGCCTTCCGCATGGGACGCGATCTGGGGCCGCGCGCGGCACCGTACAGTGTCGATGAAGTGCTGGCCGCCGTCGAGAGCTTGCATCCGGCGATCGAGATTCCCGATTCGCGATTTGCCGATTTCGTCAGCGCGGGCGAGGCGCAGCTGATCGCCGACAATGCCTGCGCGCATCTTGTCGTGCTGGGCGCAGCGAGTTCAGCGAACTGGCGCGCGATAGATCTCGTCGAGGAACGGCCGCAGATCACATTGCGGGGCGAGCGCTATGTCGGCCACGGCAAGAACGTGCTCGGAGACCCCCCGCGTTGCGCTCGCCTGGCTTGCGAACGAGCTGCGCGGGCTCGGCATCACCTTGCGGGCAGGGGAGGTGGTGACAACAGGCACGTGCCATCCGCCGCTGCCGATCCAGGCCGGTGATCATTTTGCCGCGGATTTCGGTGTGCTCGGGAAAGTGTCGGTGAGGTTCGCGTAAGTAGTCTCACACTCCGCTGTCGTCCCGGACAAGCGAAGCGCAGATCCGGGATCCATAACCCCAGGGAGAAGCTTGGCGAAGACTGAGGGTTACCTAACTTTCGTCGGTACGAACACCGCCCACCAATCAGAGATCACGCGGTATGGGTCCCGGATCTGCGCTGCGCTTGTCCGGGACGACAACAACTACCTATGTCCGAAGATCGCACTTCCCACGCGCACATGCGTGGCGCCCAGCATGATGGCGGTCGCAAAATCCGCGCTCATGCCCATCGAGAGCTTCTTCAATCCGTTGCGCTCCGCGATCTTGGCGGTCAACGCGAAATGCGCCGCCGGCGGTTCGTCGACCGGCGGAATGCACATCAACCCGGAGATCGTGAGCCCATAGGTGTCGCGGCAGCTCGCGATGAAGGCATCGGCCTCGGCGGGGGCGACGCCGGCCTTCTGCGGCTCCTCGCCGATGTTGATCTGGACGAACAGTTCCGGATGCTTGTTTTGAGATTCGATTTCCTTGGCTAACGCCTGGCAAATGCTCGGACGGTCAACCGAATGGATGGCATCGAACAGCGCGACCGCCTCTTTCGCCTTGTTGGATTGCAGCGGCCCGATCAGATGCAGTGCAATACCGGAATAAGCAGACGTTAACGCTGGCCATTTGCTCTTGGCCTCCTGCACCCGATTCTCGCCGAATACGCGCTGCCCGGCGTCGATGACCGGTGTAATTGCATCCGCGGCGAAAGTCTTCGACACCGCGATCAGCGTCACGGAGGCACGGTCGCGCCGCGCATCCTTGCAGGCGCGCGCGATTTCGGCTTCGACCGCGGCGAGCGCGTTTGGTGAATGGCCGGTTACCGGCGCGGCGTTGGCTTCTGTCATGACGTCGATTGGCTGTGTCTGTAACCGAGGTAAGTCCAATTTTACCGAGTTCAAGAAAGAGTTTTTGAACCCTTCGCTTTACCTTGCCCATGGGGTGGGTAACGAAGATGGCAAACGTCAGTTTCAACCGCAAACGAGCGAAACTCAAGCAGGTTCTCGGAATCCGGGCGCGGCTTGCGTTGCTCGCGGTGATTCTGGTGACGCCTTTGATGTTCGAGCGCATCCGATCGCTCGAGGATACGCGCGCGCGGCAGATCGCGCAGGCGGCAGCTGAATTCACCACCATTGCAAGACACAGCGCCGATGCGCAGCGCGAGGTGATCTCGTCGGTCGAGACCATCCTGAAATCGGAAGCCTTCATCCGCGCCTCTGCCGGCGGCATCAGCAAGAGCTGCGACGTGCTGCGCGCGAGCCTGCCGTCGAACCTTCCCTGGATCCGCACGCTTCTGATCGCCGGTCAGGACGGGCGCATCCAGTGCGCCACCAACAACATGTATGTCGGCCTCGACCTCAGTGACCGGCCTTACTTCCAGCAGGCGCAGGAAACCGGCCGCTTCGTGCTGAGCGATTTCATCCTATCGCGGCCCGTCCCGACACCGACCGTCATGGCGGTTTATCCGGTGTCCGCCTTCAGCGGCGTCGCGGATGCCGTCGTGCTTGCGACCGTCAACCTCGACTGGATGTCGAAGGTCATGAGCAATCTCGGCGGCCGCGCCGGCATCGCCGCCGTGCTGGTCGACAGCGCCGGCACCGTGCTGGCCGCGCCGGCCGACCAGCACAGCGCGGTCGGCCGTCCTCTCGACAACATGCCGCTGATGTCGGCGATCGCCGACCGGGCGCTGCGCTCGGACCAGGATGAGGGCTCACTTTCTTTCCTGGCCGCCGACGGCAGCCGCCGCGCGGTCAGCTATATCCGCATCGCGGGCACCAATGCCCGCCTGATCGCCAGCATCGACGAGGACAAGGTGTCTGCGGCGGTCAGCCGCGATATCCGCACCGCCTATCTCCAGCTCGCTTTCGTTGTCGTGTTCGTCCTGCTCGGCGCGCTGATCGCGGCCGAGAAACTGGTGATCAAGCCGATCGAGATGCTCGCGGACATGGCCAAACGTCTTGGCGAAGGCGACTTGTCGGCGCGCGCGGCACGCAATCGCCTGCCGTCGGAGTTCGTGGCGCTGGCCCGCGCGTTCAATGCCATGGCCGCGCAACTGAGCCAACGCGAGCGCGAGCTGGTCGCGAGCAACGACCGCCTGACGGTGATGGCCTCGATCGACATGCTGTCGGGGCTGGCCAATCGCCGCGGCTTCCAGAGCCGGCTCGATTTCGAATGGATGCGCGCGCAGCAATATGGCAACGACCTCGCGCTGCTGATGATCGACGTCGACCATTTCAAGCTCTTCAACGACACCTACGGCCATCTTGAAGGCGATTCCTGCCTGACCAGGCTCGGCGAGTCGCTGTCCGGCATTGCCGCCGACACGATGGGCTTCGCGGCGCGCTATGGCGGCGAGGAATTCTGCCTCCTGCTGCCGAACACCGATGTGAACCGCGCCGTCGAAATCGGCGAACAGGTGCGTGCGGCCGTGCTGAAGCTGTGCCTGCCGCACATCACGTCCAGCCATATGATCGTCACCGTCTCGATCGGCGTCGCCGCGGCGCGGCCCAACGAGAGCTTGCGTCCAGGTGATCTGATCGAAGCCGCCGACGCCGCGCTCTACGCTGCAAAACACCGCGGCCGCAACAACGTCGTCGAGCACGGCGTGCAACCGATCGAGAACGGCGCGGCGGACATGATGCTGGCGGGCTGACGTTAGCCTGCAGCGATGGCGCGATCGAGCTCGTTCTCAGTCACCACGCGATTGCGGCCGCCACCCTTGGCGAGATAGAGCGCACGGTCGCAGCGTTCGATGAGATCGCTCATCGCTTCGCCGGCCCGGTACTGCGCCACGCCGATCGACACGCTGATGTTCGGCAGAACCTCGCCGATCGAACGTCGCGTGATCTTGCAGTCCGCGATAGCGCGCCTGATGCGCTCGGCGATCTCGGCACAGGCTGCGAGATTGGCATCCGGCAGCACGGCGATCAGCTCCTCGCCGCCGTAGCGGGCCGACAGATCCTGCTCGCGAACCTTATCGCGCAGCACCTCTGCCATCAGGCGCAGCACCTGGTCGCCGACGCCGTGACCGAAATTGTCGTTGAAGGTCTTGAAGTGGTCGATGTCGAGCATCAGCACGCTGAGCGGCTCGCCCCATTCCGCAGTCGCCTGCGCCTTGCGCAGGAATTCATCGAGCGCCCGCCGGTTCGCCAGCCCCGTCAGCGTGTCGGTCCGGGCGCGCTCCTCCGACCTGGAGAGCGAATCGCGGATCACGTCGAGCTCGCGGGTCTTTTCCGCAAAGCCTGCCTCAAGCCGTGTCGCCCTCGTGGCGGCGCGGGCCAGCTCGTTCATGAGCTGGGCGACCAGCGCCTTCGGATCGACACCGGCCTTACCCTGGTCGGCAACCTTGCTGATCGCCTGCATCTGCGAATGGTTGTCGGCGATCGCGGTCGCCAGAAACTCCTTCGCCGCGCCCATGAGGGTATGCAGCCGCTCGGACGTGTCGATGGCGGCGGCACTCACCTGGGGCGCGACGTAGGTCCTGAACAGATCCTGATTGGTCCTGACGTCGAAGGGACGATTGTGGTCAATCAGGAGATCGATGGCGTTGCGCAGGTCGTCATGGCTGCCCGCGAAATATTGGAACCAGACGGCAAAATTGGTCGGCGTCGGCGCAATCCGCTGTTCGGCCATGCACCGCATCGCCCGTCCGGCCATGGATGCGGCATAGTCGTAATCGGGATCGTCGAAACTGGAATCCATCGCCTGGCACGGGTGCTGTTGGCGGGCAACCTCGCACCGACCCCTTAATCCGATGCCAATAGGTTCCTCCGTAGTTTTGCGGAGCAGCATTGCGGGGCCCCTCTGCCGGCGGCAACCCATTGACCCCTTGAGGACTTCTATGGCCTAGTCCGCCGTCTTTAGACGGCCGCATCCGAGAAAAACCAACGATTCCATGACCTCCGAACGCTATAACGCCCGCGACGCCGAACCGCGCTGGCAAGCCGCCTGGGACGAACAGGCAATCTTCGTCTCGAAGAACGACGATTCGCGGCCGAAATACTATGTCCTCGAGATGTTCCCCTACCCGTCCGGGCGCATCCATATCGGCCATGTCCGCAATTACACGCTGGGCGACGTGCTGGCCCGCTTCATGCGCGCAAAGGGCTTCAACGTGCTGCACCCGATGGGCTGGGACGCTTTCGGCCTGCCGGCCGAGAACGCCGCCATCGAGCGCAAGGTCGCGCCCAAGGCCTGGACCTACGACAACATCGCCGCGATGAAGAAGCAGCTCCGCTCGATCGGGCTGTCGCTGGACTGGAGCCGCGAGATCGCGACCTGCGATCCCTCCTATTACAAGCACCAGCAGAAGATGTTCCTGGACTTCCTGCGCGAAGGCCTCGCCGAGCGCGAGAAGCGCAAGGTGAACTGGGACCCGGTCGACATGACCGTGCTCGCCAACGAGCAGGTGATTGACGGCAAAGGCTGGCGTTCCGGCGCTGTCGTCGAGCAGCGCGAGATGAACCAGTGGGTCTTCAAGATCACGAAGTATTCGCAGGAGCTGCTGGCCGCGCTGGATACGCTGGATCGCTGGCCCGACAAGGTGCGGCTGATGCAGCGCAACTGGATCGGCCGCTCAGAGGGCCTGCTGGTCCGCTTTGCGCTCGATGCCGAAACGACGCCCGCCGGCGAGAACGAGCTGAAGATCTTCACGACGCGCCCGGACACGCTGTTCGGCGCCAAGTTCATGGCGATCTCGGCCGATCATCCGCTGGCGCAGGCCGCAGCCGCGAAGAACCCTGAGCTTGCGGAGTTCATCGCCGAGATCAAGAAGATCGGCACCGCGCAGGAAATCATCGACACCGCTGAGAAGCAGGGCTTTGACACGGGGATCCGCGCGGTCCATCCGTTCGATCCGAGCTGGAAGCTGCCGGTCTATGTCGCGAACTTCGTGCTGATGGAATACGGCACCGGCGCGATCTTCGGCTGCCCCGCGCACGACCAGCGCGACCTCGACTTCGTCAACAAGTACAATCTCGGCAACACGCCCGTCGTGTGCCCCGAGGGCCAGGATCCGAAGACGTTCGTGATCACCGACACCGCCTATGATGGCGATGGCCGCATGATCAATTCGCGCTTCCTCGACGGCATGACCATCGATCAGGCCAAGGAAGATGTAGCGAAGCGTCTCGAGGGCGAGCTGCGCGGCAATGCGCCGGTCGGCGAGCGTCAGGTGAATTTCCGCCTGCGCGATTGGGGCATTTCACGCCAGCGCTATTGGGGCTGCCCGATTCCCGTCATCCACTGTCCGAAATGCGATGTGGTGCCGGTGCCGGATGCCGACCTGCCGGTGAAGCTGCCCGACGACGCCACCTTCGACAAGCCGGGCAATGCGCTCGACCATCACCCAACCTGGAAGCACGTCACCTGCCCCAAATGCGGTGGTAAGGCGCAACGCGAAACCGACACCATGGACACCTTCGTGGATTCGTCCTGGTACTTCGCGCGCTTCACCGATCCCTGGAATGAGAACGCGCCGACGACGCCCGCAGTCGCCAACCGGATGCTGCCGGTAGACCAGTATATCGGGGGCGTCGAGCACGCGATCCTGCATCTGCTCTATAGCCGCTTCTTCACCCGCGCCATGAAGGCGACCGGGCATGTTGCGCTGGACGAGCCGTTCGCCGGCATGTTCACGCAAGGCATGGTGGTGCACGAGACCTACCAGAAGGCCGACGGCACCTATGTGCAGCCGGTCGAGGTGAAGATCGAGGGCGCTGGCAACGACCGCCGCGCCACTCTGATGACAACGGGCGAAGACATCCAGATCGGCGCGATCGAGAAGATGTCGAAGTCGAAGAAGAACACGGTCGATCCCGACGACATCATCGCGACCTACGGTGCCGACGTCGCCCGCTGGTTCATGCTGTCGGACTCCCCGCCCGACCGCGACGTAATCTGGAGCGACGAGCGCGTCCAGGGCGCCTCGCGTTTCGTACAGCGGCTGTGGCGTCTGGTGAACGACGCTGTCGAACTCGGCAAGGGCGCCCCTGCGGCCCGGCCGGCCTCGTTCGGCCCAGACGCGACCGCGTTGCGCAAGGCCGCCCATGGCGCGCTGGACAAGGTCACCACCGGAATCGAGCGGCTGCACTTCAACGTCTGCCTCGCCCATATCCGCGAATTCGCCAATGCGTTCTCCGAGGTGCTGCAGCGCCCCGGACAGCCGGCGGCCGACCTCGCTTGGGCAATCCAGGAGGCCAGCCAGATTCTGGTTCAGCTGTTCTCCCCGATGATGCCGCATCTGGCCGAGGAGTGCTGGCAGGTTCTGGGCCACAGCGGGCTGGTTTCCGAGGCCAACTGGCCCCAAATCGAACGCGATTTGCTGGTTGAAGACAGCGTGACCCTGGTGGTCCAGGTCAACGGCAAGAAGCGGGGTGAGGTCACGGTTGCAACAGTGGCCCAGAATCCAGAAATCGAGGCTGCCGTTTTGGCCCTCGATGCGGTAAAGCTGGCGCTGGACGGCAAGCCTGTCCGCAAGGTGATCATCGTTCCCAAGAGGATCGTGAATGTTGTCGGCTAGGATCCGCATCGCAGCCCGCTTGCTGGCGGTCGCCGCACTGGCGGCGCTGACGGCCGGCTGCTTCCAGCCGATGTATGCCGAGCATACCGACGGCACCCCCGGCCTGCGCGAGAAGCTGATGGGGGTCGACCTTCCGCCGATCGACAAGGCTAATGCCTCTCGCGAGGCCCGGGTCGGGGTCGAAGTCCGCAACGCGCTGGCGTTCAAGCTCTACGGTACGGCGACCGGCATGCCGCCGACCCACCGCCTGGTGATCCGCTTCAACACCAGCAAGACGTCCCTGATGATCAATCCCAGTACGGGTCTGCCGACCAGTGAAAACTACGGCATCGACGCCCAGTACAATTTGATCGAGGTGGTCACCGGAAAGTCGGTGATGACCGGCACGACGTTCGCGCGCGTGTCCTACGACATGCCCGGCTCCTACCAGCGTTTCAGCCGCAACCGCGCGCTGCGCGACGCCGAGGATCGTGCGGCCAACGAGATCGCCGAGAACATTACGACCCGGCTCGCCTCGTTCTTCACCGCGGGTACCTGATTCATTCCCGTCATTCCGGGGCTCGCGAAGCGAGAACCCGGAATGACGTTCGTGAGGCCCGATGGTCGCGCTGCGCGGAAAAGAGATCGACGCCTTCCTCGCCCGCCCCGATGCGGGCCGTCCGATCATCCTGCTCTATGGTCCCGACGCGGGCCTCGTGCGGGAACGCGCCGATGCACTGATCGGTTCGGCTGTGGACGATCCCAACGACCCCTTCTCTCTGGTCAAGCTTGACGGCGACGAGCTTTCCGCCGAGCCGTCGCGCCTCGTCGATGAGGCCATGACGGTACCACTGTTCGGCGGCCGACGCGCCATCCGCGTCCGCGCCGGCTCGCGCAGCTTTGCCAGCGGCATCGACACGCTGGCCGAGATGGGCGTGAAGGATTGCCGCATCGTGATCGAGGCCGGCGAGCTGCGCCCGGAATCGCCGCTGCGCAAAGCCTGCGAGCGCGCCAAGACGGCCGTAGCGATCGGCTGCTATCCCGACACCGAGCGCGACCTCGCCAAGCTGATGGAAGACGAGCTTCGCATCGCCAATCTGCGCATCGCGCAGGACGCCCGTGCCGCGCTGATGTCGTTCCTCGGTGGCGATCGTCAGGCCTCGCGCAACGAGCTGCGCAAGCTCACGCTTTATGCCCATGGCAAAGGCGAGATCACACTGGACGACGTGATGTCCGTGGTCGCCGATGCGTCCGAGCTGAAACTCGATCCGATCGTGGATGGCGCCTTCGCCGGCCGGCCCGACATCGTCGAGACCGAGTTTGCGAAGGCCATGATCGCCGGCACCTATCCCGGCGTGATCATCTCGGCCGCTCAGCGCCAGGCCGCGTGGCTGCACAAATCCGCGCTCGCGATCGCCGACGGCACGCCGGCCTCCGCCGTGCTCGACGGCGGCTTTCCGCGCCTGCATTTTTCGCGAAAGCCGGCGGTCGAAACCGCGCTGCGCAATTTCAGCGTGGCACGGCTCGCCGCCGTCATCGAGCAGCTCGCGACCGCCGCGCTCGACACCCGCAAGCAATCCGCCCTCGCCGCCGCCATCGCCCAGCGCACGCTGATGGCGATCGCCGCGAACGCGAAACGGCGGGGGTAGTCCTTCACTCTCTCCACGTCATTGCGAGCGTAGCGAAGCAATCCCGAGTCTCTCCATGGAAAGATTCTGGATTGCTTCGTCGCTGCGCTCCTCGCAATGACGTGTGGAGAGAGTTGCGCTCATAATGGAGGCGGTAGTTCCTCATCCTGAGGAGCGCGCTCTTGCGCGCGTCTCGAAGGATGGAGGCCCGGGCCCTCGCCCTTCGAGACGCCGCTTCGCGGCCCCTCAGGGTGAGGGAGATAGACTGTCAATGTTGCGCGAGATTGCTAGTTCGCGTTCGCGCGCCCCAGAATGACCTCGGGAGCTAAAGGTTGCCCTTCGCCAACCGCTTCATCACCTCGTCGAGCTGATCGAGGTTGCGGTAGTTGATCTGGACCGAGCCGCCGGGGTCGCGATGGCTTACGGTGACCTTGAGCCCGAGCGCGTCGCTGACGCGCTTTTCCAGATCGATTGTGTCGGGGTCCTTTTCCTTGGTCCCCGCGCGCGCCTTCTGCGGCTTGCGTTCCGGCACGCCCTCTTCATGCGCGAGCGCTTCGGCCTGGCGGACATTGAGGCCTTCCTCGACGATGCGCTTGGCCACGGCGAGCGGGTCGGGCACGCCGATCAGCGCGCGGGCGTGACCGGCTGTCAGCTCGCCGGTCGCGATGAACGCCTGCACCTCGGCCGGCAGCTTAGTCAATCGCATCATGTTCGCGACATGGCTGCGGCTCTTGCCGACGACCTTGGCGATATCTTCCTGGCTGCGTTTGAACTCGTTGGCGAGCGCGTGATAGCCCTGCGCCTCCTCCAACGGGTTGAGGTCTTCGCGCTGCACGTTCTCGACGATCGCGAACTCCAGTGCATCGCTGTCGCTGATGTCGACAGGCACGATCGGAACTTCGTGCAGGCCGGCGAGCTGCGAGGCGCGCCAGCGCCGTTCGCCGGCGATGATCTCGTAGCGGTCCTGCGTGCCCTTCACCGGACGCACCACGATCGGCTGGATCACGCCGTGCTGCTTGATCGAATCAGAGAGCTCCTTGAGCTCGGTCTCCGAGAAGGTGTGACGCGGATTGCGCGGATTGGCCTTGATGAATTCGATCGGCACCTTGCGCTGCGCACGCGGACGCTCGACATGCGCGGCCTCGCCGCCGACATCGCCGATCAGACTCGCAAGACCCCGGCCCAGTCGCGAACGCGCTTCGTCGGCCATCGCCAGCTCCCTTGGATTCACGTAGCAGTACTCCAGAACTGAATTTCGAAACTAGTAGGATGGGTAGAGCGAAGCGAAACCCATCGCTGTTTGCGCGTAAGGTGATGGGTTTCGCTTCGCTCTACCCATCCTACGGATCAACGTCGCTTCAATGCGTGGTACGCAGCTCGCGCTCGCGCTGGATGACTTCGGTGGCGAGCCGCAAATACGCCTCGCTGCCGACGCATTTGAGATCGTAGACCAGGACCGGTTTGCCGTAGGACGGCGCCTCGGAGATGCGCACGTTGCGCGGGATCATTGTCTTGTAGACCTTCTCGCCCATGAACTGGCGAACGTCGGCGACGACCTGGTTCGAGAGGTTGTTGCGCGAGTCGAACATGGTCAGCACGATGCCGTGGATCGACAGGTTCGGATTGAGCGTCGAGCGCACCTGCTCCACCGTCTGCAGCAATTGAGACAGACCTTCGAGTGCGAAGAACTCGCACTGCAGCGGCACCAGGATCGCATCGGAGGCCGCCATCGCGTTCACCGTGAGCAGGTTGAGTGAAGGCGGGCAGTCGATCAGCACATAGGTGTAGTCGGCGTCGGGCGAGACGTTGTTGTTGAGTGCGCTGATGGCATCGCGCAGCTTGAACGCACGGCCGGCCGTGGTGCCGAGCTCGAGCTCGAGGCCGGAGAGATCCATGGTCGAGGGCGCGATGTGCAGCCGGGGCACCGCGGTCGAGACCACCGCTTCACGCAAGTTCGCTTCGCCGACCAGCACGTCATACGTCGAGCAGGAGCGGTTGCGGCGATCGATGCCGAGGCCGGTGGAGGCGTTGCCTTGCGGATCTAGATCGACGACCAGGACGCGCTCGCCGATCGCAGCGAGTGCCGTGCCGAGATTAATCGCCGTAGTTGTTTTTCCAACGCCGCCCTTCTGATTCGCCAGCGCCAGGATGCGCGGGTGGCCATGCGGGACTTCGGCGGCCTGTTGCTGCTGCGGTTCGTCAATCACGGTCATCGAAATTCCCCACTCCAACCCCTGAAAGCCTCAGCCGCGCCGTTCGACGGCATTGAGCTCCACGATCCAGCCGTCCCCGGTGCGGCTTTGGTGGAGCTGCGGCTGAATATTCCAATATTTAGCGGCTTCGGTCAATTCAGCCTCTACATCTTGACCCTTCAGAAACAACGCTTTTGCGCCCTGGCGCATCAGCGGCTCCGCAAAGCCGATAAGTTGATGTAGCGGAGCCAGTGCTCGCGCGGACACGCAATCAACCGGGCCAGTGATTCTATCCACATTATCCCCGATCTCAGCGAGATGTACGACCCCTGGAGAAGCGGTGATTCGAATCGCCTCGCGCAGGAACGCCGCCTTCTTGGCGATTCGCTCGACGAGATGGACGCTCGCGCCCGACGTTCCGGCCATGGCGCAGGCCAGGACTACCCCCGGAAACCCTCCGCCGCTGCCAAGGTCAGCCCAGCGCTTTGCAGTTGGCGCGAGATCGACGAGCTGAAGCGAATCGGCGATGTGCCGCGTCCAGAGGTGCGGCAGGGTTGAGGGCGCGACGAGATTGGTCTTGGCCTGCCACTCCCGGAGCAGCGCAATGTAGCGATCGAGCCGGGCTTCCGTTTCATGTGAAACAGGCGCCAGCTTGAGCGCCGCGATCTTGTCGGCGGCGATGATGTAGTCCAGCAATTGATCGTTGGCACTCGCCTTGTCGGTCTTCTGGCTGGCCGGCACTGGCCCGGCTCGACGCACGGCCCCCTCGCCCGGCTCAGGTTGTCGCGATGAAGATCTGCCGCCGCCCGGCCCGCGTTGTTTCACGTGAAACGCCTATGCGATCGCTTTGGAAGTCTTCCGTGCCTCGCGCCGGAGATATGCTGCGAGGATGCCGAGTGCCGCCGGCGTCATGCCGTCGATCCGGCCGGCCTGGCCGACTGTGAACGGCCGCGCCTTCTCCAGTTTGGCCCGCACTTCGTTGGAGAGGCCCGGAACCTGCTGGTAGTCGACCTCCGATAACACCATCCCCTCGTCCCGCCTGAAGGCTTCGACGTCGGCGCTCTGGCGCTCCAGATAGACATCGTATTTGGCGTCGATCTCGAGATGTGTGGCAATGACGGGATCAATGGCCGACAGCTCCGGCCAGATGGCGCGGACCTGGCTCCAGCCGATATCCGGATACGCCATCAGCTCGAACGCCGACCGGCGCTGGCCGTCCCGGTTGAGGGACAGCCCGTGCTTGATGGCTTCGTTGGGGGTGATCGTCAGGGACTTCGAGAGCGTCCGGGCTGCATTCAGGGCGTCCATCTTGGCGCAATGATGCTCGGTTCGGGCACTGCCGACGCATCCCAGTGCAATCCCCTTCTCGGTCAGGCGCTGATCGGCATTGTCCGCCCGCAGCGTCAGCCGGTATTCGGCCCGAGAGGTGAACATCCGATAGGGTTCGCTGATCCCGCGGGTGACAAGGTCGTCGATCATCACGCCGAGATAGCCATCTGCGCGGTCGAACACCGTCAGGGCGCCGCCACCGGCGGAGAGCGCGGCATTCAGGCCGGCCACGATGCCCTGGCCGGCGGCTTCCTCATATCCGGTGGTGCCGTTGATCTGCCCGGCCAGGAACAGACCGCGGAGACGCTTGGTCTGCAAGGTCGGATCGAGCTCCCGGGGATCGATGTGGTCGTATTCGATCGCATAGCCCGGACGGACCATCGTCACCCGCTCCAGACCAGGAATGCTGGCGAGGATCGCGAGCTGGACCTCCTCCGGGAGTGAGGTTGAGATGCCGTTGGGATAGACGGTCGTATCGTCGAGCCCTTCCGGCTCCAGGAAGATCTGGTGGCCGTCCCGGTCACCGAAGCGGACGATCTTGTCCTCGATTGAGGGGCAATAGCGTGGCCCGGAGCTCTTGATCTGGCCGGAGTACATCGGAGAGCGATGGACGTTGGCCCGGATCACTTCATGGGTCGCGGACGTGGTCCGGGTGATCCCGCATTGGATCTGCGCCGTCGTGATCCGGTCCGTCATGACCGAGAACGGCTCCGGTGGCTCGTCTCCCGGCTGCATTTCGACCGCCGACCAGTGGATCGTGGTGCCGTCCAGACGAGGTGGAGTGCCGGTTTTCAGCCGCCCAAGGGTGAATCCGGCACGCTCGAAAGACGAAGACAGGCCCATCGCCGGCGCTTCACCGACCCGGCCGGCCGGCCAATTCTTCTCACCGAGGTGGATCAGACCGCGAAGAAAGGTGCCGGTAGTGACGACAACTGCCCCTGCCCGGAGCTCCCGGCCGTCGGCCAGACGGAGGCCGGTCACCCGACCCTCAACCACGATCAGCTCGTCGGCTTCACCCTCGATGACGGAAAGGCCATCGGTCTGTTGGATCGCCGCCTGCATTGCCGCGGCATAGAGCTTGCGGTCGGCCTGGGCTCGGGGACCACGGACAGCCGGGCCCTTTCGGCGATTGAGGACACGAAATTGGATGCCGCCGGCATCGGCGACCCGACCCATGAGACCGTCGAGCGCGTCGACTTCGCGAACCAGATGCCCCTTGCCGAGTCCCCCGATGGCGGGGTTACAGGACATTGCGCCGATGGTCGAGAAACGGTGCGTGACCAAAGCGGTCGTCGCGCCCATCCGGGCAGAAGCAGCCGCGGCTTCACAGCCGGCATGACCGCCGCCAATGACGATGACGTCGAAGCTCTCTCGCTCTGTTCGCATGGGCGGACTTCTATCGCAGCGGCGGGAAAGCCGGAAGTGGAAACTGGGTTCACGTGAAACGGAGCGGCCAGGGTCGAAAGCATTTCCGCGAAAACAACCCCATGCAAAGTAGAAGGCACCTTGGACCGATTAACGTTTCACGTGAAACAAGATGCGTCGGGCGATGAAGAGGGTGGTCATTGTGCTTCCGCGCAGTGGCGTCCAGATCGGAGGAGCGGACCACCTCGCCCGTCATTGCGAGGGAAGCGAAGCAGTCCAGAATCGTTCTGCGGAAACAGCCTGGATTGCTTCGTCGCAAAGGGCTCCTCGCAATGACGAGATTGAGGTCGCAGCCTGCGTTCCCAACCGTCACCGCTGCCAAGATGTGGTCAAATGACCCACGGGAACTTATGAAACCTGAAGCGCCGATCAGGGCGTGTTTCACGTGAAACAGGTCAAGAGGCGGAACAAGCGCTAGTCCTACAATGAAGAACTAGCGCTACTTTCCGATACAGAATTTCTGGAATATGGCCCCCAGGACGTCCTCGACGTCCACCCGGCCCAACAGCCGGCCCAGAGCATAGGCGGCGGCGCGCAGCTCTTCGGCGGCGAGCTCTTCGCCCTCTTCTACAAGGTCGAGACTCCGGCGCAAGCTGTCCGAGGCCCGGCGCAACAAGTCCCGCTGGCGGGCCCGGGTCACCACGGCGCCCTCGCTGGTTCCAAAAAACTCGGCAGCGAACTTCACGAGGGCATCGACCAATTCGGGAATGCCGTCCCCCCCGGCTCGCCGAGATACCAAACTCGCCGCGCGGCCCGACTTCCCCGGCCCCACCGAGATCAATCTTGTTGCGCACGATCCAGACCGACCCGCTGGACCGATCGCTCTTGTCGACGGACTTCCACAACGACCGCGATGCGTCGGGATCGACGGCCTGCCCCCCCTCCACCAGCCACAGCACGAGGTCAGCGTCTTCGGCTCGCGCCCGCGCCCGGCGCACACCCTCCTGCTCGACCGGATCATCCGTCTCGCGAATGCCGGCGGTGTCGATCACCGTGACCGGGTAGCCGTCAAGATCGAGCTGCACCTCGATCACGTCGCGCGTGGTGCCGGCGTGCGGCGAAACGATCGCGACCTCGCGACGCGCGAGCTGATTGATCAGCGTCGACTTGCCGACGTTCGGCTCGCCGGCGATCGCGACCACCAGGCCCTCGCGCAGGCGTTCAGCTTGTCCCTGTGCCGCAAGGACTTCTGTGATTTCACCATACAGGGATTTGATCGCCTTGACGGCCGGCGCCCTCAACTCGGCGGGGACGTCGCCTTCATCGGAGAAATCGATGCCCGCCTCGATCAGCGCCGAAGCCTCGATGATGCGCTCACGCCAGTCGCGCGCGCGATTGCCCAAGAGGCCCTGCAACTGACGCAACGCCTGACGTCGCTGGCGATCGGTGTCGGCGTGAATGAGATCGTCGAGGCCCTCGGCCTCGGTGAGGTCGAGCTTGCCGTTCTCGAAAGAGCGCCTGGTAAACTCGCCCGGCTCGGCCGCCCGCGTATTCGGAATTTCTGAAATTGCGGCGAGGAGCGCGGCCAGCACTGCGCGGCCGCCATGGACGTGAAATTCGGCAATGTCCTCGCCCGTGGCACTGCCTGGCCCGGGAAACCAGAGCACCACCGCGTCATCGATCGGCTGGCGATCGGGGTCACGCAGCAGCCGGCGACTCGCCAGCCGCGGTTCAGGCAGCTTGCCCGCAAGCGTCGTCAGCACCTGGCCGGCTTGAGGGCCCGAGACGCGCACCACGGCGATCGCGCTCGGCGCTCGGCCGGACGACAGCGCAAAGATGGTCTGGTCTCGCGGATGCATGGCCTATTTGTCCGGCTGCCGGCGAAAAGGCAAACGCCCGTTTCAGGGGGCTCTCGCGGCCTCCTTTGCCGCGGGCTTGCTGGCGGCAATCTCTATATTGCGACGCAGCATCGGAAACAGCGTCTTGCTGCAGAAGTTCCCAAGGGGTGTCGTGTGTCACTGTCCCAAACTTCCAAATAACATAATTGAAACATACACTTAATTAGATCAGGCCTATCCCCAACTCACTCCCTTTGCTGCACTTTTCCTGCAGCAACGCCGCACAAAAAAGGGCGCCAAAAGGCGCCCTTTCCGATCGTTTCAGCCGCGGCAGGCTTACGTGTTCATCGAATCGAAGAACTCCGAATTGCTCTTGGTCGAGCGCAGCTTGTCGAGCAGGAAGTCGATCGCATCCATTGTGCCCATCGGGTTCAGGATGCGGCGGAGCACGTACATCTTCTTCAGCACCTGCGGATCGGTGATGAGCTCCTCCTTGCGGGTGCCGGAGCGCGAGATGTCTATCGCCGGGAAGGTGCGCTTGTCCGAGACCTTGCGGTCCAAGATGAGTTCCGAGTTACCGGTGCCCTTGAACTCTTCGAAGATGACTTCGTCCATGCGGCTGCCGGTATCGACCAGCGCGGTCGCGATGATGGTCAGCGAGCCGCCCTCCTCGATGTTGCGGGCGGCACCGAAGAAGCGCTTCGGACGCTGGAGCGCATTGGCGTCAACACCGCCGGTCAGCACCTTGCCGGATGAAGGCACCACGGTGTTGTAGGCGCGGCCAAGGCGCGTGATCGAATCGAGCAGGATCACGACGTCGCGGCCGTGCTCGACCAGGCGCTTGGCCTTTTCGATCACCATCTCGGCGACCTGGACGTGACGCACCGCCGGTTCGTCGAAGGTCGAGGACACGACCTCGCCCTTCACCGACCGTTGCATGTCCGTGACTTCTTCCGGACGCTCATCGATCAAAAGCACGATCAGATAGCAATCGGGGTGATTTGCGGTGATCGAATGCGCGATGTTCTGCATCAGCACGGTTTTACCGGTGCGCGGCGGCGCGACGATCAATGCGCGCTGGCCCTTGCCGATCGGCGCAACGATGTCGATCACGCGTGCCGAAAGGTCTTTCCGCGTCGGATCGTCGATTTCCATGCGGAAGCGCTGATTCGGAAACAGCGGCGTGAGGTTGTCGAAATTGACCTTGTGCCTGGCCTTTTCCGGATCCTCGAAATTGAGCGTGTTGACCTTCAGCAGTGCGAAATAGCGTTCGCCCTCTTTCGGGCTGCGGATGTGGCCTTCGATGGTATCGCCGGTGCGCAGGCCGAAACGGCGGATCTGCGAGGGCGAGACGTAGATGTCGTCCGGGCCCGGCAGATAATTGGCGTCCGGCGAGCGGAGAAAGCCGAAGCCGTCGGAGAGCACCTCGACGACGCCTTCGCCGACGATGTCGGTTTCGGCCAGCGCAAGCTGCTTGAGGATGGCAAACAGCAACTCCTGCTTGCGCATGGTGCTGGCATTCTCGACCCCGTTCTCTTCCGCGAACGAGACGAGCTCGGCAGGCGTTTTCGATTTAAGGTCCTGAAGTTTAATTTCCCGCATTGGGGTGGTCCTGTGGGGTAACCTTGGGAGGGGTGCGAGGCTCTGAAATGCGGACGTGAGAAGGTAAGGTCCGCAGGTCTGGCAAGGTGAGTGCCGGTGAGGCTTCAAACCTGATGCGGCGTCCGGCCTTCAAGAAGCTCGGACACAACCACATCCGCCTGCGTTGGGTGGGATATCGATAATATAGAAAATCGCTTTCCGCTCCGCAAGCCGAAGCGCTAGGCGATTCATCGTCGGCCCTGCCTAGAACGGTTTCACGATCACCATGATGACGATGACAATCATCAGGGCGGTCGGCACCTCATTGATAATACGATAGAATTTCTGGCTCCGCGGGCGCCGGTCGGTGGCGAAATCCTTCAGCCAGCGCGAAAAAAAAGCCGTGGACTGCGGACATCACCAGGACCAGTGCCAGTTTTACGTGCAGCCAGCCGAAAGTGAACCAATGGCCGGCCCAGGCGAGATAGAGCCCGGCGAGCCAGGTCACGATCATGGCGGGGTTGATGATCGCCTTGAGCAGCCGGCGTTCCATCACCTTGAAGGTTTCGGACTGTTTCGAGCCGATTTCGGCCTCGCAGTGATAGACGAACAGCCGGGGCAGATAGAGCATGCCCGCCATCCAGGAGATGACGGCAATCACGTGCAGCGCCTTGATCCAGAGATAGACGTCTTCAAACATGTCCTGCTTCCGAATTTCGCGCTCGGCGTAGCGATCCCTGGGGATAGTAAGAACTGGTTAAGGTCTTACCTGCACACATATCCGTCCGTAGTGCCCTTCTCAAATCTAGAATCTTAGATTCTTAAGGTTTGAGTCTATGTGACCGTGGATTGGACTCACGCAATTCCGTCCGCAGGTTCACGCGTGCTTGTTCACATCCATCAACATATCCCGGATGGCTGTGGTCGCTCAGGATAAGTCGGCCAGCTTCAAAGGCTTGCGCGTTTCTGTCGGCAGCTTATCAAGGGGGTTGTCCGCGCAATCCCGTTTCCGTCTCGACCGAGCGCCGGACTTATTCTGACGGGCAGCGGTGTGAAGAAAATTGGCCGTTGTCCCGCCCCTGGTGTCGCACATCCCTTTCCGAGGGGTTAAGCTCCACAGAAATCCACAAACTGCCCCGTCGAAATTCAAAGAGTTTTTGTGCCGACCTCGAACAATTATTTCCATCTTCACCTTGTCTCCGACTCTACCGGCGAGACGCTGATTACCGTGGCGCGCGCGGTCGCTGCCCAATACGCCAACGTGACGCCGGTCGAGCATGTCTATCCGCTGGTGCGCAGCCAGAAGCAGCTCGATCGCGTGCTCGACGAAATCGAGGAAGCGCCGGGGATTGTGCTGTTCACGTTGCTGGAGAAGGATCTGGTCTCCAGGCTCGAGGACAAGTGCAAGGAGATCAACGTTCCGAGCCTGTCGATCATCGGTCCGGTGATGCAACTGTTCGAGGCCTATCTTGGCGCTGCGACCACGGGTCGTGTCGGCGCCCAGCACGTCCTCAATGCGGAATATTTCAAGCGCATCGACGCGCTGAACTACACGATGATTCATGACGATGGCCAGCACGTCGAAGGTCTCGATGATGCCGACGTCGTGCTGGTTGGCGTATCACGCACCTCCAAGACGCCAACTTCGATCTATCTGGCCAATCGCGGCATCCGCACCGCCAACGTTCCGCTGGTTCCAGGCATTCCGGTGCCTTCGCAACTGGAAACGCTGACCCGGCCGCTCGTGGTGAGCCTGCATGCGACGCCGGAACGCCTGATCCAGATCCGTCAGAATCGCCTGCTCTCCATGGGCGCCGAATCTGGCAGCGACACCTATACCGACAAACAGTCGGTCACCGAGGAGGTCGCGTTCGCGCGCAAGCTGAGCGCCAAGCACGACTGGCCGCTGCTGGACGTGACGCGGCGCTCGATCGAGGAAACCGCGGCGGCGATCATGAAACTCTACAGCGACCGGCAGCGTAACCGGCCGTCGGAATAGTCTTCGCGATGGGTCTGTGGCTCGGCAATTCTCCGTTGATCCTGGCGTCGCAAAGCAGCGCGCGCAAAATGCTGCTGGCGAATGCCGGTCTTGAATTCGAGGCGGTTACGGCCGACATCGATGAGCGCGGGATTCAGACCACTTCGAAACTTTCAAACCCGCGCGAGATCGCCCTGTTGCTGGCGCGTGAGAAGGCAAGGGCGGTATCGGCCAATCGCCAGGGTAGCTACGTGATCGGCGCCGATCAGACGCTGGCCCTTGGCGAGCGTTTCTTCAACAAGCCTGCCGGCCGTGTGCAGGCGATGGCGCAGTTGCGCGATCTGGCCGGCAATAGCCACGAGCTGAACTCGGCCGTTGCCGTGGCGCATGACGGCAAGATTGTCTTCGAGAATGTTTCGGTGGCCCGCATGACCATGCGGCCGATGACCGAGGCGGAGCTCTCGGCGTATCTCGACGCCGCCGGCGACGCCGTGACGAGAAGCGTCGGCGCCTATCAGCTCGAGGGCCTTGGCGTCCATCTGTTCGAGCGCATCGAGGGTGACCATTTCACCATTCTCGGCCTGCCGTTGCTGCCCCTGCTTGCGTTCCTGCGGCGCGAACGGCTAGTTGCGGTGTGAATGACAGACATGGTTGTGGGCTGATGCGGATCCTTGGACTGACCGGCTCGATCGGAATGGGCAAATCCACCACCGCGAAATTGTTCGCGGAAGCCGGCGTTCCCGTCTACGACGCCGACGCTGCCGTCCACCAGCTCTATGAGGGCGAGGCCGCCCCGGCGATTGAGGCCGCCTTCCCCGGCACCACCGTGAACGGCAAGGTCGATCGGCCAAAACTGTCCGCGCGCGTCGTGCACGATCCTGGCGCGATCAAGCAGCTCGAGCAGATCGTCCATCCGATGCTCGGCGCCTCCCGGCAAAAATTCTTTGCCGACGCGGAAGCGGCCAAAGCGCCGGTCGTGGTTCTCGACATCCCGCTGCTGTTCGAGACCGGCGGCGAGAAGCGCGTCGATGCGGTCGTCGTGGTGTCGACCTCGCCGGAACTACAGCGCGAGCGTGTGCTGGCGCGGGGCACGATGGACGAGGCCAAACTCGATGCCATCATCGCCAAGCAGACGCCGGACGCCGAAAAGCGCAAGCGGGCCGATTTCGTAGTGGATACGTCACACGGACTTGAACCGGTGCGCGCCCAAATCACGCACATTCTGGCCGAGGTCGTTAAGATGCCGCAGCGGCGAGCCTGATTCGCCGCCTTTAAACGGCGTCCCAAAATCATGCGTGAAATCGTTCTCGATACCGAAACCACCGGCCTCGATCCGCTCCGCGGCGATCGGCTGGTTGAAATCGGCTGCGTCGAGATTTTCAACCGCATGCCGACGGGTCAGACGTATCACGTCTATATCAATCCCGAACGGGACATGCCGGCGGAAGCCTTTGCGGTGCACGGGCTGTCAGCCGAATTCCTGTCGACCAAGCCGTTATTCCACGAGGTCGTCGACGCGTTTCTGGAGTTCATCGGCGATGCGCCGCTGGTGATCCACAACGCTTCGTTCGACATCAGCTTCATCAATGCCGAGCTCGACAAGATCAAGCGCGCGGCGATCCCGCGGGAGCGGTTGGTTGATACGCTGCTGCTGGCACGGCGCAAGCATCCGGGTGTGTCGAACCGACTCGACGATCTCTGTTCGCGCTATTCGATCGACAATTCACACCGCACCAAGCACGGCGCGTTGCTCGACGCCGAGCTCCTGGCTGAAGTCTATGTCGACCTGGTCGGAGCGCGGCAGTCGCAGCTGCTCCTGGCTTCGGAGGGCGACGAGATCCGTGTCAATGCGGCTGGCGATGCGCCGCGGCGGCAGCGGACGGTGCCGCTTGCGCCGCGGATTTCAGACGCCGAGCGCGAAGCCCACCGGGCCTTCATCGCAACGCTCGGCGACAAGGCGATCTGGAACGAGTTCCTGCCCGCTCTAGCCGCCCCTCCCGCCGGTTAGGCCTGGCCGGCCGGCTGACCACCGGCGGCCATTTGCCGCTCCATGTTCTGACGATAGAGACCGACGAAGTCGACCGGATCCAGCATCAGGGGCGGGAACCCGCCGTCGCGCACCGCGGTCGCGATGATCTCGCGGGCGAACGGGAACAGCAGGCGCGGGCATTCGATCATGACCAGAGGGTGCAGGTTTTCCTTCGGCACGTTGACGATCCGGAACACGCCGGCATAGGCGAGCTCGAACGAGAACATCACCTTGCCCGCGGTCTCGGCCTTGCCCTCGACCGACAGCGTCACCTCGAACTCCTGTTCGCTGAGATTGTTGGCGCTGACGTTGATCTGGATGTTGATCTGGGGCTGCTGGCCCTGCTGTTGGAGCGAGGCCGGCGCGTTCGGATTTTCGAAGGAAAGATCCTTGGTATATTGCGCCAGCACGTTGAGCTGGGGAGCCTGTGCCGCCTCGGGAGGGGTGCCGTTGCCGTTGGTCATGAGAGTCTCTCCTTACCCGATTGGGCTGAATTTCGCGGCGGTTGGCTAACATAAGGCCGCCTCATTCCACAAGGACGAACGGACCCGGATGGAAAATCCGGGCTGCGCCCACAACTGTGACGTTCACCCCGCTCCTTCAGCGAAATCGCACGTTAAACGATTGAAGATGCGCGATTTCCGGGCAGGATCGGGTTTCCCCTTAAGCATAAAACGCGCTACACTCGGCGCTGTGCCAAAAGGCGCCATTGGCCGGGCAAGATTTCGTGCCTACATGCCACGGACCTGACGCGGACCTAAAATGGTGATGTAGACTTGCCGTTTCCGTATGGAACGGTCTACTGGCCGGATTGATTTTCCCGGCGGCGACCCCTTTTAGACGGCCCCTTTCTAGAGAAGACCAGAAAGCGAATACGACGTGGACATCTACACCATCATCTTCCTGGCGTTGGCGGTCTTTATTTTCCTGCGGCTGCGCAGCGTGCTGGGACAGCGGACGGGCAATGAGCGGCCGCCTTTCGACCGCACCGCCGCCCGCAACGCGCTGGGGGGTGCCCAGGACAAGAACGTCGTGACCATGCCGGGCAAGGTGATCGACCAGGCCCCGCTGGCGCCGACAGCGGAACCGACCCCGCCCTCCGACCGCTGGAAGGAGCTGGCCGCGCCGGGCACCGCGCTCGCTCAGGGTCTCGACGCTATCGTCGACAAGGATTCCACCTTCGACCCGCGCCACTTCATCTCGGGCGCCCGTGGCGCCTACGAGATGATCGTGCTGGCCTTTGCCAATGGCGACCGCCGTGCGCTGCGCGACCTCTTGTCGTCGGAGGTCTATGAAAGCTTCGACGCTGCGATCAAGGACCGCGAAAAGAACGAGCAGAAGACCGAGACGCGCTTCGTCTCGATCGACAAGGCGGAGCTCGTCGGCGCGGAGCTGCGCGATCGCACCGCCCAGCTCACCGTGCGCTTCGTCTCGCAGATGATCTCGGCCACCCGAGACAAGGCCGGCAGCATCGTCGACGGCAGCGCCGACACGGTCGCCGACATCACCGACATCTGGACTTTCGCCCGCGACACCACCTCTCGCGATCCGAACTGGAAGCTGGTTGGCACCGGAAGCGCTAATTAAGGTTTTCCTGAAGAACAGCGCGACGGCGCTTTGCGCAGGTGTCGTCGCGCTCTCCTCGTTTTCGCTCGGCGCCGAGGCGGCGCGGCGCCACTACCGCAGCCATCATCATCTCCCGGAATTGCCTGCCGCCCCGCCGCGGGCCTTGCCCTATCCGCAACTTCCGCTGCCGTTCGAAATTCCCGGCGCGCAATATCTGCCGCTGGCCTGGGCAGACGTGAAGGGCTGGAACAATGACGATCATCTTGCTGCCTACAAGACGTTCCGCGCGAGCTGCCGGTCGATCAACGGGCAGACCGGCGCTTCTGAACCGAAGGCGCTCGGTGCTTCGCTGAGCGAGCCCTGCCGAGCCGCCAAGTCGCTTGACCTTAACGACGACGCCAAGGCCAAAATCTTCTTCGAGCAGAATTTCGCGCCGCTGCGCATCTCCCGTCTCGGCGAGCCCGACGGGTTCGTCACCGGCTATTATGAGCCGGTGCTAGAGGGATCGCGCACCCAGACCGATGTCTACAACGTGCCGGTCTATCGTCGTCCCTCGAACCTGTTCGTGCGCGGCTACAAGCAAGACTCGGTCAGCCTGCCCAACAAGGGCCCGGTCTATCGCAAGATCGGCCGCCGCAAGCTCGTGCCCTATTACGATCGCGGCGAGATAGAGGACGGCAAGATCGCCGGCCGCGGGCTGGAAATCGCTTGGCTGAAGGACCCGACCGATCTGCTGTTCGCCCAGATCCAGGGCTCGGCCCGAATCAAGTTCGACGACGGCACCACGGTCCGGCTGAACTACGACGCCTATAACGGCTATCCCTACACGGCCGTCGGTCGCATCCTGATCGAGCGCGGCATCGTTCCGAAGGAAGAGATGTCGATGCAGAAGATCAGGGAGTGGATGACGCAGAATCCCGATGGCGCCAGGGAGCTGCGCCGCCAGAACCGAGCCTACATCTTCTTCCGCGAGGTCAACCTGTCCGACAAGGACGAGGCGATCGGCGCGCAAGGCATTCCGCTGACGGCCGGCCGCTCGATCGCAGTCGACAAGTCGCTGCATGTCTACGGCACGCCGTTCTTCATCGAGGGCGAGCTGCCGATCGATTCGGAGCGCTCGAAGACGCCGTTCCATCGGCTGATGATCGCGCAGGATACCGGCTCGGCCATCATCGGTCCGGCCCGTGCCGATCTCTATTTCGGCGCCGGCCATGAGGCCGGCCGCGTTTCGGGCCGGCTGCGCCACGCGATGCATTTCGTGATGCTGGTGCCGAAGAGCCTCGACCCCACCATGCGCGGCGCGCGGCTGCCGGTGCCTGACCCCCGGCCGTCGGAAAAGATCGCAAAGCTGTTTCCGCAAACCGATCCCGCCAAGGATTCTGCCAAGGATCCCAAGAGCGCGGCGGCCGCGGTGAAGCCGGCTGAATCTAGCAAGGCTGGCGCAGCCTCTTCCACCGTGCCACAAGCCAGGGACGCCACCGTTGCGGTGGCAAGCCCGGTGCCGCTGCCGGAGCCTCGTCCCAACATCAAGCCCGACCGCGAGCAGCGCAAGCGCGTGAATCGTCGTTCCAACCCGCAATGAAGCGATCGTCACGTCCGCCCGTGCTTAAGCCTCGTCCCTCGACGCGTCGCCGCACGCTGAGCGAGGAAGAGCGCGAGCTGTGGGACCTCGTCGCCAAACAGGTCAAGCCGCTCAGGAAGCATCGTGCGGCAAAGGCGCAAGCCGCCCCGCGCGCCGAGCCCTCACCCGTCGCGCCCGCCGTGAGACCTGCTTCATCGCCAAGGCCCGTTGCCGCTGCGCCGGCGCCGCGCGCGGTAAAACCGGCCATGCCGCCGCTGGCGCCGCTCGGCAAGCGCGAGCGGGCAAAACTGTCGCGCGGCCGCAGCGAGATCCAGGCGCGGCTCGATCTGCACGGCATGACCCAGATGCGCGCCCATCGCGCCCTAACCGGCTTCCTGCACCGCGCCCATCACGACGGCCTGACCTTCGTGCTGGTCATCACCGGCAAGGGCCGGAGCGGCGGCGAAAGCGGCGTGCTACGCCGTCAGGTGCCGGAATGGTTGAGCCTGCCGGAATTCCGCGCCTTCGTCGTCGGATTTGAAGAGGCGCATATCGGCCATGGCGGCGAGGGCGCGCTTTATGTGCGAATCCGCCGGGCTAGATTTTAGAGAGCATGATCCGGAAAAGTGGTCACCGGTTTTCCCTCGCGGCAAACGCGGAACGCGTTTGCGCGGAGATCATGCTCAACTAGAAAGGCCGCACGATTCCGACGCGCGGGATCAGCGTGAGAATCAGCCCGAAGATGTTTGTCTTCCGATCCTCCGCCGGAATCGGCGGCGTTTCGTGTTTGGCCGGCAGCATCTTCACCGCATGCAGCATCAGGAACATGCAGACCGCCCAGTTCGACATCCAGCGCGAATAGTCGAACACCATCGCGAACATCACGAGATAGGCGAGGCTGATGCCGATCAGCGCCGCGATGACGAGGCGGCGGTGCAGGTCATTGGCGAGCGCTCTGATCAGGCTCGCAAAATAACGCCACAACGGTGTGTGCAGCCAGATCAGCAGCGCGAACACGGGCACGCCGAGGCTATTGTGGGGCAGGCGGCCCCAGGTGTCCGAAATCTCCTTCGCCAGCGGCTGGTACCAGATGTAGGCAAATTGCAGCAGGTCGGTGCGAGACGGATCGGCCATCCTGCTCTTCAGATATTCCACGAAATCCGCTTCCGGAATCGGCATCGTTCCCAGAAATTGCGCGGCGAAGAACAGCGTGGAGACGATACAGAAGGCGGTGACGCCGAAGGCAATGTTCGCACGGTTGCAGCCGTAGGCGAGATAGTGCCTGATCACGACGATGGTGATGATCGTCGGCACATACATCAACAGATGGATGTGATGGATCAGCACGAGGATGATCGAGAACAGCGCAGCCGTTGCGACAAACAGAAGCGAGCCCGCCGGCATCAGCAGTAGGATGATCGCCAGCGCACAGCCATAGATGTCGAAATGACCGAGCGTGTGCATGAAGTTCTTCAGGAAGAACGGCGAGCCCGCGATGAATACGAACAGCGGCAACGTCTTCTCGGCGAAGCCGAACGTTTTCTGAAACAGTCTTATGAAGAGCGCCAGCGTCACCAGCCACACCGCGCCGGAGATCGCGAACACCAGCCACACCGGCACCTTCGCCGTGAACAGCCCGACGATCGCCCCGATCAGCGCGCGCTTGATGAAGCCTAAATGGTAGTCGACGAGGAGGTGGATGTAGGGGACGTAAGGCGGCAGCCGGATCTTATGAATGAAGACGCCGATGATGACCGCGGCGTTGATCGCGAGCAGGAGCCGCCAGGGGTTTTGCCAAATGCTAGCCCGCACGCAGCACCCGCGCTCTGGTAGCTGACTCCGCCGTCGTCCCGGACAAGCCAGCAGAGCGAGCGCCGATCCGGGACCCATAACTACCGGAGGTCGTTTGAGCCGGGATCGGGATCGACATCTGTTTCAACAAGGACCGCTGCTGGTTATGGGTCCCCGCCCTCGTGCGCAATTGCGCACCAGGCGGGGACGACAGCGGGATACATAGCGGACTGGGCCGAAATTACAAAATGAACCGGCTGAGATCCGCGTTCTTGGCGAGGTCGCCGACGTGCTTCTGCACGAAGTCGGCGTCGACCCGGAGGGTCTCGCCGCTGCGGTCGGGCGCGGTGAAGGAGATCTCGTCCAGCACCCGCTCCATCACCGTCTGCAGCCGCCGCGCGCCAATGTTCTCGACGGTGGAGTTGACGGCCACGGCGACGTCGGCCAGCGCGTCGATGGCGCTGTCGGTGATGTCGAGCGTCACGCCCTCGGTCTGCATCAAGGCGACATATTGCTTGATCAGCGAGGCCTCGGGCTCCGTCAAAATGCGCCGCATGTCGTCGCGGGTCAGCGCCTGCAACTCGACGCGGATCGGCAGGCGGCCCTGCAATTCCGGCAACAGGTCGGACGGCTTTGCGACGTGGAAGGCGCCCGATGCAATGAACAGGATGTGGTCGGTCTTCACCGCGCCGTGCTTGGTCGAAACGGTGGTGCCCTCGATCAGCGGCAAGAGATCGCGCTGCACGCCCTCGCGCGAGACGTCGCCGCCGACGCGGCCCTCGCGCGCGCAGATCTTGTCGATCTCATCCAGGAACACGATGCCGTTGTTCTCGACCGCGCTGATCGCCTCCAGCGTCAACTGGTCAGCGTCCAGCAGCTTGTCGGATTCCTCGTTGACGAGGATCTCGTGCGAACCCTCGACCGTCAGCCGCCGCGTCTTGCTGCGGCCGCCCAGCTTGCCGAAGATGTCGCCGATCGAGATCGCGCCCATCTGCGCGCCCGGCATGCCCGGGATTTCGAACATCGGCAGGCCGCCGCCGGACGACTGCGTCTCGATCTCGATTTCCTTGTCGTTGAGTTCGCCGGCGCGCAGCTTCTTGCGGAAGGATTCCCGCGTCCCGGAGCTGGCATTGGCGCCGACCAGCGCGTCGAGCACGCGCTCTTCCGCCGCGAGCTGGGCGCGCGCCTGCACGTCCTTGCGCTTGCGCTCGCGCACCTGGATGATCGCGACCTCGACGAGATCGCGCACGATCTGCTCGACGTCGCGGCCGACATAGCCGACCTCGGTGAATTTCGTGGCTTCCACCTTCAGGAATGGCGCATTTGCGAGCTTGGCGAGCCGGCGCGCGATCTCGGTCTTGCCGACGCCGGTCGGGCCGATCATCAGGATGTTTTTCGGCAGGACCTCCTCGCGCAAGGAACCAGTGAGCTGCTGCCGTCGCCAGCGATTGCGCAGCGCGATCGAGACGGCGCGCTTGGCATCGGTCTGGCCGACGATGAAACGGTCGAGTTCGGAAACGATTTCGCGGGGGGGAGAAGTCTGTCATGGGATCTTAGCTAGGGTTAGATGCGGCCCGGGACAAGCTGCATTTTTCGACGTCAGATGATGGGCGGACCCGATTGCCATTGCTTCACGGCGTCGATCGGATGGATCAGCATCAGAATATTCAGCGTCAGATTGTCGCGAATATGGAGCGCCATGATGATTTCGAAGGCGAGCCCAATCAGGACGGTGACCGCGACCGGCAGCACGCGCGCAGTGAGGAACCCCAGCACCATGAACAGCGTGTCCGAAACCGAATTGACGATGCTGTCGCCGTAGTAGTCCAGCGAGATCGTGCCGGCGCGGTAGCGCTCGATGATGAATGGTGAATTCTCGACGATCTCCCAGGCGCCCTCGATCAGCATCGCGATCATCAGCCGTGCCGGCCAGGACAGCGGCAGCCAAGGCAGCCGCGCGAACAAGAGCCAGGTCAAGCCATAGAACAGGAAGCCGTGGAGGACGTGCGAAAAACTGTACCAGTCGGCAATGTGCTGGGAATTTTCCGAGCTGTTCACCACACCATGCCACAGCTTGACGTAACCGCAGGTGCAGATCGGCACCCGCCCCATCGCGAACAGGATCGAGGCCTGCAGCGCCAGCAGGAGCAGCGCGATGCCGACCCAGGCCAGCGGCGGCACCGCGGCCTTGCTCTCGCTCGTATGCGTCAGTGTCACGGTTCCCGCACCATCAGCAGTGCCGGGCCGTCCGGTGTGTCGACCAAGCGGTCGCGGACGAAACCGGCTTTCTCGTAGGCGCGCAGCGCACGCAGATTGCGCGGGTCCGGATCGGTGACGATGCGCGGCAGGCCTTGCCGAAAGCCCTCATCGACGAACCGACGGATGAACGCCGAGCCGTGGCCGCGCGCGATCATGTCGCTTTCGCCGATGAACTGGTCGATCCCACGCGTGCCCTCCGGTTGCGGCCCAAAGCCCGTAATCCAGGCGGTCAGGCGATAGCACTGAAGATAGCCGAACGGTCGGTTGCCAGCCAACACGATGAACTGGTCCGTTGCCGGCTCAATGAGGTCGCCGCTGACGAGCGCAAGCTGCTCGTCCGGATCGCCCCACCACTCCCGCACATGCGCCTCGCCCAGCCATCGCCCGATCAGCGGCAAATCGGCCGCGGACATCGGGCGGAAGGCGTAGGCGGGCACCATCGCCTAGCCGGTCGCCAGGCTTTCGATGGTCACATTGCGGTTGGTGTAGACGCAGATGTCGGCGGCGATGTCGAGAGAGCGGCGGACGATGGTCTCGGCGTCCTTGTCGGTGTCGACCAGGGCCCGCGCCGCGGCCAGGGCATAATTGCCGCCGGAGCCAATCGCCATCACGCCGCCCTCGGGCTCGAGCACGTCGCCGGTGCCGGTCAGGACCAGGGAGACGTCCTTGTCGGCTACGATCATCATGGCCTCCAGCCGCCGCAGGTAACGGTCGGTGCGCCAGTCCTTGGCGAGCTCGACCGCGGCCCGGGTCAATTGCCCCGGATATTGCTCGAGTTTGGATTCCAACCGCTCAAAGAGCGTGAAGGCGTCGGCGGTGGCGCCGGCAAAGCCGCCGATCACGTCACCCTTGCCGAGTTTCCGGACTTTCTTGGCGTTGGACTTGATGACGGTCTGGCCGATCGAGACCTGGCCGTCGCCGCCGACCACCACCTTGCCACCCTTGCGGACCGTCAAAATCGTAGTGCCGTGCCAGACCGACGAGCTGTTCTGGGAATTCTGCATGAAATACCTCGTTGTCGCGCCTGATTTAGGCTGTCAGGGGCAGGGGCACAACGGGCCGTTCCGGCCTCAAATTTCGCTCACCATAGGCGCAAGATAAGCTCAAGTGCTGCCCTGCTAAGGCGTTACCGCAGTAGCGAAGGCGTCATTTGGCTGTTAAAAGACCGCCGTTTTCGGCTCAAAGGAGCATGATCCGGAAAAGTGGGTACCGGTTTTCCGAGAAGATCATGCTCAAAAACCAAAGTGGAAACCGCTTTTCCATGCGCACCGCGACGATCAAGCGCAAGACCAAGGAGACCGACATCGAGGTGACCGTGAACCTCGATGGATCCGGCGTGTCCAATATCGCGACCGGCATCGGCTTTTTCGACCATATGCTCGATCTCCTCGCCCGCCATTCCCGCATCGACCTCACGGTCAAGGCGGTCGGCGATTTGCACATTGATTATCACCATACGACCGAAGACACCGGTATTGCGCTCGGCCAGGCCGTCAAGCAGGCGCTCGGCAACATGGCGGGCATCACCCGCTATGCCGGCATCCACATGCCCATGGACGAGACGCTGTCGCGCGTCGTCATCGACATCTCGGGACGCCCGTTCCTGGTGTTCAAGGTCGACTTCCCCCGCGACAAGATCGGCGAGTTCGACACCGAGCTGGTGCGCGAGTGGTTCCAGGCCTTCGCCATGAACGCTGGCGTGACTCTCCACGTCGAGACCCTATATGGCGATAACAGCCATCATATCGCCGAGTCCTGCTTCAAGGGTCTGGCGCGGACGCTGCGAGCGGCGGTCGCGATCGATCCGAAGGCGGCGGGTGAAATCCCGTCCACCAAGGGCTCGCTCGGCGGCTGACGTCGCGGGCCGGCGGCACGCGCCGCTTGCGGTATCACTGAATTCGAAGAACGGGGCATCACCATGCCTGTCTATACAGTTCATGCTCCCTCCCCTGCCGGAGCCGATCTGCGCGCGACCGACAAGTTTGTCTTCGTGCGCGACGGCTTCTATTTCTGGGCGATGATCTTCGGCCCGCTCTGGCTGCTGTGGAATCGGCTGTGGCTGGCGTTGATCGGCTGGGTGATCTTCGTCGCCGCGTTCAACACGGGGCTTTCCAGCCTGGGCATCGGCCGCAGCTCGATCTTCCTTGCTGATGTCATCGTCGCGCTGCTGATGGGCCTTGAGGCCTCGAGCCTGCGCCGCTGGACCCTCTCGCGCGGCAAGTGGCGTCAGCTCGACGTCGTGATTGCCGACGACGAGGATACCGCCGAGCGTCGCTTCTTCGAGCGCTGGAGCCAGAAGCAGCACGGCATCGTCAACGATCAATGGGCCGTTGATCGCGGCGGCCCGCCGCCAACCCGCAATGCGCCGGGTCAGCAATTTTCGAACCCGCCGCCGCTGCCGGCGGGCGGCATTATCGGATTATTTCCAGAACCGGGAGGGTCAAGGTGAGCGTCGCCATCATCGATTACGGTTCCGGTAATCTGCATTCTGCCGCCAAGGCGTTCGAGCGCGCTGCGCGCAGCCTGGAGAATCCGCAGAAGGTCTTCGTCACCAGCGATCCGGACCAGGCCTATGGCGCTGACCGTCTGGTGCTGCCGGGCGTGGGCGCCTTCGCCGATTGCCGGCGCGGGCTCGATGCGGTCAACGGCATGGTCGAGGCGATCACCGAGGCGGTGCGCGTCAAGGCGCGGCCCTTCTTCGGCATCTGCGTCGGCATGCAGCTGATGGCGAGCCGCGGCAAGGAACATGTCATCACCGAAGGCCTGAACTGGATCGGCGGCGATGTCGAGAAGATCACGCCGCGCGACGAGAGCCTGAAGATCCCGCACATGGGATGGAACACGCTCGACCTGCTGCAAGAACACCCGGTGCTGAACAAGCTGCCGCTCGGCCCCAAGGGGCAGCACGCCTATTTCGTGCACTCCTACCACCTCAACGCTGCCAATGAGGCGGACGTGCTCGCGCGCGCCGATTATGGCGGGCCCGTCACCGCGATCGTCGCCAAGGACACCGCCATCGGCACCCAATTCCACCCCGAGAAGAGTCAGCGTTTTGGCTTGGCCCTGATCTCGAACTTTTTGCGATGGAAACCGTGATTCTCTTTCCCGCGATCGACCTCAAGAACGGCCAGTGCGTGCGCCTCGAGCAAGGCGACATGGCGCGTGCGACCGTGTTCAACCTCAATCCCGCGGCTCAGGCGCAGAGCTTTGCCGAGCAGGGCTTTGAGTATCTCCACGTCGTCGACCTCGACGGTGCGTTCGCCGGCAAGCCGGTGAATGCTCAAGCCGTCGAGGCGATGCTGAAGACAATCAAGATCCCAGTGCAGCTCGGCGGCGGCATTCGCGATCTCGCGACCGTCGAAGCCTGGCTCGCCAAAGGCATTACTCGCGTCATCATCGGCACCGCCGCGGTGCGCGATCCGGAGCTGGTGAAGGCTGCGGCGAAGAAATTCCCCGGCCGCGTCGCGGTCGGTCTCGATGCCCGCGACGGCAAGGTCGCCGTCGAAGGCTGGGCCGAGACCTCGCAAGTGACTGCGCTGGAGATCGCACAGCGTTTTGAGGATGCCGGCGTCGCCGCCATCATCTTCACCGACATCGCGCGCGATGGCCTGCTCAAGGGCCTGAACCTCGACGCGACGATCGCGCTGGCCGACGCCATCTCGATCCCCGTGATCGCCTCCGGTGGCCTCGCCTCGATCGAGGACGTCAAGGCAATGCTGACGCCGCGCGCCAAAAAAGCTCGCCGGTGCGATCGCCGGCCGTGCGCTCTATGACGGCCGGCTCGATCCCGCGGCCGCCCTCACCCTGATCCGCGACGCGCGCGCCGCGTAGGAGACATCAGATGTTCAAGGTGCGCGTGATCCCCTGCCTCGACGTCAAGGACGGCCGGGTCGTCAAGGGCGTCAACTTCGTCGATCTGCGTGATGCCGGCGATCCCGTCGAGGCCGCGATCGCCTATGACGCGGCCGGCGCGGACGAGCTCACTTTCCTCGACATCACCGCGACCCATGAGAACCGCGGTATCATGCTGGACGTGGTCCGGCGCACCGCGGAGGCCTGCTTCATGCCGGTTACCGTCGGCGGCGGCGTGCGCAAGGTCGACGACATCAGGACGTTGCTGCGCGCCGGCGCCGACAAGGTCTCGATCAACAGCGCCGCGGTGTCGCGGCGCGAGTTCGTCAAGGAAGCGGCCGAGAAGTTCGGCGGGCAGTGCGTGGTGGTGGCGATCGACGCCAAGCGCGTGAAGCGCCCGGGTGGCTCCGACCGCTGGGAAATTTTTACGCATGGCGGCCGCAATTCGACCGGCATCGACGCCATCGAATACGCTCAGGAAGTGGTCTCGCTCGGCGCAGGTGAAATCCTGCTCACCTCTATGGACCGCGATGGCACCAGGCAGGGCTTTGACATTCCGCTGACCCGGGCGATCGCCGACAGCGTTTCCGTTCCCGTGATCGCCTCGGGCGGCGTCGGCAATCTCGACCATCTCGTCGACGGTATCCGCGACGGACACGCCACCGCTGTGCTGGCCGCCTCGATCTTCCACTTCGGGGAATTCACCATCCGTGAAGCCAAGGAGCACATGGCGCGGCGCGGGCTACCCATGCGCCTCGATGCCTGACGACTCCCGTTCATAAAAGTGCTACATGAGCCGGCGGGACCGGCTCGTTCAGCCGGGCGCGTTTTGAGTATTCTGCATGTCGCGTTTCACGATCCACGATCTGGCCGAGACCATCGACGCCCGTGCGGCGGCCGGCGGCGAAGGCTCCTACACCCGTAAGCTCCTCGACAAGGGCGCCGAGCATTGCGCCAAGAAGTTCGGCGAGGAAGCAGTCGAAACCGTAATCGCAGCAGTCGAAAACGATCGCGCGCATCTGATCGCCGAGAGTGCTGACCTGCTCTATCACTTCCTTGTGCTGCTCAAGGCGCGCGGCGTAAAACTGGAAGAGGTCGAGGCCGCGCTGGACAAGCGAACCTCGATGTCAGGGTTGGAAGAGAAGGCTTCGCGCAAGGGCCAGTAGGTCCCAACGGAGAAGGTCGCGTCATGGATATCCGCGCTCCCGAGCAGCAGTATAATCCGTACCGCATCTATACGCGCGAAGAGTGGTCGCGTCTGCGCGACGACACGCCGATGACGCTTGAGCCGGGCGAGTTCGACCGGCTGCGCTCACTGCACGATCGCCTCGATCTTCAGGAAGTCGAAGACATTTATCTGCCGCTGTCGCGCCTGCTCTCGATCTATGTCGATGCGACGCAGCGCCTGTATTACGCGGAACGCCAGTTCCTCAACATCCGCGACCGCAAGGTTCCCTACATCATCGGCGTCGCGGGCTCGGTCGCGGTCGGCAAGTCCACCACGGCCCGCGTGCTCCAGGCCTTGCTGGCGCGCTGGTCGCCGCGTCCGAAGGTCGAGCTGATCACCACCGACGGATTTCTTTACCCGAAGGCCCTGCTCGAGCAGCAGGGCATCCTGCAGAAGAAGGGCTTTCCGGAGAGCTACGACCTGCCGCTGCTGCTCAACTTCCTGTCCGATATCAAAGCGGGCCGCCGCCATGTACGTTCGCCGGTCTATTCGCATTTGACCTACGACATCGTGCCGAACGAATGGATCGAGATCGACCAGCCCGACATTCTGATCGTCGAAGGCGTCAACGTGCTGCAGACCGGCAAGCTGCCGCGTGACGGCAAGGCGGTGCCCGTGGTCTCCGACTTCTTCGACTTCTCGGTCTATATCGACGCCGACGAGGCTGCGCTGCGGCAGTGGTACGTCAAGCGCTTCCTGGCGCTGCGCGACACCGCGTTCACCAATCCAAAATCCTACTTCAATCGCTACGCGCTGCTGTCGGACGAGGAAGCCACCGCCACAGCAATCGCGATCTGGGAGCGTACCAACCTCGCCAATCTCGAGGACAACATCCTGCCGACCCGCCCCCGCGCGACGCTGATCCTGAAGAAGGGCGCAGATCACGCAGTGGAGAGCGTGGCGCTCAGGCGGCTGTAGGACCCGGCGTCGTAGCTTCGTAGCAACCATTAAATGACGGCTGTGTTTGCGCCGTTCGGATCGTCGGCGTCTGCCATGATGACGCCGTGCTCGCGTCCGTCCAGGCATGGCCTGGCGGC
>NZ_LGHL01000147.1 GCF_001908205.1 Bradyrhizobium sp. NAS80.1
GCCGGCGGCGCCGGCCGCCGGCAATGCGCAGCCGCAGCCGGCCGCGAGCCCCTCGCCTGCGGCAAGCCCGACGCAGGCGCCCCAGAAATAGCCGCGATCGTTTCAGCCTCCGTTCAGGAACGATCGGCCATGGAAGCGGTTGGCACTGCCGCGCATTCCGAAAAGGCCGTGCCCTCATAACGACATGAGGGCATGACAGTTGTGAAACCGCGCGGCGGAGATATGCTCCATTTGCCGCGGACTTGGTCGGATCTCGGGGTCGGATCCGCTTCCCTGCCACCTCAGCCCCGTTTGGTTTAGCCGCGATGCGCGTTGTCGCCGCCGTTCTGTTGCTCGTGTCCGTACTCCACGCGGGCATCTGGGGAGTCTTGCGCGACCAGGAACCCGCGCCGGACTTCAGAGGCTTGTTGCCCAGCGTCTCCTACGCGCCGTTCGAGGGATCGGCACACCCCGACATCGACAACATCCCGACGGTCGAGAAAATCCGCGCCGACATGAAGACGCTGTCGACGATGACGCGCGCGATCCGCCTCTATTCGTCCACCGGTGGCGTGGAACTGGTGCCGCCGATCGCCGCCGAGTTCGGCCTCAAGGTCACCGTCGGCGCCTGGATCGACAAAGACAAGGACCGCAACGAGCGCGAGATCAAGGCCGCGATCGAGCTCGCCCGCAAGAACAGCAACGTGATCGGCGTCGTCGTCGGCAACGAGGTGATCTACCGCGGCGAGCAGAAGGTCGAAGACCTCATCGAGATGATCAAGCGGGTGCGGAGCGCGGTTCGCGTTCCCGTCACCACCGGCGAGATCTGGAACATCTGGCGCGACAATCCCGAGCTTGCCTCCAACGTCGACTTCATCGCCGCCCACGTGCTCCCCTACTGGGAAAACTTCCGCTCGGACCAGGCGGTCGACCAGGCCGTCGACCGCTACAACCTCCTGCGCAATCTGTTCCCCGGCAAGCGCATCGTGATCGCCGAGTTCGGCTGGCCGAGCGCAGGCTATAACCTGCGCAACGCCGACCCCGGTCCGTTCCAGCAGGCGCTGACCTTGCGCAATTTCGTCAGCCGCGCCGAAGCCATCGGCATGGAATACAACATCGTCGAGGCGATCGATCAGCCCTGGAAGTTCTTCGAGGGCGGCGTCGGTCCGTACTGGGGCATCCTCAACGCCAGCCGCGAGCCGAAATTCGCCTGGACCGGCCCGGTGGAAAATCCTGATTACTGGAAGCTGATGACGATCGCGCTCCTGGTCGGCGTCCTCCTGTCCCTGCCGATCCTGCGGTTGCAACAGCCGACCGCCAAGCAGGCCTTCTTGCTGTCGGCGGTCGCCAACGGCGTCGGTGCCTGGGCCGCAACCGTGTTCGCTTTCTGGAACGGGCACTATTTCGTCTTCGGCTCGGCCTTCGCGCTGACGCTCGGCATGATCCTGCTTGTTCCCCTCGTCCTCATCGCGATGGCCCGCATCGACGAGATCGCGGCGGTGGCGTTCGGCCGGCCGCCGCAGCGGCTGCTCTCCAAGGGCAAGCAGGTCGAGAACGTTCCCGAGAATTACTACCCGAAGGTCTCGATCCACATCCCCGCCTATTTCGAGCCGGTCGAGATGCTCAAGCAGACGCTCGATGCACTGTCGCGGTTGAACTATCCGAACTACGAATGCGTGGTCATCATCAACAACACGCCGGATCCCGCCTTCTGGCAGCCGATCCAGGACCATTGCCGCGCGCTCGGTGAGCGCTTCAAGTTCATCAACGCCGAGAAGGTGCAGGGCTTCAAGGCCGGCGCGCTGCGCATCGCGATGGACCGCACCGCTGTCGACGCCGAGATTATCGGCATCCTCGATGCCGATTATGTCGTCGATCCCGACTGGCTGAAGGACCTCGTGCCCGCCTTCGCCGACCCGCGCGTCGGCCTCGTGCAGGCGCCGCAGGAGCATCGCGACGGCGACCTGTCGATCATGCACTACATCATGAACGGCGAATATGCCGGCTTCTTCGACATCGGCATGGTCCAGCGCAACGAGGCCAACGCCATCATCGTGCACGGCACGATGTGCCTGATCCGCCGCGCCGCGATGGACATGGCCGGCGGCTGGTCGTCCGATACGATCTGTGAGGACTCCGATCTTGGCCTTGCGATCCAGGAGCTCGGCTGGGTCACGCACTACACCAACCACCGCTACGGCCAGGGCCTGCTCCCCGACACCTACGAGGCCTTCAAGAAGCAGCGTCACCGCTGGGCCTATGGCGGCCTCCAGATCGTGAAGAAGCACTGGCGGCACTTCCTCCCCGGCCGGAGCCGGCTGACGCCCGACCAGAAGCGCGAATACGGTTTGGGCTGGCTGAACTGGCTCGGCGCCGAAAGCCTCGGCGTGGTCGTGGCGCTGCTCAACCTCGTCTGGGTGCCGATCGTCGCCTTCGCCGACATCGCCATCCCCGACAAGATCCTGACGCTGCCGATCATCGGCGCCTTCATCGTCTCGCTGGCGCACTTCCTGTCGATGTACCGCGCCCGCGTTGCGATAAAGCCCGGCCAGATGCTGGGCGCCATGATCGCCGCGATGAGCGTGCAGTGGACGGTGTCGCGCGCAGTCGCGCAGGGACTGATCACCGAGCACATTGCGTTCGCGCGCACCTCCAAGGGCGGCCTGTCGCGGATGTCGATCGAGTTCCAGGCGTTCTGGGAGGCTGTGATCGGCACCCTGCTCCTGGTCGGCGCCGGCGTGCTGGTCGCCTCCAACAGTTACCGGCAGATCACCGAGATCTACGTCTTTGCCGGCGTGCTGGTGCTGCAAAGCCTGCCGTTCCTCGCCGCGGTGGCGATCGCCATCCTCGAGCTCAGCCGCATCAACTCGTTCCAGTTTTGGCGCGACAGCGCGATCCGCACCGCCGAGCTGATCGGCCTGCGCCCGGTCGCCCTGCCGACGCCCGCCGGCACGCCGCAGCCGGCAGTGCCGAACGAGGTCCGTCGCGAGGCGAACTGACGGGACGGACCGCCTCACGGCGCGGGTGATAACTCCGCGCCGGCGAGCTATCCTCGCAGTTAGGCGTGGATGGCGCCGGCTAATCAGGTTGAAACTTTCGGCCTAAACGACGGAAGCAGCGGACCAATCCCCGTTCGTGCCACGAGTCCTCGCAGCCACCCCGGCTATTGACCTCAACGCCCCATCCACCTACACAGCGCGGGCTAACAGCATGATCCGGAAACAGCCGGTTTTCCCCGCAACGCCAAGTCAAACGTTGCGGCAAGACATGCTTCTCGAATGACCGACGACGATGGCGGATCGATCGCAAAGCCATCAGCGGCCATGGGAGCGCGTAGCTCAGCCGGTAGAGCACGTGACTTTTAATCACGGGGTCCTGGGTTCGAGCCCCAGCGCGCTCACCACACAACGCCATGAAAATAAACGGTTTTTAGAAGCGGGCAAGTGCCCCGTTTTTGGCGCGGGTATCCCTTTGGGTATCCGTTGGCGCGATGTGCCCTTCTGACGCCGCCTAGCGCGCAACAAAAAACCCGCCAACTAGGCGGGTTCTTCATTCGTCACGCTGCCTTCGCGCGTTTGCGTGGCGGACGTTTCTTGGCGGCGATGCTGGCCGTCAGCTTCATGCCCATGGCGCGCATGATGGCCAGAACCGTGCTGAACTCCGGGTTGCCTTTCTCGCCCAGCGCCTTGTACAGCGCTTCGCGCGTGATGCCTGCGGCCTCCGCCATTTCAGTCATGCCGCGCACGCGCAACAATGCTCAGTGCGTCGCGGATTTCTTCGGGGTCGCCATCTTCCAGCGCGGCAGCGATTTAACCGCCGGGGCGCTTCACGTCGCTATTTTGGACCTTTAGGGCACGTTGTGCGTTTGAGTCGTAATGCGGGGGCAGGCCAAGAACCCGAGTGCGGGTGATGAGCACCATCCCTCAACCTCCGTCGTCGGCCATTCCACCAGTTGCATTTGAGCGCCCCGCCTGTCCGAGGTGCAAAGCCCGGATGATGCTGGTCAGCATCGAGCCAGAACGCACAGGCGCCGACCTGAACACGTTTCAATGCGCTGTCTGCAATCACGTGCTTACGATCCTTGCCGCGCACGAGGATACCATGCACTCCAAGGCTCTTGGCCGCTGGCTTCTAGGCGATTTGCACCCTCCAAGGTAATGCCGAAACCGCAGTTTGTCGCTCAGGAAGCCCGCAGGTCCCTCCCGGCGGGAACCCTATTCATTTCCAGCAGTTTTCAAATTGCGCGCGCTCGCTGGAAGCAGGATTGAGGCTATGCCCCGGGCACAAGAACGCGCCTCTGCAATTCTGCGGCAATATCACCAAGCTGAGGCGGAATTAATCGGTAAGGCTGTCGTGCTTACTGACGGTAAGGCGGGGACCGTTGAGCAACTCATTTTGGACGAAGAGCACGGGTTGCGGCTCTCCATCGCTGGCCATCTTGGGAAGTGGCCGGTCTCAACCATCAAGCTACTGCAGGGGTAACACGTAGCGCAGCCCGACCGATGGCCTGTCGTCCCCTGCGCCCGCCTTAGCGGCGCCACCACGTTCGCGAGTTCAAGCCGAAGCGAAAAGAGATGCATGGGGTCCGCGAAACCTGAGGAGGGACCAATGACCGTCTTCGTTTACGTCAACACCGCAAAGCAGGTCGGCGATAAGGACCACATCAAGGTGTTCGCCAGCGAGGATGCCGCAGAGACATGGTTCGAGGAGAACGATCCGGAAGGCGTGGCATTCGAATATGAGGTTCTAGAATGAACCGTATCGGCCGCAGGACCATCTACGCCGTGCTTGTGATCGTGGTGCTGTTGATCATCTGGCAGATTCTCGCACCGCTTTGAAGAGTGGAGACGGTCGTCGTGCGGGGTCAATGAACCTTGCATACTTGTAACGAGTCGAACACCGAAGCGCCTCCGGAGTGGCCAAATGCTGGCGAAATGTGAGGGCTTATAACAGCCCACCCTGACCCACGGAATTTACTCCGATGTTATTTCAAGCGGCGATTGTTTGCCTGATCGTACTCAGCGTTGGCGTTCTCGTCGCCCACGCGGTTGATGCCCTCAGAACGTAACGAGCCCGCCGGCGTGAACCGGCGGGCCGGTCACGTCACCACTCGTCCATGCACCAAAAGCTAGGCATGGACAGAGAGCGACGCTGCACCCTGCGGCCTTCATCGCTTCCACTTATCCGCCGGCCGCTTGCGCGGTCCCAGAAATGCACCAGTCCTTAACAGTGTTGGCCTCAGACTTCCCCGTTCTCGCAACGCCGCTGAGGAGCCACTCCACATGCTGAAAGACGGCACCTATCGGGCATGGTTCACGACGCCCCTGGGTCAAGGCACCGGCATCGCTCACGTTGCGGGCGACAAAATCTGGGGCTGCGACAGCATTATGAATTATAGCGGCACTTGCCACATTGACGGCGAGCGATTTACCGCTGTGGTTTACACCAAGCGACACACGCCCGGCCATGCAACTGTCTTCGGCGCCGACCACTCGAAACTCGCAATCGAGGGAACGTGTGCCGGCAAGATCGGCCGATATGCCGCGACGGCTGAAGATGTCCCGGGAATATTGCTCGATGGAATTCTCATTCTCTGCGAAGAGGAGGAGCTCGTCCCAAAGCCAACGGCGCCGGCGCCAGCACTCGATCCCGGCAAGCTTCGTAAGCTCCCCCGGCTGCGGACGCGTTAGCCGCTGTGATCGTCGCAACGGCCATGCAAGCACTCGATGCAAACGTTCGCGTTGACAGATTGTCCGATATTGAAGGCGTCGCCTCTAACGGCTCTTCGCGTGACGGCTAAGGCCGGGCTCGGGCGCGAGATCTCCATCACGCGCTCTCGTCGTTCGGAGGGCTAAAGTCCTTCGACTTGCGAATGCATTCAATCTTTCTTCGGACATTTGGGATCACCTGACGATCCATTCCACAAAGTCATTGTTGTGCACACATGAGTTTCGTCCAGATCCAGTGCACGCGATGCAAGAATGCGTTTTCGCGATCGCGCTGGGCGGTTGCAGGACGGCTATTCCCGGCAATGTCCAAGCTGCGAAGTGGTGCTGTTCTTCGCCGAGGACTCGCTGCATCCCTTCATCAAGCGCGCGATGCGCAATGCGCGGAAGGTCCGCAAGGAGCTGCGCGAGGCCGAAATGGCGAGGCTCCTCGTGCCGGATGCGCCCGCTGCACCGTCGCGATCGTTTGAAGGTCGCAGGCGCACAGCGGGCCGATCGGAATAGTGGCTCGACACGAAAAACCCCAGCGCGCCTGATGCGGCACTGGGGCGTTTCGTTCAAAATATGAATTGGTCAAGCAATACGCCGTCGTAGCAGCGAACTCGTCGATCGCATGTGAACTGGTTCACATGCATTGCGGCAAGCGAACGATTCTGCTCGCAAGGGGAATACCGTTGGCCTGTTTGAGGATTTGGATGCCTCGCGCTAGGATGGCCTTCTATGGAGGCTTATTTTGAAACAGGTCATTTGCATTGTGGCCATTGCATTGTTTGCCACGCCCCCCCGCTTGGTCACAGGCGCTGGTTGACCCCAACAAGGTCGCCCCCGAATTCCGGGTAGCCGCTGAAAAGCGCCGGGCCGAGCAGCTGCGACAGCGCGAATGCGCTCTGAAGGCGGATTTGGACAAGGTGCTCCCCAGAGATCGCACCGACTACCTCAACCATTGCCTGGCCGCGCTCGTAGCCAAGCAATAGCGGCAGAACCAGCTGATTGACGATCAAACCTGATCTTTCACGCCTTGCGCCGTGGCTTCCTCCTCGGAAACAGGCGATCGCGGATGTAGCGCGAGGTCGGAGTCAGGCGGATGCCGCGCGGCTTCTGCCAGGCGGCGCGGTCTATCTCGTTCTTGTCGCCGATCGCGAGCCTGCCCTTGGCGTATTTCGCGATGAAGATCGCGTCGCTCATCTTGCGGCCTGAGCGCTTGTTCCTGGCCGTCACTTCCTTCCAGAGGCTGATCCGGCCAAGCTTCAGCTTGGGCAGCTCCTCCTTGATCTCCCGCCGCAGGCAGGCCTTGTCTGTCTCGCGCGCGCGCTTGCGGCCGCCTGGGAACATCCACAGGCCGTCCGATCGCCGTCTGACCAACAATACCTTGCCGCGCTTGGCTGCAACCAGCTTGGAAGACTTCGCCATTACTTTCGTAGGCTCGAAAACAGAATCTCGCCTATCGTAACTTGTCTAGCTGCATAGACAAGTTCCAGCGGAACCCAGATCACAGCCTTGCACGAGCTCAGCTCTTCCCCGCCTCCGCCTGATCCTCCGTCCTGATCCAGGCCATCATCATCTCCCAGGCCACTGACAGGATGATCGGCCCGATGAATAGGCCGACGATGCCGTGGGCGAGCGTGCCGCCGATCACGCCGACGAAGATCACGATGGTCGGCGTGGTGAGGCCGCGCCCCATCACGAGCGGCTTCAACATGGTGTCGATGAAGCCGACAACAACGAGAAACACGGTGAGCAGCAACGCCGTGGTGACGTCCTTGGCGGTCCAGATCCAGATGATCACCGGCAGCAGCACGAGGAAGGCGCCGATCTGAACGATCGAGAGCAGCAGCACGATGAAGGCGAGCAGGCCGGCGCTCGGCACGGCGGCCAGCTTGAACCCGATGCCGGCCAGCAGTGCCTGCACGATCGCGACGCCGATCACGCCTTGTGCCACGGCGCGAATAGTCGCACCCGCAAGCGCCAGGAAATGCTCGCTCTGCTCGGGCACGATGCGAGACAAGAAGCGGCGGCCGGCCGCAACGAACCTTGGCCCATGCGGAAACAGGAAGCCGGCCACGAACACCGAGACCAGGAACTGGAGCGTCCCGACACCGGCGTCGCCCGCGAGCGACAACAGTGGTCCCGCCAGCGGCTGGAGATAAGGCGTCACCTCGCGGAGCACCGCGCGGATGTTGTTGTAGGCCTGGTCCCAGAGCTCAAAGAGCCACGGGCCGACGAGTGGCCACGACTTGAGCTGCTCCGGCGCCGACTGGAGCGCGAGATCACCGGTGCCGAGCTGGCGCGCCAGTTCGCGCACGCCATCGACGGCGCTGATGCCGAGCCATGTCGCCGGGCCAATCACGATGCCAAGCGTGATCAGGGTGAGGATCGCCGCCGCGGTCTTGGGCCGGCCGCCGAGGATTTTGGCCACCCAGCTGAAAGCCGGGTAGAACGCGACCGCGAGCACACCGCTCCAGGCCAGGATCGGCACGAACGGACGGATGATCAGCAAGCTCCAGATGATCAGCAGGGCGAGCAGGCCGAGCCGGATCACGAGCTGGATGATGTCCTCGCCCGTCAGGAGCTGACGGAGGCTTTTCACGGGCACGACCTTCCTTGCGGCATCGACGCGGGTTCCGGCACTTGCACGGCCCAGCGTTATTGCCAGCCCCGCCCCCGCCGTCAAGACGAGCGGGTCTCGCGCCCGCTTCCCTCGCCCACGGTGCGCACGCCGTCGAGATCAGGAACGCATCGGAGCGGGACATGCGGGGTGAGCGGACCGGCGACTAATCCTGCGGCGACGCCGGCCTGGCGTGAACTGACAGGCTCCGCTCTTGCACTTGCCCGCCGCCGGAACCGGATTTGGCTAACAGCCGTTAACCGGATTTCCCTGGGCCGGTTTACGCGGCTGCAAATCCCCCCTTCTACGATTGTCGCCAAGTCCCCGAGACCAGTCTTCAAGAACAGTTGCGTGCAATGGCCAACAGCATCTGGACGACCGAAGAATTCACCTGCGCGGGTTGCGGCATGGACTACACCGCGACCAGGGAGGAGCACAGCGAAGCGCACTCCGGCAGCTTCAAGTGCAGCATTTGCAGCGGCACGGTGCACACCTGGTCCGGCAAGCATCACTTCTTCGGCTGGCAAGCGGTGAAGACCAAGCCGCCCGTATTCGGCCGCCGCTGGGCTGGCGTGCAGTGGTAGGCTGAGCGAAGCTCAGCATCAGGGGACGGACAGATCGCGTGGAGTGTCGCTGCGCGTTCCGAGCCGAATTCTCGCGCGGCGGCGTATGAGCCCGGTCATCGCAGCCTACTCATACTCTTGGCGAGCCCAACCAGCTCAGCGTGCCCCTCTAGAGCAGCGTCGTAGTCGTTGTAGCGCCGGCGTACCTCCAAATCGTCTGGGCCCCGAGGCGCGCTTTCTGCGCTCCTCGGGATGAGGAAGTGGAGCTTCTGCTGCGCGGCGACACCCGCTACACTCCCCTTCCCCGCAACTGAATCCGACACGCAATGACCGCTCCCTTCGCCCCCCAGATCGCCCTCTATCGCAATTGGCTCGCTGCACAGCGCGGCCTTTCCTTCTCGAGCTACGAGGAGATGCGGCAATGGTCGGTGCGTGATCTCGACGGCTTCTGGCGCAGCATCTGGGACTATTACGATCTGCAATCGCCGACGCCGTTTGCGGCTGTTATCACCGAGCGCAACATGCCCGGTGCGGTCTGGTTTCCCGGTGCGCAGGTGAACTATGCCCGGCAGGTATTCCGGCATGTCGATGCGGCCGATGCCGCGGGCCTGCCCGCGATCGTCAGCAGCGGCGAGGACGGCAAGCTCGACGAGACGAGCTGGCCGGAGCTCAGGCGCAAGGCGGCTGCCCTCGCGCTGCATCTGAAGGACAAGGGCATCAAGCCCGGCGACCGCGTCGCGGCCTATCTGCCCAATATCCCCGAGACCATCATCGCCTTCCTGGCGGCCGCCAGCATCGGCGCGGTCTGGAGCGTCTGTGCGCCCGACATGGCCGCCCCCGCCGTGATCGACCGCTTCAAGCAGATCGAGCCGAAGGTGCTGATCGCCTGCAACGCCGTCACCTATGCCGGCCGGCGGCACGACCGGCGCGACGTTGTCGCCGAGCTCCGACGATCGCTGCCGACGGTGGAGCATGTCATCCTGCACAGCGAAGCTGGCGCGGCGGCGGCGCCGGACGCCCTGCTCTGCGATATTCTCGCACGGACGGGCGCGGGGATCGACGCGTTCGAGCCGATGTGGCTGCCGTTCGATCATCCGCTCTGGATCGTCTATTCCAGCGGCACCACCGGCCTGCCGAAGCCGATCGTGCATGGCCATGGCGGCATCGTCATCGTGGTGCTGGCGCTGCTCGGCCTCCACAACGACATCGGCTGCTCCTACCACGAGAATTCCTTCGGCGAGCGCTATCATTGGTACAGCTCGACCGGCTGGATCATGTGGAATTCGCAGGTCGGCGGCCTCCTCAGCGGCACCACCTGCTGCATTTTCGACGGCAGCCCCGGCGGCGCAAAGGACAAGCCGGACTGGAGCACCCTGTGGCGCTTCGTGGCGCAGTCGAAATCGACCTTCTTCGGCGCAGGCGCAGCGTACTTCGCCAACTGTGCGAAGGCCGAAATTGATCTCACCGCAGCCGGCGATCTGTCGCGACTGCGTTGCCTCGGCTCAACCGGCTCGCCGCTCAGCGCCGACACGCAGGCCTGGTTCAACGAACGCTTCGCGGCGCTGTCGAAGACGAACGGCAGCAAGGCGCAGGCCGACATCTGGTGGGCGAACATCTCCGGCGGCACCGATTTCGCCGGCGCCTTCATCGGCGGCAATCGCGAACTGCCGCAGACGCCGGGCGCGATGCAATGCCGCCTGCTCGGTGCGGCCGTCGAAGCCTTCAGCGAACAGGGCCGCGCCGTCATTGACGAGGTCGGCGAGCTCGTCTGCACCGAGCCGATGCCTTCGATGCCGCTCTACTTCTGGAACGACAAGGGCGATGTGCGTTATCGCTCCAGCTATTTCGAGACCTATCCAGACAATTTCGACGGCAGCGGCCGCGGGCCGGTGTGGCGGCACGGCGATTGGCTCAAGGTCAATCCGGACGGCTCCTGCATCATCTATGGCCGCAGCGATGCCACCATCAACCGGCACGGCCTGCGCATGGGCACGAGCGAACTCTATTCCGCCATCGAGGCCCTGCCAGAGGTGCTCGACTCCCTCGTCGTTGACCTCGAATATCTCGGCCGCGACAGCTACATGCCGCTGTTCGTGGTGCTGCGCGAAGGCGTGGCGTTCGACGGCCCGATGCAGGCCAAGATCAACAAGGCGATCGAAGCCGGTCTCTCCCGCCGATTCCTGCCGAACGAGATATTCGCCGTCGCCGAGATCCCGCGCACGCTCTCGGGCAAGAAGCAGGAACTGCCGATCAAGAAGCTGCTGCTCGGCCAGCCCGTCGAGAAGGTCATCAACAAGGAGGCGATGGCCAATCCCGCCTGCCTAGACTGGTATCTCGCCTTCGCACGCGACTATATCGCCAGAACCGCGGCCTGAAGACCCGATCAGCCGCCGCCGAAATTGGAGGGATCGAGATTCCTGTTCTCCGATGGCGGGATCGGCGGATAGCCGGGAAATTTGTACCAGCCGGGCGGCACGGGCGCGTCTTCGGCCGGGTGGACGACGACATGATGGCGCGGGCGGGCATGATGCGCCGGCGCTGCGGCAGCCGAGGCGCATGCCGCAATCAGAAGAAAAAAGACCATGACAGACCGCATCGAACGGGCTCCAGTCGTCCACCCGGGCTACGATATGGTGCGGGAACTATGCCGGGACGATGTATCCGCGACGTCACGCTCTGTCACATCGACGGCATCAGCGGCGTCGAAGAGCGCCGGAGATCGCCCCAATTGCGCCAATGGCATTTGGACTCCCTTCACCGATCGCCGCTAGATCAGACGGGATCCTCCGCTACGAACATCAGCCATGGCCGACCTCAACGCCGTCCTCACCAGGCTCAACGACCGTCTGCTCCGCCTCGAGGGCGAGCTGTTCGTGCTGCGCTCGCTGGCGCGCGCGACGCTGACGGCGGGCGACGACCATGCGGCACGCATGCGCAAGCTGGTCGAGGCCGCAAAGGTCGCGCTCGACGACGAGGCGAAACGTGAGCTCGATAGGCCGACGCGCAAATATGTCGACGCGGCAACCGCACTCGTGGAAGAGCTGCTGGTCGAGCCGACCCAGGCGCGGCCGCTGTTCACGGTCATCGACGGCGGCCGGCGCGACTGAGCGCGTCAGAGCGGCCGGTTTGTACCTGATACGGTGGAATTGCCGGACTTCAGCCGGCTGAGGCCCGCCTCGATGATCGCGATCTCCTCGTCGATCTGGCCGATCGGCAGGCTGAAATCATAGCCGGACCTGCTCTTCAGATCGACCGCGAGCCGCTGCCTGTGCATCATCAGCTCGTCGAGGCCGCGTCGGTTCTTCAGTCGCACATAGGCGTCGACGATCTGCTCAATCGCGTAAGGCATGAAATCGGTCCCGGCAAAAAAGCCCGCGCGGCGCACCCACGCCGGCGGGACATTTTTGGTGTCGCGGTACGCAATACAAATCCGCGACGGATTCGTCGATACGACACGCTGGTTGAGAACGCGTTACCGTTTGATGATTTCGTGATGCGCGGCATGAAAAGGCCGCTGGCGATCATGCCAGCGGCCAAAGCCGGGTTCGAAAATGGATCGGGATTGAAATTTCACCAGCCCCGGTGTGCTCCATTTTAACGGCAAACAACGCAATCCTTTTGTTACAAATGAACCACAGGAAGAGGCAGATAGCCAATTGCTACGCAACCGTGGCCGTGCGGCAACGCTCGTCCGTAGCGCAGAATTATTTGCGCGGTAGACTGCGGCAGGCGCTGTAGCGGTAGTACGCCTGTAGGGGCCAGCATGCGCAATCGCGGACTTCAACGCTTCAACGCTCCTGCGCATACATCACGACCGAGCCGACGAGCCCGATCAGTGAACAGGCCAGCAGCGCATATTGGAGGATGGCGAGCGCTTGGCTGGGGGCCTCGGTCGCGCTCATCATCTGATAGATCAGCACCACCGATGTAATCCCGCTCATCAGCATCAATCTTGACCATCTCGCCATGGCATTCCCCCGCCTTGGACGGGGTGTTGGACGCCACGAGGCGAGCCCAGGTTCGATCCGCCCACGCGCTACGCATTGTTGATAACGGTCGCAAATGCCCCACGGATGGTGACAGGACGTCCGGACGTGTTATCGGGGGATGACGCAGTTGCGAGACAGATCGGACACCCATGCGCATCACCCTTGTCGGCTCCCGCCATTTCGGCGTCACCACCCTGAACATGCTCCGGGAGCACGGCGTCCCGGTCGTGCGGGTCGTGGTGGCCGATGGTGCGGATCGCCTCGCCGCGACCGCCAAGGCGGCCGGTATCGAGGTGGTGGTCCAGGCCAATCCGAAGCTGGTGGTGGCCTCGGAGATCGCCCCCGATACCGATCTGATCATCACTGCCCACAGCCACGCCCGGATCAGCAAGGACGCGCTGGCGGCCGCCAAACTGGGCGGGATCGGCTATCACCCCTCGCTGCTGCCGCGTCACCGCGGCAAGGCCGCCGTGGAATGGACCATCAAGGAAGGCGATCCGGTCGCCGGCGGCACGATCTACCATCTCGCCGATCGCATGGATGCCGGCGCCATCGCCGCCCAGGACTGGTGCTTCGTCAAGAAGGGCGAGACCGCCCGGGAGCTATGGGAGCGCGCGCTTGCCCCGCTCGGGCTCAAGCTGCTGGCCGACGTGATCGATTACGCCAGGGTCCACAAGGCGCTGCCCGCCAAGGTGCAGGACGAGCAGTTCGCTACCTTGGCGCCGAGTCTCTCCTGAACGTTTACCCTTAACGTCAAGCGGCGTTGATTCTGCTTCGAAAATCGGAATCAAAAATGCAAATAAACCATTGTTTCAACAGGAACAATTTGCGCTTTGGCGTTGCATCAAATTTCTGTCACATTTCGTCCGAATAAGCGTCAGTATCTCAGACACATTCAAGGACGGAATTCATGCGTTTTGGTCGCATCGCGGCGTTCTGTGCCGCTTCAGTTTTCGCCGGCACCCTCGCCGCTCCCGCCTTTGCCCAGAGCCCCTATGACGGCAACTGGCACGTCACCATTGTCACCAAGACCGGCTCCTGCGAGCCCACCGCAAGCTCCATGCTGACGGTTGCCGACGGCAAGATCACCGCGCCCGGCGCTAACGTTTCCGGCACCATCGGCCGTGAGGGACTTGTGAAAGTTTCGATCAATGGTGCATATGCCAACGGTCAACTCAACGGCAACGCCGGATCGGGGAAGTGGAATGGAGCATCAGCAGGCATACCGTGCAGCGGGCGGTGGGAAGCATCGCGCCAATAGACCAACTGAGGCTCGCGCCCGAAACCGGCGGCTGCTGATCGCGGCCGCCGTTTTGTTTGCGGCGGGGACCGCCAACTCTGAGAGCAAGGCCCAGTCCGGCCCGTTCGCGCCGATGGCCGGCAGCTGGAGCGGTGGCGGCGTCGTCACCCTCGATGATGGCTCGACCGAGCGGATCCGCTGCCGGGCCAAATACGCCCCGATCGGACCGACCATGGAGATGTCGCTGACCTGCGCCAGCGACGCCTACAAGTTCCACCTCGGCGCCAACGTCAGGGCGGAAGGCAACTCGATCACCGGCAACTGGTCCGAGGCCAGCCGCAACATCAGCGGCTCGCTCCAGGGTCGCGGCGGCGGCGGAAACTTCGAGGTCGTCGTCTCGGCCGCGGGCTTCAACGCCAACATCGCGCTGAGGACGAGCGGCAACAAGCAGACCGTCACGATGCGGGCGGACAGCCAGTTCCGCGGCGCCAACATCACGATGACGCGCTAGAGCCATTTCCGTTCCGATTGAATCGGAACGGAGCTCTAGATTCTTGTTTTGACGCGTTTTCTTTATGCGAACCGGTATCCACTTCGCTCGAAAACGCTCTAACGCAGACCTTACTCGGGACAATCGACCCGGCGCCCGCGCCGGGTCGCTTTTTTATGCGCCGGGTACGAACGCCGTCACCTCGATCTCGACCTTGGCCCGGTCGTCCACCAGACCGCCGATGTAGAGCAGCGTCGAGGGCGGAAAATTGCGCCCCAGCGTCTCTTTCCAGGCCGCGCCGATGCCGGCGCCTGCGGCCTCATACTCGCTGCGGCTGGTCAGATACCAGGTCACGCGGACGATATGCTCGGGGCCAGCGCCAGCTTCGCTCAAGAGCTTGATGATCCGCTTCAGCGCGGTTGCGACCTGAGCCGCCATGTCGGGCGCGTAATTGCCCGTCTCGTCACCGCCGGTCTGCCCGGCCAGCACCACCCAGCGGCCCGGCCCGTCCACCGCAACGCCGTGTGAAAAGCCGCGCGGTTTTTTCCATTCGGCTGGCTGCAAGATACGCATGAGCGAAGCTCTCCCTTTTCTTGTCGTTGTTCGCCCAAGCCTTAGCACGCCGCCGTGCATCGCTGCACCCGCAGATTTGGCCGTTGCAAACGGTGGCGATGTCGCCGATACCGGCCCTCCCTCAGGATCCTTTCTCCCCGTTCGCCCCCGATGAACACGACACCGTCGAAAACGATGGCCGCACTGTGGATGGCCGGCTGGCTGGCGCTGATGCTGGTCATGGCGGTGGCCGGACGCGAGACCACGCGCGAGCTCAATGTATTCCAAATTATGGAAGTGCGTTCGCTGGCAGGGTTCTTGCTGCTCTCGCCGATCATCTACCGCGCCGGCGGCTTCAAGGTGCTCAAGACCTCGCGCCTGCCTCAGCACATCGGGCGGAATCTCGTGCACTACGTCGCCCAACTCGGCTGGTTCTTCGCGCTGACGCTGATTCCGATCGGCCAGGTGGTGGCGATCGAGTTCACCATGCCGATCTGGACCGCGATCCTGGCGGCTAGCTTCCTGTCCGAGCGCATGACGGCGTGGAAGATCGCCGCCATCGTGCTAGGGCTCGTTGGCGTGATCGTGATCGTCCGTCCCGCCACCGGCGAGATCAATCCCGGCCAACTCATCGCGCTCGGGGCCGCCATGGGATTTGGCGTGTCGATGGCGCTGGTCAAATCGTTGACCCGCACCGAAAGCGCGCTCTCGATCCTGTTCTGGATGCTGGTGGTACAATCTGTCGCAGGCTTCGTGCCGACGCTGTTCGTCTGGACCTGGCCGTCAGCCTATGCCTGGGCCTGGATGGGCGTGATCGCCGTCTGCGGCACATTTTCGCACTACTGCCTCGCCAGCGCGATGCGCTATGCGGATGCGACGATCGTCGTTCCCATGGACTTCCTGCGGGTCCCGCTGACCGCGACCGCCGGCTGGCTGCTCTATTCCGAGCGGCTCGACACCTGGACCGTGCTCGGCGCGGCGCTGATCCTGTTCGGCAACCTCCTGAATCTGAAGCCGGCGTCGCCGGTCCCCGCCCGCGCGCAGTGAACCACGCGCCGTCTCGCGCGACAAAACAAAGTGGTCGAGCGTGATTTGGATCACGTTGGAGGGGCATTCCATCGTGCACATTCGACCGCACAGCGATGGGTTGGGCGAACAGTCGTTTTGCTAGTGCGAAACCGGGCGTGTCGTGTAAGTTCGTTCCCAATTTGTTGCTGCCTGCAATTCGATTCTGTTGGGGATTTCAGATGCGCTATCTCACCCTGCTCGCTTCGCTGATGTGCATGGCACTATCGATCAGCGTCGCGAAGGCGGACCGCCGTGTTGCTTTCGTCGTCGGCAACGGCACCTACAAGAACGTCGCGCAATTGCCGAACCCGCCGATCGACGCCAGGGCGATGGCGGCGACGCTGCGCAATGTCGGCTTCGACGTGATCGAAGGGTCCAATCTCACCCGCGACCAGATGACGGAAAAGCTCCTGGACTTCGGCCGCAAGGCGCAGGGCTCCGATGTCGCAGTGTTCTATTACGCCGGTCACGGCATCGCCGTCAGCGGCAGCAACTATCTCCTGCCTGTCGACGCCGACATCAAGTCGGAGATGGACGTCAAGCTCGGTGCTGCCATCAACATCGACCTGACGCTCGAGCAAACCATGGGCGACGCCAAGGTCAAGCTCGTCTTCCTCGATGCCTGTCGCGACAATCCGTTCGCCGCCAAGATCAAGTCGAACTCCGCGACCCGCAGCGTCAACGTGCAGAGCGGACTTGCCGAGATGAAGTCCGGCGAAGGCACGCTGATCGCGTTCGCCACCGGCCCGGGCCAGACCGCGCTCGACGGCCAGGAAGGCAACAACAGCCCGTTCACCCGCGCGCTGATCGACAACATCACCAAGCCCGGTGTCGAGATTCAGCAGGCCATGACGTCGGTTCGCGCCCAGGTCAACGAAGAGACCCACAAGGGCCAGCTGCCCTGGGGCCATACCAACCTGATCGGCGCCGTTTACCTCAATCCGTCCCAGCAGACGCAGCAGGTTGCCAACGCGGCGCCGACCGCGGCTGGCAGCGTGCAGGCGATGACCGGCGGCAATTCGGACGGGGTCGAGCTCGAATACTGGCGCTCGGTCAAGGAGTCCAACAAGCCGGAAGAGCTCAACGCCTATCTGTCGGCCTATCCGAACGGCCAGTTCAAGGCGCTTGCGCTGGCGCGACTTGCCGCGATCAAGAGCGGCCCGTCGACAGCGACCCGCAACCTCAACGGCAGCGTTGATCCCGCGACCTTCACCGAAGATGCGACCCAGCTCACCGAGGACCAGATCGGCCTCGATAAGGCACAGCGCCGCGACGTGCAGCGCCGCCTGACCGGGCTCGGCTTCGACACCAAGATGACCGGCGCGTTCAGCGATGAGACCCGCTCGGTTCTCAAGCGCTGGCAGGCTGCCCGCGGCTATCCGTCGACGGGCTACCTCAACAAGCTCCAGCACAAGGCCCTGCTCTCCGAGATCGTCGCCACCACCACGCCGACCGCAAGCGGCGATAGCCCGAAGCCGGCCCGGCGTGCCAGCAGCGCCCCAAGCAGCGCACCGGCACCAGCACCGGCTCCCCGCAGCAGCAGCCCCGGCGATGCCGCCGGCGCAGCCTTCGTGGGAGGCGTCGTCGGTGGCATGATGGGCGGCATGTTCCGCCGCTGAGACGCGAAACCAGTCTCAAAGTAAAAGCCCGGCTCACGCCGGGCTTTTTCGTTGGTGCTTCTCATGGTGAGGAGGCGCGCAAGCGCCGTCTCGAACCATGGAGGCCTGGCTCGCAGCGTGGCGAGCATCCATCACGACGCTTGCTACATAAGCTCCGCAGGATGAGCCGGCGCCGGGCACGTTGAGATGTTACTTCCCCGCCGCCTTGCGGAGCGCCTCGTTGATGCGGTCCTGCCAGCCTGGGCCGCCCTCCTGGAAGAACTCCAGCACGTCCTGGTCGATGCGCAGCGTGACCTGCTCCCTGATCCCCGGCGCCACATTCTGCTTCGGCGGCGCCGCGGCGACCTTGGCAGTCACCTTCTTGAACGCTGCCTCCGCCTCGGTCCGCGCGTCGCCCAATGTGCGTGGCCGCCTCGGTTGATCCGCCATGTCCTAGATTCCCTCAAAAAGAGCCGTCGAAAGATAGCGCTCGGAGAAGGACGGTACCACCGCCAGAATGGTCTTTCCCGCAGCTTCCGGCCGCTTGCCGATCTGGAGCGCCGCGGCGATCGCAGCGCCTGAGGAAATGCCGCCCGGAATGCCTTCATGCCGCGCCAGCGCGCGCGAGGTCTCGATCGCCGTCGTCGAATTGATCTTCACGATCTCGTCGATCACCGAGCGGTCGAGAATGTCGGGCACGAAACCAGCGCCGATGCCCTGGATCTTGTGCGGCGTGTGCTGGCCGCCCGAGAGCACCGGACTTTCTTCCGGCTCGACCGCCACCACACGCAGCGACGCCTTGCGCGGCTTGAGCACCTGGCCGACGCCGGTGATGGTGCCACCGGTACCGACGCCGGCGACGAAGAAATCGATGTTGCCGGCGGTGTCGTTCCAGATCTCCTCCGCTGTGGTGCGGCGGTGCACCTCGGGATTGGCGAGGTTCTTGAACTGCTGCGGCATCACCGAGTTCGGCGTCGTCTTCAAGAGCTCCTCCGCCGTCGCGATCGCGCCCTTCATGCCTTGCGCGGCCGGGGTCAGCACGAGCTCTGCGCCGAGGAAGGCAAGCATCTTGCGCCGCTCGATCGACATCGACTCCGGCATCACCAGCTTGAGCCGGTAGCCGCGCGAGGCGGCGACGAAGGCGAGCGCGATGCCGGTGTTGCCGGACGTCGGCTCGATCAGCACGGTGTCAGGATTGATGATGCCCGCCTTCTCCATGGCGATGACCATGGCGGCGCCGATACGATCCTTCACGCTCGCGGCCGGATTGAAATACTCGAGTTTTGCCAAAATGGTCGCGTTCACCCCGTGCATGCCCGGCAACCTGCGCAAACGCACGATCGGCGTGTCGCCAAAAGCCTCGACGATCGAGTCATAGACCCGGCCGCGGCCGGGTTGGTGCGCTGCACCCGCGGTGGACGATGCGTCCATGATGAACTCCCTGTGACGACAATTTTGCGCTTCTGTCGCAGCGCTTCACGCAGTTACGGGCAGCTTGCGGCGACACGCAAGCGACAATGCGGCAAACGCTGAATTCGCTGTATCGCAAAATTGCGTGAGCTGTCGCCATGCGGATCTTCGCGATCACGCTGGACGATCGGTGCTATGGCGGAGTCTACGCGGAGGACTTCTTCTACAGCTATTCGATTGGATCGGCCTATGTCTGCGCGGCCGTCGTCTTTATCGTGTTCGCCGCGTTCGGTGAGACGACGGCCTGGCGCCCGATCGCGTTCGTCGGCGTCATCAGCTATTCGACCTACCTGATGTCGCCGTTCGTGATGGTCTGGATCCATCGTTACGTCTGGTTGGGCGACAGGCCATTGCGATGGCTTGCCTTCGTCACCGGGATTGTGACGGCGTCGATTTGTGTCAGTTGGATGACACATTCCCTCGTCGAGAAACCCTGGATCTCCTCAAACTCCGCTCAGATCGCAGGACTCCGGTCGTTCTCGAGCCCGGTCTCAGCCGGCAGAGCACCGCACATTAGCGTGAAGTGGGGCACTGAATATCGCAACGCACACGAAATGTTTGCGCTGCGATAGCCGAAAGATGGAAGGGATGACGGAGAGTTTAGAAAAGCCAACGCTCTTGTGTCGCGACCTCGTCAACTGATTCTGCTTATGTTAGACTTAGGTCTCAAAGCAGGAAGGTCACCACGATGTCAGCAATTGCTGAAGTGTTGTCGACCGTCGCGCACCGCCCCGAACCGCGTTGCAGCGAGTTGCCCACCTGTCCTGTCTGCGCCGACTCCATGGTCGCGGCCGAAGCATCCGCGTACGTCTCGGACCACATGATCAGCTATCTCTGGACCTGCGACACCTGCGGTTATGGCTTTGTGACCAAGCACGCCGTCAAGCGGATCGTTTGCAATTGACCTTGTTTGAGCATGATCTTGTCGGAAAACCGCTTCACACTTTTTCGGATCATCCTCTGACCTAGCGCGGGGCGATGTCGCCCCTCGCCCAGTCCTCACGCGTCCGCTGATAGAATTCTTCGAAACTTCCGCGCG
>NZ_LGHL01000148.1 GCF_001908205.1 Bradyrhizobium sp. NAS80.1
GGAAAACCGCTACACACTTTTCCGGATCATGCTCTGGCGAAGGAGATCAAGATGGCATCCACAATTCGCGTACGCGCCACCGCCAACGGCGACATCACCGAGGTGCAGGCGCTGATCCAACACCCCATGGATTCCGGCTTTGTCAAAGATCCCAAGGGCGAGCTGATCCCAGCTCACTTCATCCAGGAGCTGAAGTTCGAATATAACGGCAAGGACGTCTTCGTCGCCGATTGGGGCCCCGCGGTCTCGAAGGACCCCTACGTCAAGTTCAGCTTCAAGGGGGCCAAGAAGGGCGACGATCTCAAGATCTCCTGGACCGACAACAAGGGTGTGTCGGACACGACCACCGCGAAGATTGCGTGATGAAGACCCGATCTGCCGTTCTGCTGTCCTCGGTGTGTGGCGCACTTGTCGCGCTCGTCCTCACCTCGCCGCACGTGGTAGCCGCCGACAAGGTCGATCCTGTTGCCGACGCCAAGGCGTTCCAGAATTTCTTCTTCCAGAAATTTCCGAACGTGAAGCACGAGGATTTCGTCAATGGTCCTTATTCGATGAACGAGGACATGAAGCGGCAGTGGCAGGAGAAGGAGGAATTCCCGCCTTACGAGTTCGCGCTCGACTCCGGCAAGGAAATGTTCGCGACCCCGTTCAAGAACGGCAAGACCTACGCCGACTGTTTCCCGAACGGCGGCATCGGCATTCGCCAGAACTATCCCTATTTCGACGAGAAGGAAGGCAAGGTCGTCACGCTGGAGCTCGCGCTCAACCGCTGCCGCGAGGCCAATGGCGAGGCCCCCTACTCCTACGTCAAGGACGAGATGGCCTCGCTGACCGCCTATATGGCCTTCACCTCGCGCGGCAAGCCGATGGACGTCAAGATTCCCGATGATCCCCGTGCGCTCGCAGCGTTCGAGAACGGCAAACGCTATTTCTACACGCGGCGCGGCCAGATGAATTTCTCCTGCGCGAGCTGCCATGTGCAAAGCCCGGGCGAGCGGATCCGCGCGGAGATCCTGGCGCCGGCGCTCGGCATCTTGAACGCGATGCCGATCTACCGCTCCGAATGGAGCGGCATGGGCACGACCAGCCGCCGCTTCGTCACCTGCAACAGCCAGACCCGCGCGGTTCCGCTGGAGCCGCAGTCCGACGAATATCGCGACGTCGAATACTTCCTCTCCTATGTCGCCAATGGCCTGCCGATCTCCGGACCGGGAGCGCGGCCATGAAGCGGTCACTTCCTCTCGCCATGCTGCTTGCATTGAGCCTCGCGCCAGCGGCGCGCGCGGCAACCGAAGCGGACTACAAGGCGGCCTATGCCGCCGCCGAGGCCGCTTCCAAGGAGGCGGCCGGCATGCGCAACCAGTGGACCACGACCGTCTCGACGCTGGCGGCGGCTAAGAAGGCCGCCGACGGCGGCGATTTCGACCGCGCCGTGGCCGCAGCCAAGGAGGCCGAGGCGCTGGCGAAGGCCTCTATCTTCCAGGCGACGTCTGAAAAAGAAGCCTGGAAGGCGATGGAAATCCGCTAAAGTAGAGCGCAGTGGAACCGTCGAACTGTCGAGAATAGGCGCGGAGAATCTGTGATGGCGATCCGCCGCCGCGATTTCCTGAAGAGCACAGCCGCTGCTGCCGCATCGCTCGGCCTGCCCAGGCTTGCGCGCGGCGCTGAAGCCGCGAGCATTTACGACATCGAACGGTTCGGCAATGCGCGGATCCTGCACATCACCGACACGCATGCGCAGCTCAATCCGGTCTATTTCCGCGAGCCCAGCGTCAACATCGGCATCGGCGAGATGGCGGGACGGCCGCCACATCTGGTCGGCCGCGCCTTTCTCGACCATTTCGGCATCCGGCCCGACAGCGCGGATGCCTATGCTTTCACCTGCTTCGAGTTCGAGAAGTCCGCAGCGCGCTTCGGCAAGCTCGGCGGTTTCGCCCATCTGAAAACGCTGGTCGATCGCTTGCGCAGCGATGCCGGCGAAAAGCATTGCATGCTCGTCGACGGCGGCGATCTCTGGCAGGGCACGGGGCTCGCCAACATCATGCAGGGCCGCGACATGGTCGAGGCCGCCAACCTGCTCGGCATCGAGGCGATGACCGGCCATTGGGAATTCACCTATGGCGAGCAGGCGCTGCGCGACAACCTCGATCGCTTCAAGGGCGAGTTCCTGGCGCAGAACGTCTTCCTGACCGAGGAAGCCGCGTTCAACGACGCACCCGCCTTCGACAAGGCCACCGGGCGCGTGTTCAAGCCGTCGATGATCAAGGAGCTTGGCGGTCATCGCGTCGCGATCATCGGCCAGGCCTTCCCTTACGTGCCGATCGCACATCCCAAGCGCTTCACGCCGGACTGGACCTTCGGCATCCGCGAGGAAGAACTCCAGAAGCATGTGGACGGCCTGCGCCACACCGACAAGGTCGATGCCGTCATCCTGCTGTCGCACAACGGCATGGACGTCGACCTGAAGCTCGCAAGCCGCGTCTCCGGGATCGACGTCATCCTCGGCGGCCACACCCATGATGCGATCCCGCAGCCTGTCGCGGTGAAGAACGCGAGCGGCACGACGCTCGTCACCAATGCCGGATCCAACGGAAAATTCTTAGGCGTGCTCGATCTCGCGCTCGACAAGGGCAAGGTCAGCGATATCAGGTACCGCCTGTTGCCGGTCTATTCCGAGCTGCTGAAGCCCGACCCCGCCATGGCCGAGCTGATCGGCCGGTTGCGCGCACCGCACGTGACCGACTGGTCGGAGAAGATCGTAGCGGCCGACCGTCTGCTGTATCGCCGCGACAATTTCTCCGGCCCCGTCGACGAGTTGATCTGCGCCGCACTGCGCAGCGAGCTCGATACCGAGGTCGCGCTGTCGCCGGGCTTCCGCTGGGGTGTCACCGCGCTGTCCGGCCAGGCGCTGACCATGGAGGACGTGCTCGCGCAAACCGCGATCACCTATCCCGAGACCTATGTCCAGGAGATGACCGGCAGCCAGATCAAGGACGTGCTGGAAGACATCTGCGACAATCTCTTCAACGCCGATCCCTATTACCAGCAGGGCGGCGACATGGTGCGCGCCGGCGGCCTCAGCTACACCTGCACGCCGACGGCCGCGATTGGCAGCCGGATCTCGGAGCTCAAGCTCAATAGCGGCAAGGCGCTGAGCGCGAACCGCCATTACAAGGTCGCGGGCTGGGCCTCGGTCAACGGCCAGCAAGGCGCGCCGGTGTGGGATGTCGTCGGCAAATATCTGCGCTCAGGCCGGCTGGCGCCGGAGCGGTTCGGCTCCGGTGTGACGCTGAAAGGCGTCGACGGCAATCCAGGCATTGCAGGACAGGGATGACGCGGGCGCGGACATTTGGCGCGATGCTGCTGGCGCTGCTCGTGTGGACGGCGATGCCGCTGGTCTTGAGCGAGAAGGCTTGGGCGCAGCAGGTGCCGCTGCAGGACAAGCCGTTCGCCGAGCACAAGATCGTGCTCCAGCTTTCCGACGGCGATGCAAGGAAGCAGGCGCTGGTGCTCAGCGTCGCCAACAATCTGCTGAAGTTCTACGACCCGGACAAGGTCGCGATTGAGGTCGTGGCATTCGGCCCCGGCATCGACCTGCTGCTTGCCGGTAGCGAGCGTCGCAAGCAGGTCGAAAGCCTGATCGCGCAGGGCGTGCGCTTCGACATCTGCCTCAACACCCTCGACACGATCGAGCGGGAGACGGGCAAGCGGCCGGACTTCATCCCGTCCGCGACACCGGTGCAGGTCGGGGTCGGGCAAATCCTGTTTTTGGCGGAGAATGGGTACACGGTGGTGAGGCCTTGAACCCACGCCGTCATTCCGGGGCGCCTCGCAGAGGCGAACCCGGAATCCATCCCTCCACGAGGTCTGCGGCCAAATGGTTTTCTCGATGCTTTGCATCGCCCCGGAATGACAGCGCAGAGATCCGTCGCTTCCGCCATCTCAGTCGCAACAATAATCTTCTAAATTTACCTCTCGACGCAGTGATTTGCTTCTCTTTTGTGGCACCCCCGTAGTATGATTTGCGATCATCTGACGCCGGGGTCTGCCATGATCTTTCGCCAATTGTTCGACAGCGTTTCGGGCACCTACAGCTATCTCCTGGCGAGCCGCGCCGGCGGCGAGGCGCTGATCCTCGATCCCGTGCTCGAGAAGGTCGATCGCTATTGCCAGTTGCTGCGCGAGCTCGACCTCAAGCTGGTCAAGGCGGTCGACACCCATTTGCATGCCGACCACGTCACCGGGCTCGGCGAGCTGCGCGACCGCACCCATTGCATGACCGTCATGGGCGACCAGACCAAGGCCGACGTGGTGGCGATGCGGGTCGCCGACGGTGACAAGGTGACGATCGAAGGCCTGTCGCTCGACGTGATGTACACGCCGGGCCACACCGACGATTCCTATTCCTATCTGATGGGCGATCGCGTCTTCACCGGCGACACGTTGCTGATCCGCGGCACTGGCCGCACCGATTTCCAGAACGGCTCATCGCGCGCGCAGTACGACTCGATCTTCAACCGCCTGCTCAAGCTGCCGGACGAGACGATGGTGTTCCCGGCGCACGACTACAAGGGCGACACCGTCTCCACCATCGGCGAGGAGAAGCGCTACAATCCGCGGCTCCAGGTCCGCTCCGTCGACGAATATATCGAGCTGATGGCCAATCTGAAGCTGCCGAACCCGAAGATGATGGACGTGGCAGTGCCCGCCAATATGCGGGTCGGCTTGCATCAGGAAGAGCTGGAGAAAGAGGGCCGCGCACTCAGCGCGGTCGAGGCGATCCGCTCGCTCGGCCGGCCCGACATCCTCCTGGTCGATTTACGCGAGACCAACGAGCGGATGAAGCACGGCATGCTCGAAGGCGCACTGCACACGCCCTACCCGAGCGTCGAGGAGAGCCTGAAGCCCGGCGGCATGCTGCGCGAGGTCGTGGCCGCCACTGGCCGCCGCGTCGTGTTCTTCTGCGCCTTCGGCGAGCGCTCGGCGATGGCTGTCGCCGCTGCCAAGGAAGCCGGCCTCACCAACACCGCCCATATCGCCGGCGGCATCGATGCCTGGAAGAAGGCGGGCGGGCCGGTCGTGCACGGCTGAGGGGCCTGTCCAACTCTCGAGAACCAAAGCTTGGCAAGCAAGGCTTGAGATAAGTCAGGAACCGCACATATTTTTCGGGTAGAAGCGGATGACGCATCACCATCCGGGACCGACCATGGCCAAGACCGGCAAGCCGAGCAAGCCGCCCAAAATTGCGGGCAATAAGACGGTGGACGACAAGGCGAAGAAGCCGCCACCACCGCACGCCATCGACGACGACGATTACGAGGACGGCGACATCGCGACGCCGAAGCGGGACGGCTACGGCAACGACGACGAGCCGTTGTGAGCGGGGGAGCTTGCCTCACGCTGCATCATCGAGATCGCAACGAGCGACCTCTGCTACCTGCCATGCGCCTGTGTTCATGGACAAATAACCGCCCTTCCCGATAGTTTGCGCTCGCTCAAGGACTGAAACGGAACTGCAATGGCCGATGTTCTCGCCGCACAGCAGCAAGGCAAGGCGGACAGCGCGCTACGCACGCTGACGGGAATCTCGATCGCGCATTGGGTCAGCCATTTCCACCTGCTGGTCCTGCCGATGCTGTTCCCGTTCCTGAAGGAAAAGCTCGGCGTCGGCTATATCGAACTCGGCTTCGCGCTTACCGTGTTTGCGGTGGTGTCCGGGCTGACGCAGGCGCCCACCGGCTATCTCGTCGACCATCTTGGCGCGCGGAAGATTCTGCTGATCGGGCTTGCCCTCGGCGGCTTTGCGCTGATCCTGCTCGGCCTGCACCTCAGCTACGCCTCGCTGATCGCCTGCGCCGTGCTGCTCGGGCTCGCCAACAGCGTCTATCACCCCGCCGACTACGCGATCCTGGCCGAGCACATGGACGAGGCGCGGATGGGCCGCGCTTTCTCGATCCACACCTTTGCCGGTTATCTCGGCGGCGCGGTGGCACCGGCGATCGTGGCCGCGCTGGTCACTGTCTCCGGCGGCACGGGTGCGCTGATCGCGTCGGGCGCGATCGGCGTGCTGGTAGCGCTTCTGCTGGTCGTCATGAACATTCCTGATGCCGGCGCGCACAAGAAAAAGCCGGGCGCGGCGAATGCGCCAAAGCAGGCTGTCATCACGCCGGCGCTGATCATGCTGACGGTCCTCTTCACGCTGCTCAGCCTGTCGGTCGCCGGCATCAACAATTTCGGCGTGGTCGCATTGATGAGCGGGTATGGCGCATCCTATTCGGCCGCCAATGTTGCGCTGACGGCGTTCCTCGGCGCCAGCGCTGCGGGCGTGCTCGCGGGCGGCTTCCTCGCCGACTACACCGTGCGCCACGGCTATGTCGCCGCGGCGTGCTTTGCCGCCAATGCGGCGATCGTGCTCCTGATCGCACTGGTCACGCTGCCGGGCTGGGCCTTGACCGCCACGATGACGGCCGCAGGTTTCCTCTCCGGCGTGATCGCGCCCTCGCGGGACATGCTGGTGCGCAATGCGGCGCCTCCCGGCGCGGCGGGGCGTGCCTTCGGCATCGTCTCCACCGGCTTCAATCTCGGCGGCATCGTCAGCCCGCTGCTGTTCGGCTGGATCATGGACCAGAACGCGCCGCACTGGGTGTTCGGCGCTTCCGTGATCTTCATGGTCGCGACAGTGGTGCTGTCGCCGTTCACGGAGCGGAAGCCGCAAGACAAGCCGTAGCCTCAAATTCAATCGTCGTCCCTGCGAACGCAGGGACCCATAACCCCAGGGAGTAGTCGTAGCGCGAGACTGGTAACTACGAGCCTTCGCCAAATATCGCCCTGTGGTTATCGCGACGAGCGCAAGCGCTCGCGCGGGGGTCCCGGATCTGCGCTGCGCTTGTCCGGGACGACGGATAGAAAACGCCTAACAACAACAAAACGGGAAGGAACACCATGAGCACCCCTGATCTCGTGATCCGCGGCGGCACCGTTGCGGATGGCCACGGCGGCGAGCTGTTCGAGGCTGACGTCGCCATCACCGGCGGCAAGATCAGCGAGGTCGGAAAGGTCTCGGCCAAGGGCCGCGAGGAGATCGACGCCCGAGGCAAGCTGGTGACGCCGGGTTTCGTCGACGTCCACACCCATTACGACGGCCAGGTCACCTGGAGCCAGGACATCACGCCGTCGTCGCAGAACGGTGTCACCACCGCGATCATGGGCAATTGCGGCGTCGGCTTTGCGCCGTGCAAGCCCTCCGACCACACGCGCCTGATCCAGCTCATGGAGGGCGTCGAGGATATTCCCGAGCCCGTGCTCAGCGCCGGAATCCCCTGGGCGTGGGAGAGCTTTCCGGACTACATGAACTGGCTTTCCAAGCGCGACTTCGACATCGATGTCGGCGCGCAGCTGCCGCATGCTGCGCTGCGCGTCTATGTCATGGGCGAGCGCGGCGCGCGCCGCGATCCCTCGACCGCCGAGGACAATGCGGCGATGGCGAAGCTCGCGGGCGAGGCGGTGCGGTCGGGCGCGCTCGGCTTCTCGACCTCACGCACGCTCAACCACCGCACCTCGACCGGCGATTTCACGCCGACGCTGAAGGCGGGCGAGGACGAGCTCACCGCGATTGCCGGCGCGATGCACCGCGAGGGCCGCAGCGTGCTGCAATTCGTGCTCGATCTCTCCACCATCCACGAAGACCTGCCGATGATGCTGCGGGTGGCGGATACCACGAAATGCCCGATCTCGTTCTCGATCACCCAGAACGATAAGTCACCGCAACGCTGGCGCCAGACGCTGGACGAGATCAATGCGGCAGCCCGGCGCGGCCTCTCAATCACCGCGCAGATCGCCGCGCGTCCCGTCGGCCTGCTGCTCGGGCTAGAGCTGTCGCGCAATCCGTTCCAGACTCATCCAAGCTACAAGGCGATCGCGCATCTGCCGCTGAAGGAGCGGCTGGCGCGGCTGCATCAGCCGGAGGTGCGCAAGGCGATTCTAACCGAGACGGCGACCGCGACCGACGATCCGCTGTTCTTCCGGCCCAACTACGACAAGATGTTCCTGCTCGGCGATCCCCCGGATTACGAGCAGCCGCCGGAGAACGCGCTCGGACCGCAGGCGCGCAAGCAGGGCCGGCAGCCGGAGGAGCTCGCATATGAAGCGATGCTCTCGGACGAGGGCCGCGGCATGCTGTACGTGCCGTTCCTCAACTATTCTGACGGCAATCTCGATGCGACGCGCGAGATGCTGATCGATCCGCAATCGGTGCCCGGCCTTTCCGACGGCGGCGCGCATTGCGGCATCATCTGCGATGCCAGCTTCCCGACCTATCTGCTGACGCACTGGACACGCGACCGCAAGCGCGGCGAGAAGCTCACGATTCCGTTCGTGGTCGCGGCACAGTCACGCAAGACGGCACTGTCGGTCGGCCTCACCGATCGCGGCCTGATTGCGCCCGGCTACAAGGCCGACGTCAACGTGATCGACTACGACCGGCTGCACCTGCATCCGCCGAAGGTGCACTACGATTTGCCGGTCGGCGGGCGACGGCTGTTGCAGGATGTCGACGGCTATGAAGCGACCATCGTGTCGGGCGTGGTGACGCGGCGGCAGGGTGAGGCGACGGGACGCCGGCCGGGCAAGCTGATTCGTGGTGCGCAGGGGATGGTGCAGTAGGCCTAGCTGTACTTGAGGCGCGAATGCGCCTCACAGACCTCGGTGTCGTCCCGCGCACGCGGGGACCCATAACCCCAGGGAGAAGTTGTGGTGCGAAGGGTAACTCCGAATCTTCGCTAAACCACTTCCTGTGGCTATCGCGACGAGCGCAAGCGCTCGCGCGGGGGGTCCCGGATCGGCGCTCAGCTTCGCTGCGCTTGTCCGGGACGACAGTTGTGATTGGGGCCGGCAGCGCCGCCCCTTACGTCGGCGAGACCGCGCTCTCCAGTGCCGCGGCCTGCGGGGCGGCACCACGGGTCAGCCTGGCTTTTTCCGTGTTCGGCCAGAGCAGGAGCAGACCGATGACACCGGAGGCAACCATGACCACCGCGTTGATGGTGAAGCCGGTCATGTAGCCGTCCAGCATGCTTCCGGCGCGCTGGATCACGGTGCCCATCACGCTCGGCGCAATGATGCCGGAGAGCGTGTTGAGCGCGCCGTAGATCGCGATGACCGCGCCGCGCTGCGACGCCGGGGTAAACTCGCCGAGCATCGGCGGGCAGACGACGTAGATCGCACCGCACAGGCCGGAGCCGATGACGAGCAGTGCGAGCTGGAGGCCTGCGCCCTGAACGTGCGGCATCGTCGCCAGGAACAGGCCACCGATGACCAGCGGTACCGAGCCGAGCACGCCGCGCGAAACGCGCGTGCTGTAACCGCGCGCCATCATCACCTGCGAGATCCACCCTGTGAGGAGGACGATGGTGGCGCCGAACACCCAGGGCAGGATCGAGATGAAGCCGGCCTGGCTCTGCGAGAAACCAAGACCCTTGATGATGAAGGGCGTGAACCAGGTGAGCCCCAGCGACAACGCCCAATAGGCGCCGAAGGTCGCGATCACGCAGCCGACGAAGGTCCGTGAGGTCAGAAGCTGCACGTACGGGATTTTCGGCTCGGTGACGGCGAGGACCTGCGTGTCCTCCAGCGGGCCTTCCTTGCCGAGCGCGAGCCAGGCACAGACCCAGATCAGCCCGACGACGCCGAGCGCGCCGAAGGCGTAATGCCAGGAGTGGTTGACGATCACCCAGTTCAGCGCGGGCACGGCGAGGATGACGCCGAAGGCCGAACCCTGCGACAGGATCGCGGTCGGCAACGTGCGCTTCTCGTCGGGAAACCATTTGTAGATGGCGTGCGCGGCGACCGAGAAGGCCGGCCCTTCGCCTGCGCCCAGCACGATGCGGCAGATCAAGAGCGTGGTGAAAGAGACGGTGCCGACCATCGGAAACTGCGCCAGCGCCCAGATCACCGCCAGCGTCAGCAGCACCCAGCGCGTCGGCACCTTGTTGACGATGAAACCGACCACGATGGCCGAGATCGAGAACAGGAAGAAGAACGAGGAGCCGAGCAGGCCGAATTGCTCGGCGTCGAGCTTCATATCTGTCATGATCGGCACACCGGCGAGACCGACGACGATCTTGTCGGCGAAGTTCACGACCATGAAGAGAAAAAGGAGAAAAGTGACTGTCCAGGCGCCCTTTGGCGTTTCCTTCGTTATTGCCTTGGACACCCCTGCCGTCCTGCCCGCCGCATTGGGCGTTCCCTGAGCGCTCATTATTCTCCCCACATGTCCTTTTTGGCACTTTTTGATTTGGCCGTTTTGAGAGCTAACAACGGGTTCGAGGCCAACGCAACCCCGGCATTTCCACTGCAAGTGTGCTACGCAGCATTGAGTTAATTCCGTCCGGCGCCATCGATCGTGCTGAGTATCCGAAACCTCTCGAAAACCTTCTCCTCGGCCGGCGAACCGGTCCATGTGCTGCGCGGCGTCGATCTCGACCTCAAAGCCGGCGAGCGCGTCGCGTTGACCGGCGAATCCGGCAGCGGCAAGAGCACGCTGCTGCACCTGATCGCAGGGCTCGACGCCGCCGACAGCGGCACAATCCTCTTGGAGGACACCGAGGTCACCGAGCTCTCGGATGCGGGGCGCGCCGGCTTGCGGCGCGACCGGATCGGCCTAGTTTTTCAGCAGTTCAACCTGATCCCGAGCCTGTCGGTCGCTGACAATCTCGCCTTCCAGGCGCGAATCGCCGGCCGGCATGACCCCGCCTGGTCCAGGGAGCTGACCGAGCGGCTCGGTCTCGGCAGCCTGCTCAAGCGCTATCCCGAGCAATTGTCAGGGGGGCAGCAGCAGCGCGTCGCGATCGGCCGGGCGCTGGCGACAAAGCCCTCGTTGCTGCTTGCGGACGAACCGACCGGCAATCTGGATGAGGCCACCGCTGACGACGTGCTGGCGCTGACGCGTGATCTCGTCGCGCGCACCGGCTGCGGCTTCCTGATGGTGACGCACAGCCTGCATCTGGCCGGCACGCTCGACCGCCACCTCACCTTGCATGCGGGGCGGATCGCATGAGGCGCGCGCTGTGGGTCCTCGCGGTACTCTTGAGCCATTGGCGGCGGCACAAGATGCAGTTCGCAACGCTCCTGATCGGGCTGATCGCGGCGACCGCGCTGTGGAGCGGCGTACAGGCGATCAACCAGCAGGCCCGCAACGCCTATGACCGCGCCGCGGCGACGTTCGGCGGCGCGCGCACGGCAATGCTGGTCGCGCCTGATACCGCGACCTTTCCGCAGGAGCTGTTCGTCAGGCTGAGGCGCGCGGGCTGGCCGGTCTCGCCGGCTCTGGAAGGCCGCATTCAACTCAACGGACACTCGGTGCGGCTGCTCGGGATTGAGCCGATCACGCTGCCGGCCGATGTCGGCAATGCGCCGCGCCTTGGCGCCTCGGACTTAAGCAGCTTCGTTGCGCCGCCGGGCCAGACGCTGGTGGCGCGGGAGACGCTGGCCGATCTGCAGGAGCAAGAGGGCGCAGCACTGCCGATCAGCAGCGGCGCGAAGCTGCCGCCGCTGCACGTGCTGCCGCAGCTCGTGCCCGGCGTGCTCGTGGTCGACATCGGCGTGGCGCAGCGGCTGCTGAACAAGCCGGATCAGGTGTCGCGGCTCCTGATAGGCAAGCCGAGGGGCAAACCCGCACCACTGGCCAGCATCGTCGGCGACCAGCTGCAGCGGGTCGAGCCGAATGCGGAGACGGAGCTGGAGCGTCTCACCGACAGCTTCCATCTCAATCTCACCGCTTTCGGCCTGCTGTCGTTCTTCGTCGGCCTCTTCATCGTCAACTCGGCCGTCGGCCTCGCCTTCGAGCAGCGGCTGCCGATGCTGCGCACGCTGCGGGCCTGCGGCGCGTCGGCGCGGCTGGTCAACACGGTGCTCGTGATCGAGCTGGTGGCGCTGGCACTCATCGCCGGGCTGATCGGGCTCGCCTGCGGCTATTTCATCGCGGCAGCGCTGTTGCCCGACGTGGCAGCGTCGCTGCGCGGGCTCTATGGCGCGCAGATTCCGGGGCAGCTTTCGCTGCGACCGGAATGGTGGCTCGCCGGCATCGGCATCAGCATCGCCGGTGCGATCGTCGCGGCCGCGACCAGCCTGATCAAGGCGATCAGGATGCCCGTGCTGGCGACAGCGCAGCCGCGCGCCTGGCAACAGAGGCAGCGCCGATGGCTGATCCTGCAAAGTCTTGCCGCCTGCGCCGTGTTCGCGGTCGCGCTGCTGCTGCTCCGCTACGGCGTGTCGCTGGTCGCGGGCTTCGGCGTGCTCGCGGCGCTGATGCTGGGCGCGGCGCTGATCCTGCCGGCGCTGCTCGACATCCTCCTGCTCATGGGCCAGCGCGCCGCGCGCAAGCCGCTCGCGCAGTGGTTCTGGGCCGACAGCCGGCAACAGCTCTCCGGGCTATCGCTGGCGCTGATGGCGCTGCTGCTCGCCCTCGCCGTCAATGTCGGCGTCTCCACCATGGTGGAAACCTTCAGCCGCACCTTCATCGGCTGGCTCGACGGGCGGCTCGCGGCCGACGTCTACATCAGCGCTTCCGACAATGCGCAAGGCGTTGCGATCCGCAACTGGCTGAAGGAGCGTAGCGACGTCCAGGCGATCCTCTCGGGCGGGCGCGCCGAGGCGCAAGTCGAGGGACAGCCGGTGGAGTTGCTCGGCCTGCCCGACCACGCGCTCTATCGCGAGCGCTGGCCGCTGCTGGAGACCGCGCCACGCGCCTGGACGCAGCTCGTGCCCGGCAATGCCGCCTTCATCAGCGAGCAGTTGAGCCGCCGCCTCAATGTCCGTGTCGGCGATGTCATTGAAGTGCCGGCACCGGGCGGGACCTGGGAGCTCGACATCGTCGGCATCTATGCCGACTACGGCAACCCCAGGGGCCAGCTCGCCGTCAATGTCGCGGCGCTGATCCGGCACTTCCCGCAAACGCCGCGGACGCGGATCGGCCTCATCGTCGCAAGGGAGAATATCCCCGGCCTGATCGCGGCGCTGCATAAGCAGTTCGCGCTCGACGACCGCAGCGTTGCCGACCAGGCGACGGTGAAGGCGGAGTCGATCCGCATCTTCAACCGCACATTTGCGGTCACTTCCGCCTTGAATGCCTTCACGCTCGGCGTCGCCGGCATCGCGCTGCTGACCAGCCTTCTGACACTAGCGAATTCGCGCCTGCCACAGCTCGCGCCACTCTGGGCGATCGGCATCACGCGGCCGCGCCTTGCGGCGATCGAATTGGCCAAGACGCTTTCGGTTGCGCTGTTCACGTCGCTATTGGCGGTGCCGCTCGGGCTCGCGGTCGCGTGGTGCCTGATCGCGATCGTCAATGTGAAGGCGTTCGGCTGGCGGCTGCCATTCCACGTATTTCCGCTGCAACTGGCCGAGCTGGTCGCGGTGGCGCTGTTCGCCTCGCTGCTTGCCGCGCTGCTGCCGGTCGCGCGGCTGGCGCGGATGCAGCCGGCGAACCTCGTCAAGGTGTTTGCCAATGAGCGCTGAGAGGATATCGCGGCGCGCTTTCGCCGCTGGCATCGCCGCGCTCGCTCTCGCAGACCGCGCCGGTGCGCAAGGCTATGCCGGGCTCGGCGAGACCGCCGACGGCTTCGCGAAGGTGGTGCCGGGAAAAATATTCACCTTCCCCGCCGATCACGGACCGCATCCGGAGTTTCGCATCGAGTGGTGGTATCTCACGGCGAACCTAGTCGACAGCAGTGGCGCAGCTTGCGGCCTGCAATGGACACTGTTCCGCCAGGCGACGCAGCCGGGCCTGCAAGGCGAGGGCTGGGCCAATCAGCAGGTGTGGATGGGACATGCGGCGGTGACGCGCGCGGATACGCATCGCTTCAACGAAACGTTTTCACGCGGCGGGATCGGCCAGGCTGGCGTCACGGCGAAACCGTTTGCGGCCTGGATCGACGATTGGGAGATGAAAGGGTCCGAGCGCACTGATGATCGCACGCTTGCGCCCTTGACGTTGAAAGCGTCCGGCACAGACTTCAGCTATGCGCTCACGCTCGAAGCTGATCGCTCAGTAGTGCTGCAAGGCGACGGCGGCTACAGCCGCAAGTCGGAGCGCGGGCAGTCGTCGTATTATTACAGCCAGCCGTTCTACCGCGCGCGCGGCACGCTCACCATCGACGACAAGCCGGTCGATGTCTCCGGCCAGGCCTGGATGGACCGCGAATGGAGCAGCCAGCCGCTCGATGCCGACCAGACCGGCTGGGACTGGTTCTCGTTGCATCTGCCGGGCGACGAAAAGCTGATGCTGTACCGGCTGCGCCAGAAGGATGGCCGCGCCAACCTGCTCGGCAACTGGATTACGCCTGATGGTCGCTCCGCCGAGATCAAGGACGCCGGCAACAGCCTCACGCCGCTGGCGACGACCGACATCGGCGGCCGCAAGATACCGACGTCGTGGCGTGTGAACCTTCCCGCCCGTGGTCTTGCCATCGAGACCACGCCGCTCAACCCGCGAAGCTGGATGGGAACCGGCTTCTCCTATTGGGAGGGGCCGATAAGCTTTGCAGGCAGCCACACGGGAATCGGCTATCTGGAGATGACGGGATACTGACAACAGCAATGGGGAACGCTGCGATGTACCATAATACGGCGATCGTCACCTGCCTTGCCGTGGCATTCTATTTCTTCACCTCGACGCAGGTCGCACGTGCGCGCGCTCGCTACGGCGTGAAGCTGCCGGCGATATCGGGCAATGCGGACTTCGAACGCATATTCCGCATCCAGATGAATACGCTGGAATGGATGCCGATCTTCCTGCCGTCGCTGTGGCTGTTCGCGATCTACATCAGCGACGCCGCCGCGGCAGCGGTGGGCCTCGTCTGGATCATCGGCCGCATCGTGTATTTCATCGGCTATCGCGAGGCCGTCGCAAAGCGCAGCCCGGGTTTTGCGATCCAGGCGTTTGCCTGCATTGTCCTCTGGTTCGGCGCAACCGGCGCCGTGGTGTGGCGCGCGCTCCATCCCTGAAACGCAGAAATGCCGCGCATCAGCGCGGCATTTCGCTTGATCGAGGCAACCGTTACTTTGTCAGCGGGCAGCCGCTTTCCTTGGCGGTGAAGAACGCCTTGTCGCCGGGGACGGTGGCGAGCAGCTTGTAATAGTCCCAGGGCTTCTTCGATTCCGAGGGCTTTTTGACCTCGAACAGATACATGTCGTGGACCATGCGGCCGTTCTCCAAGACCTTGCCGCCCTGCGCGAAGTCGTCGTTGACAGGAAGCTCCTTCAGCTTCTTTGCGACGGCATCCGGATCCTTGGTGCCGGCCGCCTTGACCGCCTTCAGATAGCTCAGCGTCGCCGAATAGGTGCCGGCATGGATCATGCTCGGCATCCGCCCGGTCCGCTTCAGGAAGCGTTCGCCGAGATTGCGGGTGCGGTCATTGAGATCCCAGTAATAGCCCTCGGTCAGCACGAGGCCTTGAGCAGCCTGCAGACCCAGGCCATTCACCTCGGCGAGCGTCATCAAGAGGCCTGCGAGCTTCTGGCCGCCGGAGACGATGCCGAACTCGGACGCCTGCTTGATCGAGTTGGTGGTGTCGAGGCCGGCATTGGCAAGGCCGACGATCTTGGCCTTCGAGCTCTGCGCCTGGAGCAGGAAGGAGGAGAAGTCCGAGGAGTTGAGGGGAACACGGACCGAGCCCACCACTTTGCCGCCGTTGGCGGTGACGATCTCGCTGGTGTCCTTTTCCAGCGCATAGCCGAAGGCGTAGTCGGCAGTGAGGAAGAACCAGGTGTCGCCGCCGGCCTTGGTGAGCGCGCCGCCGGTGCCGACGCCGAGCGCGCGGGTGTCATAGGCCCAGTGGAAGCCATAGGGCTGGCAGGCATCGCCGGTGAGGCGCGAGGTCGCGGCGCCCACCACGATGTCGATCTTCTTCTTTTCCTTGGAGAGCTCGTGGATCGCGAGCGCGACGGAGGAGGTCGTCAGCTCTGTGATCATGTCGACGTTCTCGACGTCGTACCAGCGCCGCGCGATCGAGGTCGCAAGGTCCGGCTTGTTCTGGTGGTCGGCAGTGACGAGCTCGATCTTCTGGCCCAAGACCTCGCCGCCGAAGTCCTCGATCGCCATCTTGGCGGCTTCGACCGACCATTTGCCGCCATAATCGGCATAGACGCCTGACTGGTCGTTGAGGATGCCGATCTTGACGCCTTGCGCGGAGGCCGGCGCAGCCAGCAGCAGGGCCGACGTTGCGACAGCGGCCAAAAGTGCTGATTTCATTTGTTAGCTCCCAGCAGTGCTCTGTTTTGAAATCGCGCGGATACTAGTGAAGAACCCCGCGCGTGCCCATCCATTGCATGTTGGTCGTTAGTATGAAGGCGATGCCACAAATGGCTGTCGTCCCGGACAAGCGCAGAGCAGATCCGGGCCCCATGACCACAGGGAGCGGTTTTGCGAAGACTCGCGGTTACCAGCTTCGCGCCAAAACTCCTCCCTGGGGGTATGGGTCCCCGCGTTCGCGGGGACGACAGCGAGGATTTGGATACGACGGTGGCCATCACCGACAATTAAGGGGCCACCACCTCTGGCTTCTTGTCGCGGCGGCCCTCGGCGAGGTTCCGCACCACGACATAGAAGATCGGCGTGAACAGGAGGCCGAACAGGGTAACGCCGATCATGCCGAAGAACACGGCGACACCGACCGCCTGGCGCATCTCCGAGCCGGAGCCGGTCGAGATCACCAGCGGCAGCACGCCGAGGATGAAGGCGAAAGACGTCATCAGGATCGGCCGCAGGCGCAGGCGGCAGGCGTCGATCACGGCCTCCAGCCGCGGCTTGCCTTCGTTCTCGATGTCGCGCGCGAACTCGACGATCAGGATCGCATTCTTCGCAGCCAGTCCCACCAGCACGACGAAGCCGATTTGCGTCAGGATATTGACGTCCTGTCCCATGATGCGCACGCCGATCGTGGCAGCTAACAGGCACATCGGCACGATCAGGATCACCGCGAACGGCAAGGTCCAGCTACCATATTGTGCGGCGAGCACGAGATAGACGAACAGCACGCAGATCGGAAACACGTAGAGGCCTGCATTGCCGCCGGTGACCTGCTGGTAGGACAGATCCGTCCATTCGAAGGTAAAGCCGCTCGGCAAGGTGTCGTCGGCAAGCTTCTTGATGGTGTTCAGCGCGGTGGTCGAGCTGGTGCCCGGCGCCGGTTCGCCCTGGAATTCGGACGCGGCATAGAGATTGTAGCGCGCGACGCGGTCGGGGCCCGAGACGTCCTTGAAATCGACCACGCTGCCGAGCATCACCATGTCGCCGGAGGCATTGCGCGTGCGCAGCCGCGCGAGGTCGCTGGGCTCCTTGCGGTACGGGAAATCAGCCTGCGCCGTGACGTGGTAGGTGCGGCCAAACAGGTTGAAGTCGTTGACATAGGTCGATCCGAAGTAAGTCTGGATCGTCTCGTTGATGCTGGCGATGGGCACGCCGAGCTTCTGCGCCTTGGTGCGGTCGATGTCGACGAAAAGCTGCGGCGTGTTGGCTGTGAATGGCGAGAACACCGAGGTCAGCGTCGGCGCCTTGCGCGCGGCGGCGACCAGCTCGTCGGTCGCAGCGGCGAGCATCGCCGGGCCGCGGCCCTGCCGGTCCTGGATGCGGATGGTGAAGCCGCCGCCAGTGCCGATGCCGGGCACGGCCGGCGGCGGGATGACGATGATGAACGCACCCTGGATCGCCAAGAGACGTTTGCGCAGCTCGGCGGTGATGACGTTCGCGGACAGTCCCTTCTTCAGCCGCACCTCGGGCTCCTCGAAGACCGGGAACAGCGCGGCTGCATTGCCGGCCTGCGTGCGCGTCGCACCGGAAAAGCCGGCGAAGGCGGCAACGCGAATGATGCCCGGGGTATCCAGCGCGATCCGCTCGATCTCACGCACGATCTCGGTGGTGCGCGCCAGCGATGCCGCGCCGGGCAATTGTACCGAGACGATGACGTAGCCGCGATCCTGCGCCGGGATGAAGCCCTGCGGCGTCGTCGCGATCAGCCAGCCGGCGCTGCCGATCAGCATGACGTAGATCAGCAGCATCACGACCGAATGCCGGATCACGAAATTGGCGGCGCCGGCATAGCCATGCGCCAGCCGGTCGAACACGCGGTTGAAGACGCCCGTGAAGGCATCCCAGCCGCGCGCGATGAAATTCCAGCGCGCCGGCGGCCGCTTCTCCTCGTGCGGCACCAGGATCTGCGAGGCCAGCGCCGGTGACAGCGTCAGCGAGCAGAAGCAGGAGATCGCGGTCGCGACCGCGATCGTGACGGCGAATTGCTGGAAGAACTGCCCGGAAATGCCGCCAAGGAATGCGGTTGGGACGAACACGGCGCAGAGCACCAGCGCGATCGAGACCAGCGCGCCGCCGACCTCTTCCATGGTCTTCAGCGCAGCATCGCGCCGGCTCAGGCCGTGCTCGAGATGCCGCTCGACATTCTCGACCACGACGATGGCATCGTCGACCACGATGCCGACGGCGAGCACGAGCCCGAACAGAGTGAGATTATTGATGGAGAAACCGAGCGCCGCCATCACCGCGAAGGTGCCGACCAGCGAAACCGGAATCGCGATAATCGGGATGATCGCCGGCCGCCATCCCTGCAGGAACACCAGCACCACGACGACCACCAGCAGCATCGCCTCGTAGATGGTCTTGATCAGCTCGTGGACCGACTGCGCGATGAACTCGGTCGGATTGTAACCTATGTTGTAGTCGAGGCCCTTCGGAAAACTCTCCTTGAGCTTCGCCATGGTGTCGGAGATGCCCTTGGCGGTCGCGAGCGCGTTCGATCCCGGCCGCTGGGTCACCAGCATGCCGACGGCCGACTTGCGCAAGAGGAAGCTGTTGGTGGTGTAGGAGAGTGCACCGAGTTCGATGCGGGCGACATCGCGGAGCCGCACCGTGCGGCCGTCCGAGCCAGCCTTGATCAGGATGTCCTCGAACTGCCTCGGGTCCTTCAGGCGCCCGGTGAAGGTGAGGTTCGGCTGGAAGGCGCGGTCGGTGATTGGCGGCTCGGCGATCTGGCCGCCAGCGATCTGCACGTTCTGTGACCTGATCGCCGCCAGCACTTCGGTCGAGGTCAGGCCGAGATTGGCGATCCGGTCAGGATCGAGCCACAGCCGCATCGAATAGTCGCGAGCGCCAAAAATCTGGATGTCGCCGACGCCGTCGAGACGCAGGAGCTGATCGCGGACCTGGAGCAGCGCATAGTTGGAGATGTAGAGCTGGTCGAAGCTATCGTCGGGCGACAGCATGAACACAACCATCAGGATGTCGGGCGAGTTCTTGCGCGTGGTCACGCCCTGCTGCTGCACCTCCGCCGGCAGGCGCGGTTGCGCGATTGCGACGCGGTTCTGCACAAGCACCTGGGCCTTGTCGAGATCGGTGCCGAGCTTGAACGTGACGGTGATAGTGAGCTGGCCGTTCGACGTCGCCTGGCTGTAGAGATACAGCATGTCCTCGACGCCGTTGATCTCCTGCTCAATCGGAGCTGCGACAGTGTCGGACACGGTCTGCGCGGAGGCGCCGGGATATTGCGTGGTGACGACGACCGTCGGCGGCACCACTTGCGGATATTCGGAGACCGGCAGCGTCGTATAGGCGATTGCGCCGACGATTAGGAGCACGATCGACAGCACCATCGCCAGGATGGGCTGGTTGATGGAGAGGCGGCCGAGATTCATGACTTGCCACCGGCCGGCGCTTGCGCCATGTGCGGGGCAACCTTGGCGCCGACGCGGGCGCGCTGGATGCCGTTGACGATGACGCGATCATCCGCTTTCAGCCCTTCGCGGATCACACGCAGGCCGTCATCGAGCGGCCCGAGCACCACCGTGCGCGCTTCCACGGTGTCATCAGGCTTGACCACGAACACGATCTTGCGGGACTGGTCGGTCGCAACAGCGGCGTCCGGGATCAGCAGCGCCTCATAAGGCGCACTGCCGATCAGCCGGACCCGGCCGAACTGTCCGGGCAGGATCGAGAGATCAGTGTTCTTGACCACAGCGCGGCTGCGCAGCGTGCCGGTCGAGACATCGAGGCGATTGTCGAGGAAGTTGATGGCGCCGTCATGCGACGGCTTGGTTTCACCGGCGAGCGTGACCTGCACCGGATTTGCGGTGTCGCGCGAACTCGGGCGCCGGCCTTCAAACCACAGCTTGCTATATTTGATGAAGGTCGTCTCATCCATGTCGAAATAGATGTAGATCGGGTCGAGCGTCACGATCGAGGTCAGCAGCGTCGAAGAGCCGTTATCGCTGCCCTGCACGAGATTGCCGGGACTGACGAGATGGCGACTGACACGGCCGGTGATCGGCGCGGCCACATGCGTGAACTCGATGTTGAGTTTCGCGGCCTTCAGCGCACCTTCGGCCTGGGTCTCGGCGGCGTGCGCGGCCTGCAACGCCTGGCGGCGCTGGTCGACGACCTGCTCGGACACCGCGCTGGTCTGCACCAGGTTCAGGCCGCGGTCGAGCTCGCGCTTGGCAAGCTCCACCTTGGCGCGCGCATCGGACAACTGGCCGTCGGCCTGTAACGCGACTGCCTCGAACGGGCGCGGGTCGATGACGTAGAGCAGATCGCCCTGATGCACGATGGCGCCGTCCTGGAATTCCACCGTGTTGACGAAGCCGCCGACGCGCGGGCGCACCTGCACCTCCTCGACCGCGTCGAAGCGGCCGGTGAATTCGTCCCAATCGGTGACGGTGCGCTTGACCGGCTGGGCAACGGTCACAGGCGCGGGCGGCGGAGCGGCAGCCTGCGAAGCCGGCTTGTCGCAGCCTGCGAGGGCGAAGCCGGCGACGATGAACGCGGCGGTTGCGCAAAGTCGAGGCAGAACGAAATCGTGCTTTTGGACAAATCGCTCGCTTCCGTCCGGTCCAGTCATCCCAGGTCCTCGCATAAAAGCCGCGGAAGAAGCAGGGTACGCTTCTACCCGCGGGCGACACAAGATGGGTGGCAATGATGAACTCTTCAAGACCGCGGCATGCGCCATGCTCTGACGGACACCCTGACCGGATGGCGGGTTGACAGGGAGGGAGACGGCCGCGCACACGCGACGGTTGGTGAGCTTGCGGGGAGAGGCCGGATCGCATCGCAATGCGATCCGGGTGAGGGGGAGTTTCCGCGGGTCCAGCTATCACCTCCCCCGGCGGAGAGCCCCCTCACCCCAACCCTCTCCCCGCAGGCGGGGAGAGGGAGAAGAGCGCCAGCATCTTCACGCATGACGAGAGGCATGCGCTCGGCTAGACTGCCATCACAAAAACAAGACGAATTGTCCGGGGAGGACAGGCGTGCACCAGGGACGTGTCGTTTTTGGCGCGATCGAGGAGGTAGTGTTCGGCCATCCTGCGGCCGGCGCCATCGTTGCGCAGATGGACCGGCTGGGCACGCGCCGCGCTTTCCTGATGGTATCAGGCACGCTGAACCGGCAGACCGACGAAATCGCGAAGATCAAGGAGGCGCTCGGCGCACGCTGCGCCGGCCTGTTCGACGCCATGCCGGCGCACACGCCGCGCGAGGCGGTGGTCACGGCGACCAACGCGGCGCGCGAGGCAGGCGCCGACCTGATCGTCACCGTGGGCGGCGGCTCAGTCACTGATGGCGCCAAGGCGGTGCAGCTCTGCCTTGCCAACGACATCGACAATATCGAGGGCATCGATCGCATCCGCGTGCATAAGGGCGTCACGCCCGAGTTGACCGCCCCTCGCGTGCGGCAGATCAGTGTGCCTACCACGATCGCCGGCGGCGAGTTCAGCTCGATCGCGGGCGTGACCGACCGCAGCATGCATGTGAAGCAGATGTTGCGGCATCCGCTCACTGTGCCACGTGCGACCATTCTCGATCCCGCCATCACTGTGCATACGCCGGAATGGCTGTTCCTCTCCACGGGCATCCGCGCCGTCGACCATTGCGTGGAGGCAATCTGCTCGCGCGAGACGCACCCCTACGCCGACGCACAGTCGGTGAAAGGCCTGTCCATGCTCGCTGACGCGCTGCCGCGCGTGAAGGCCAATCCCGCCGATCTCGACGCCCGGATGGACGCGCAGATCGGCACCTGGCTGTCGATGGGCGCATTTTCGGCCGGCGTGCCGATGGGTGCGAGCCACGGCATCGGCTATGTGCTAGGCGCGGCGTTCGACGTGCCGCACGGCTACACCTCCTGCATCATGCTGCCCGCGGTGATGCGCTGGAATGCACGCGACAATGCCGAACGTCAGATGATCGTCGCGGCCGCGATGGGTTTCCCCGGCCAGAACGCCGCCGACGTGCTCGATGCCTTCATTCGCTCGCTCGGCATGCCGCGCAGCCTCTCGGATATGCGCATCTTGCCGGAACATTTCGATGCCATCGCCGAACAGGCGATGCGCACGAACTGGATCCCGCGCAACCCGCGCAAGATCGGCGGCCCCGCCGACATTCGCGAAATCCTGCTTCTCGCCGCATAATCTAGAACCGGAGGACTGATGTACACAGGTCACCATGCCCGCCTGCGCCCGCTCCAGCCCGCCTTCATCATGGCCGCGACCGGTGAGACCGTCACCTATCGCGAGCTCGATGCGCGCAGCAATCGCCTGGCGCACCTGTTCCGCAAGCACGGCTTGAGGCGGCTCGATCACTACTCGATCTTCATGGAGAACAATTCGCGTTATCTCGAAGCCTGCGGCGCGGGCGAGCGGTCCGGCCTCTACTACACCTGCATCAACTCCTTCCTGACGTCAGGCGAGCTCGCCTATCTCCTGGTCAACAGCCAGTCGAAGATCCTGATCACGTCGATGGCCAAGCTCGACATCGCGCGCGAGGCGATCAAGGCCTGTCCCGACGTCAAGCTCTGCATCGTCGTCGACGGCCCCGGCGAGAGCGAGCGTATCGTCGGCCTTGCCGAGACGACCGCCGACCTGCCGAAGACGCCGATCCCTGATGAATGGCTCGGCACCGCCATGCTCTATTCGTCGGGAACGACCGGACGGCCGAAAGGCATTATGCGGCCGTTGCCCGAGGAGCCGCCGAAGCACAACCTGCCGCTGTTCGATTTCCTGACGAAGCTCTGGCACTACCGCGAGGGCATGGTCTACCTGTCGCCGGCGCCGCTCTATCACTCCGCGCCGCAGGCCGCTGTGAACCTTACGATCCGCATGGGCGGCACCGTGATTATCATGGAGACGTTCGATCCCGAGCGTTACCTCCAGCTCGTCGAAAGGTGGGGCATCACGCACACCCAGCTGGTGCCAACGATGTTCTCACGCATGCTGAAGCTGCCGGAGGAGGTGCGCACGCGCTACGACCTGTCTTCGCTCGAGGTCGCGATCCATGCCGCCGCGCCCTGCCCCGCGCTGGTCAAGGACGACATCATCAAATGGTGGGGCCCGATCATCCACGAATATTACGGCGCGACCGAAGGCCTGGGCTTCACCGCCTGCAACAGCGAGGAATGGCTCGCCCATCGCGGCACCGTCGGCAAAGTTCTGCTCGGCGACCTCCATATTCTCGACGAGAACATGCAGGAGTGCCCGACCGGCACGCCGGGCCAGGTCTGGTTCAAGACGGCATCGTCGTTCGAATATTTCAACGATCCCGAGAAAACCAAGGAGGCGCGCTCGGCCGACGGCAGCATGAGCACGGTCGGCGACGTCGGCTATGTCGACGCCGATCGTTTCCTGTACCTCACCGACCGAGCCACCTTCATGATCATCTCGGGCGGGGTGAACATCTATCCGCAGGAATGCGAGAATCTGCTGATCACCCACCCCAAGGTTGCCGATGCCGCCGTGTTCGGCGTGCCCAATCCGGATCTCGGCGAAGAGGTGAAGGCGGTGGTGCAGCCGATGCCCGGCGTCGTGCCGGGACCCGCGCTTGCCGAAGAGCTGATCGCCTTCTGCGGTCAGTCGCTGTCGCGGCAGAAGGTGCCGCGCTCGGTCGATTTCGAAAAGGAGCTGCCGCGGCTGCCGACGGGGAAGCTGTACAAGCGGCTGCTGCGGGACCGGTATTGGGGGAACAAGGCGTCTAGGATTGTGTGAGCGGGGCTACGCCGTCCTCGTGCGTGAGATGCACAGGGCGCGACCACACGAAGGGTGTCGTCCCGGGGCGCGACGAAGTCGCGAGCCCGGGATCCATAACCACAGGGCGAAGTCGCGGCGCGAGCTGACAACTCCGAGCCTTCGCCAAACTACTCCCTGTGGCTATGGGTCCCGGATCTGCGCTCCGCTTCGCTGCGCTTGTCCGGGACGACAGCTGAGTGCTTGAAGGGCGGCGATACACTTCAGTTCCGCCAGCGCGTTCGCACCTGCACTCTCACATGATAAGAATGTGAAGGCCTGCGGCTTTCCGTCATCCGAATTGTCGAGACAGCAGGCGGCCTTGCCGGTTGCCTCACTGCGCCAGCGTCGCTATCGTCTCATCAAACAGGCCGCAAAAGGCCCAAAAAGTTGATGTGTCAGGGAGGACGAGGATGCGGAGCGTGTGGGCGCTCGCCGCAGTGGCGGCGCTATCTGTGCTGACAACTTCAACCACCACGCTCGCCGGCGAGCCCAAGCAGGGCGGGATCCTGCGGATGTATCATCGCGACAGCCCGGGCAATGCCTCGATCCACGAGGGCGCGACCTATTCGCTCAATGTTCCCTTCATGCCTGTGTTCAACAATCTCGTCATCTACAAGCAGGACGAGCCGCAGAACAGCCTCAACAACATCGTCCCGGAACTCGCCGAGAGCTGGGCCTGGATCAACGACAACAAAACGCTGACCTTCAAGCTGCGCCAGGGCGTCAAATGGCATGACGGCAAGCCCTTCACCTCGGCCGACGTCAAATGCACCTTCGACATGCTGATGGGCAAGTCGCAGCAGAAGTTCCGGCAGAACCCGCGCAAGGCCTGGTACAACGAGGTCAACGACGTCGCGACCAATGGCGATTTCGAGGTCTCGTTCAACCTGAAGCGGCCGCAGCCTTCGCTGCTCGCGCTGCTCGCCTCCGGCTATACACCGATCTATCCCTGCCACGTCTCGCCCAGCGACATGCGCACGCATCCGATCGGCACCGGACCGTTCAAGTTCGTCGAGTTCAAAGCCAATGAATCGATCAAGCTGACGCGCAATCCGGATTATTGGCGCAAGGGCCGCCCCTATCTCGACGGCATCGAATTCACCATCATCCCGAACCGCTCGACTGCCATCCTCGCCTTTGTCGCCGGCAAGTTCGACATGACCTTTCCGACGCACATCACGATTCCGCTCCTGAAGGACGTGAAATCGCAGGCGCCGAACGCGATTTGCGTGGTCGAGCCAACTAACGTCTCGACCAACATCATCGTCAACTCCTCGGCGCCGCCGTTCGACAACGTCGATATCCGCCGCGCCATGGCGCTGGCGCTCGACCGCAAGGCGTTCGTCTCCATCCTGTTCGAAGGACAAGCGGATATCGGCGGCACCATGCTGCCACCGCCGCAGGGGCTCTGGGGCATGCCGAAGGACCTGCTGGAGAGCATTCCGGGCTATGGCCCGGATGTGAACGCCAACCGCGAGGAGGCGAAGAAGCTGATGCAGAAGGCGGGTTATGGTCCGGACAAGCATCTCCCGGTCAAGGTCTCGACGCGTAACCTTGCGGAGTATCGCGATCCCGCCGTGATCCTTATCGACCAGCTCAAGAGCATATACATCGACGGCGAGCTCGACGTCGTGGAGACCGCGAACTGGTTCCCGAAGGTCGCGCGCAAGGATTACATGCTCGGTCTCAACCTGACCGGCAATGCCGTCGACGATCCCGACCAGTCCTTCTACGAGAACTATTCCTGCGGCTCCGAGCGCAACTACACCAACTACTGCAACAAGGAGATCGAGAAGCTGTTCGACGTGCAGTCGCAGGAGACCGACGCAGGCAAGCGCAAGAAGCTGGTCTGGGACATCGACAAGAAGTTGCAGGAGGACGTCGCCCGCCCGATCGTCTTCCATGCGCGGGCCGGCACCTGCTGGCAACCCTATGTCAAGGGCGTGACGGTGATGTCGAACAGCTCGTATAATGGCTATCGCTACCAAGACGTGTGGATGGACAAGTAGCGCAGGCCTCGGGCGGCTGACGGGTTCGACAGGAGGCGATGCATGTTTGCCTATCTGGTGCGACGCCTGTTCCTGATGCTCGTGACCCTGTTCGGGATCTCGATCGTCATCTTCTTCCTGCTGCGCATCGTGCCCGGCAACATCGTCGACATCCTGTTCGCCGCGGCCGGCTATGTCGACCCCGCCGACAAGGCCAATCTGGAGAAGGAACTCGGCATCGACCAGCCGCTGATCGTGCAATATTGGCACTGGATCAGCGGCTTCCTGCGCGGCGATTTCGGCTACTCCTACGTCTCCGAGAAGCCCGCGCTGCAGGAGATCCTGCCGCGGATCCCGATCACGGCCCGGCTCGCTGGCCTTGCGCTGTTGTTCTCGGCCTCGATCGGCATCCCGCTCGGCGTCATCAGCGCGGTGAAGCAGGGAACAAAGCTCGATTACGCGCTGCGCGTCGTTAGCCTCAGCGGATTGTCGCTGCCCTCGTTCTGGCTCGGCTTGCTCATCCTCACCGCGTCGGTGGCAATGTTCGGCCAGATGCCGATCTTCAATCCCAATCCGCAGACCTGGCTGGAAGCCTTCGCGACCTATGCCGTGCCGGCGGCCGCCGTCGGCTTTCGCAGTGCCGCGCTCACCATGCGCATCACGCGATCCTCGATGCTGGAGGTGCTGCGGCAGGATTATATCCGAACCGCACGCGCCAAGGGCGCATCCGATGCGGCCGTGAACTATCACCACGCGCTGAAAAACGCGATTCTGCCCGTCATCACTGTCATCGGCATCGAGGCGGCGTTCCTGATCGGCGGCCTGATCGTCACCGAGACCGTGTTCAACATCCCCGGCGTCGCGCGCTTCCTGGTCGAGGCGATCCGCTGGCGCGACTATCCGATCGTGCAGAACCTCGTGATGTTCATCGCGGTCGTGGTGGTATTCGCGAATTTCACCGTCGACATGCTCTACGCGGTGTTCGATCCGCGTATCCGGTACACGGATTGATCGTATGATTTTTGCTCACACAGCGTGTTCGCTCTCTTTCACTTCTCCCCGCTTGCGGGGAGAGGTCGAATTTGCGCAACGCGCAAATTCGGGTGAGGGGGAGCTTCCGCGAGTCCAACTTTCACCGTCCCTGCGGAGAGCCCCCCTCAGCCCAACCCTCTCCCCGCAAGCGGGGCGAGGGGGAAGGTAGCGACATGGCCGCGATCGACTTTGACGTTGAACTGAGGCGGGCCGGCGCGCACGCAACCGGTGGCTGGCGGCGCGTGCTGTTCCTGGCGCGGCGGCACGTGCTGGGTGCGGCCGGGCTCGTCATCATGACGGCATTCGTGCTCACGGCGATCTTCGCCGATTTCATCGCGCGCTATGATCCGCTCACGGTCGATTCCGCCCACGCGCTGATGCGCCCAAGCCTGGCGCACTGGATGGGCACGGACTCGTTCGGCCGCGACGTCTTCAGCCGCATCATCCATGGCGCACGGATCTCGCTCGCGGTCGGCATCGGCTCGACCGCGCTTGGCGGCTCCATTGGCGTGATCGTGGGCCTCACTTCCGGTTATCTCTCCGGCTGGGTCGATCTCGTGTTCCAGCGCGTGTCCGACATCCTCCAGGCGCTGCCGCTGCTTGTGCTGGCGCTGGTGATGACCGCCGCGCTCGGCCCGTCGCTGCCGAACGTGATCCTCGCTATCGCCATCCCGCTGATCCCGACGGTTGCCCGCGTTATCCGCGCCAACACGCTGGCGCTGCGCGAGCTACAATTCGTCGAGGCTGCCAAGTCGATCGGCATGAGCGAGGTCCGCATCGCGCTCCGTCATGTGCTGCCGAACACGCTGGCGCCGCTGATCGTGCTCGCGACCGCCCAGCTCGGCTCGACCATCCTCACCGAAGCTTCGCTCTCCTTCCTCGGCCTCGGCATTCCCGAGCCTTATCCGTCATGGGGGCGCATGCTCTCCGAGTCCGCGGTCGAATATGTCCGCACCGCGCCATGGCTCGTGATCTTCCCGGGCATCGCGATCAGCCTCGCCGTGTTCGGCGCCAATCTGTTCGGTGACGCCCTGCGCGACATTCTTGACCCGAGGCAGCGCGGCTGATGGCGGAAAAATCCGATATCGTGCTCGAAGTGAAGAACCTGAAGACGGTGTTCTTCACCAACTCCGGCCTGTTCAAGGCCGTGGACGATGTCTCGTTCAGCGTGAGGCGCGGCGAGACGCTGGCGATCGTCGGTGAATCCGGCTGCGGCAAAAGCGTCACCGCGCTGTCCCTGATGCGGCTCGTGCCAGATCCCCCCGGCCGCGTCGTCGGCGGCTCCATCTCGCTCGAAGGCACCGATCTCTTGGCGCTGGATGAAGCACAGATGCGCGCGGTCCGCGGCAACCGCATCTCCATGATCTTCCAGGAGCCGATGACCTCTCTCAATCCGGTCATGCGGATCGGCGACCAGATCGTGGAGGCCGTGCGGCTGCACCGGAACATACCGTCGAAAGAGGCACAAAATATCGCGGTCGAGATGCTGCGGCTGGTGCGAATTCCTGAACCGGCCCGCCGCGCGCGGGAATATCCGCATCAACTCTCCGGTGGCATGCGCCAGCGCGCGATGATCGCGATGGCGCTGGCGTGCCGGCCGGCCCTCCTGATCGCGGACGAGCCAACCACTGCGCTCGACGTCACCATCCAGGCGCAGATCCTGGCCCTGATCCTCGACCTGCAGAAGGAGCTCGGCACCGGCCTCGTGCTGATCACGCACGATCTCGGCGTCGTCGCGCAGACCGCGCAGCGCGTGATCGTGATGTATGCGGGCCGGAAGGTCGAGGAGGCCAGCGTCGAAGCGCTCTTTGCCGCGCCAAAGCATCCCTATACGCGCGGGCTGATGGCCTCGATTCCGGCCGTGCCGGCGTCCGGCGCCGCGGCGCAGGAGCGGCTGAACGAAATCCCGGGCACCGTGCCGTCGCTGGTCCGGCTTCCAAAAGGCTGCGCCTTTGCGCCGCGCTGCAAGCTCGCGGTCAAACGTTGCGAGGCCGAGTATCCGCCGCTGGACGATTGGGGCGGCGGCCATCTCGCTGCCTGCTGGCGCGCGGCCGAAGTGGCGGAGGTGGCATGACCGAGACGCTGCTCGAAGTCACCGATCTTAGGAAGCATTACCCGGTGCGCGCCGGCGTGCTGCGCCGGCAGGTCGGCACCGTGCATGCGGTCGATGGCGTCTCGTTCTCGCTTGGCACCGGCGAGACGCTGGGCCTTGTCGGCGAATCCGGCTGCGGCAAGTCGACAGTCGCACGCAGCGTGCTGCGGCTGGTCGAACCGACCTCAGGGCAAATCCGCCTCGAAGGCGAGGACATCACCCATCTGTCCAAGACGGCGCTGCGCCCGCACCGCCGCTCGATGCAGATCGTATTCCAGGACCCCTTCGCCTCGCTCAATCCGCGCATGACCGCGGGCGACATCGTCGGCGAGCCGCTGGCCGTGCATGGTCTCGCGACCGGCAAGGCGCTGGAGGCGCGCGTCGCAAAACTGTTCGAGCAGGTCGGCTTGCGGCCCGACCAGATGCGGAATTTCCCGCATCAATTCTCCGGTGGCCAGCGTCAGCGCATCTGCATTGCGCGGGCGCTCGCGCTGGAACCGCGCCTGATCGTCTGCGACGAGTCGGTGTCCGCGCTCGACGTCTCGATCCAGGCGCAGGTCATCAACCTCCTGATCGACCTGCAACGGCAGCACGGCTTCTCCTATCTCTTCATCGCGCACGACCTCGCCGTGGTCGCGCATATCAGCCACCGTGTCGCCGTCATGTATCTGGGCCGCATCGTCGAGATCGCCGACAAGAACGAGCTGTTTCGCAACCCGCGCCATCCCTACACGCAGGCCCTGCTCGCCTCCGTGCCGATCGCCAACCCGCTCGCGAAAAAACTAGCGCCGCTGGTCGACGGCGATGTGCCGAGCCCGGTCAATCCGCCCTCGGGCTGCGCATTCCACACCCGCTGCCGGTTTGCGATGGAGCGATGCAAGACGGAGCGGCCGGCGCTGGTGGACGCGGGCGATGGGCACCGGGTGGCGTGTTTGCTCAATGAGGGGACGGGACGGAGCCAGTAGGTGCCGTAGGGTGGGCAAAGCGAAGCGTGCCCACCCTCCCCGTACAATCGCCGCACGACTGGGCACGGCGCTATGCGCCTTTGCCCACCACCCTACGACAGCAGCGCCTGCCGCTCTAACCCGCCTCGATCTCCGCCACGATCCTGCCCGTCGTCACCTGCTCGCCCTCGGCGACGTCGATCGCGGCGACGACGCCGTCGATGCCGGCCTTGTGGACGTGCTCCATCTTCATCGCCTCCAGCGTCATCACCGGCTGACCGGCGGTGACGCGGTCGCCTGGCTTGACCAGGACGGCGACGACGCGGCCATTCATGGCGGCGCGGACTTTGCCGTCGCCGCCATTGGTTGCGCCGGCCTTTGGCGCGGCGAGCGTCAGATCGGTGACCGTGAGCGGAATGCCGCGGTACTGGACGTACAACTGGTCGCCGTCACGGAGGAACCTTGCACTGTCCGTCACGCCGTCGTGGCGGAAGCGGACAGTGTCGGGATCGAGTTGGTCGATCTCGAACCTGTTCTCGCGGCCATCGAAGGCGACGGTGTAACCGCCATCGCGCCCGCGCGTGACTTCGAGTTCATGCGTGTGGCCGGCGATCTCGATTTTCGCCGGCAGCGGAAATGTCGCCGCGAGGCTCCGACCGCCGCGCCATGACGGCGCGAGCGGGCTTGTGACGTAGAGCAGCAGGCCCGCCAGCGCTGTATCGAAAGCGGCGCCTGCCCGTGGCGCCAACAACTCGTCACGATGTGTGTCGATGAAAGCCGTCGTCGCCTCGCCCTTGGCAAAGCCGGGGTGACGCAGGCAGGACATCAGGAAGGCCTGGTTGGTGGTCACGCCGAACGCAGTGAGCTGCTCCAGGCCGACGATCAGCCGCCCACGCGACTCCTCGCGCGTGGCGCCATGGCTGATCACCTTGGCGATCATGGAATCGTAGAACGGCGGGATCTCCGAGCCCGATTGCAGCGCATGCTCGACGCGGATGCTATCAGGCACCTGCCAGCGCGCCATGCGGCCGGACTGCGGCATGAAATCGTGCGCAGCATCCTCCGAGCAGAGCCGGACCTCGATGGCGTGGCCCGAGAAGCGGATGTCCTGCTGCTTCACGGGCAGCGGCTCGCCGCGTGCGACGCGCAGTTGCAGCTCGACGAGATCGAGCCCGGTAATCGCCTCGGTCACGGGATGCTCAACCTGGAGGCGCGCATTCATCTCCATGAAATAGAACTCGCCGCTCGCATCGAGCAGGAATTCCAGCGTACCGGCGCCTTCGTAACGCAGCGCCTTCACCGCGGCGACCGCGACGTCACCCATTTTCGCACGAAGCTCCGGCGTCACTGCGGGTGACGGCGCCTCCTCGATCAGCTTCTGGTGCCGCCGCTGCACGGAGCAGTCGCGCTCACCGAGATGGATGGCGTTGCCGTGGCTGTCGCCGAAGACCTGGATCTCGATATGCCTGGGGTTCTGAATGGCGCGTTCGAGGATAACAGTGGGATCGCCGAACGCCGCTTTCGCCTCTGATCGCGCGCTGCGCAGCGCATCAGGGAAGGATGCGGCGTCGGTCACGAGCCGCATGCCACGCCCGCCGCCGCCCGCGACCGCCTTGATCATCACGGGGAAGCCGATCTTTTTGGCTTCCGCGAGCATGACCTCGTCGCCCTGCTCGGCACCCTGATAGCCGGGCACGCAGGGCACGCCCGCCTTCTTCATGATCTCCTTGGCGCCGGCCTTGTTGCCCATCGCCTCGATCGCCTGCGGCGACGGGCCGATGAAGACGAGGCCGGCATCCTTGCAGCCTCTCGCAAACTCCTCGTTCTCGGCGAGAAAGCCGTAGCCGGGATGCACCGCATCCGCGCCGCTGGCCTTGGCCGCGGCGATGATCGCGGGGATGTTGAGATAGGACTGCGCCGGCAGCGCTTCGCCGATGCGCACGGCCTGGTCGGCCTGCCGCACATGGAGCGCATCGCGATCGGCATCCGAATAGACCGCAACGACGCCAAGGCCGAGCTGCCGCGCACTCCGCATCACGCGCAATGCGATCTCGCCGCGATTGGCGACGAGGACCTTGAAGAAAGGCCGGTGCTGCACTGGTCCGTTCCTCATGGGCGGGCCACCGAGAATTGCATGCGCTGGGGTGTGCGCGTATCGCCCTCGCGGCAGATCGCGAGCACCTCGGAGAGGACCGCGCGGGTATCGCGCGGATCGATCACGCCGTCGTCGAGCACGCGCGCGCTGGTCGAGAACACATCCATCTGGCCGTCGAATACGCCGACGATCTGCGCCTTCATGGCCTCCAGCTTGTCCTTCTCGATCGGCTTGCCGCGGCGCGCAGCGGCGGCCTCGGTCACGATCGCCATGGTCTCGGCGGCCTGCTCCCCGCCCATCACGGCGGTCTTGGCATTCGGCCAGGAGAAGCAGAAGCGCGGATGGAAGCCGCGCCCGCACATACCGTAATTGCCGGCACCGAAGGAAGCTCCGCAATAGATCGTGATCTGCGGCACCGTCGCCGAGGTCACGGCCTGGATCATCTTCGAGCCGTGCTTGATCATGCCGGCCTCTTCATAGGCCTTGCCGACCATGTAGCCGGTGGTGTTGTTGAGATAGAGCAGCGGCGTGCGGGTCTGGCAGCAGGCCTGGATGAAATGCGTCGCCTTGTTGGCGCCATCAGGATCGAGCGGACCGTTGTTGGTGATGATACCGATCGCCTGGCCCTCGATGCGGGCGTGGCCGCAGACGGTAGCCGGGCCGTAGTTCGGCGCCATCTCGGTGAAATCGGAATCGTCGATGATGCGCGCGATCACCTGCTTCATATCGACCGGGCGCTTGTGATCCATCGGCATGATGCCGAGCAGCTGGTCCTGGTCGTAGCGCGGCGGCTTGAACTGCGCCGCTGCCCTGCCCGGCCGCTCCCATTCGAGCGCCGCCATGATCTCGCGCGCGATGCGAAGTGCGTCGCGATCGTCCTCTGCAAGATAGTCGCCAAGGCCCGAGACCTGCGTGTGCATCTCGGCGCCGCCGAGCTCTTCCTCGGTCGCGATCTCGCCGGTTGCTGCCTTCAGCAGCGGCGGGCCCGCGAGGAAGGCACGGGTGCGGCCGCGAACCATGACGATGTAGTCGGACAGGCCGGTCTGATAGGCCCCGCCGGCGGTGGACGAGCCATGCGTCACGGTAACGACCGGCAAGCCTGCCGCCGAGAGCCGCGCAAGATTGCGAAAGATGTTGCCGCCGCGTACAAAATCCTCGACGCGGTAGCGCAGGAGATTGGCACCGGCGCTCTCGACGAGCTGCACGTAAGGCAGCTTGTTCTCCAGCGCGAGCTCCTGCACGCGCAATGTCTTGTCCAGGCCAAAGGGCTGCAGCGCGCCGGCATCGATGCCGGCATCACTGGCGCTGACCATGCAGCGGATGCCCGAGACGAAGCCGATGCCGGCGATGACGCCGCCGCCGGGCACGCTCTTGTTCGGATCCGGCACGTCGAACATGTAGCCGGCGAGCGTGGACAGCTCGATGAACGGTGCGCCGGGATCGAGCACCAGCGCGACCCGCTCGCGCGGCAGCAACTGGCCACGTTTGTGGAAGCGATCCTTCGCAGCCGCCGACGCCGCGCGCGTGCGCTCTTCCAGCGCGCGCATGCGGTCGATCAGGGCGAGCATGCCGTCGCGGTTGGCGTGGTAGGCGGCGCTTCCGGGGGAAATGGTGTTTTCGAGAATGGACATCAAATCTCCTGCTCGTCATTCCGGGGCGCGCGCAGCGCGAGCCCGGAATCCATACTCCCAGCGCGCTTGGCCCTTGGGCCATTCGCGCAGACCAA
>NZ_LGHL01000149.1 GCF_001908205.1 Bradyrhizobium sp. NAS80.1
ATCTGCCTTGCTAACACCGAACTCGCGGCATACCTCGCCGTGATCCAGGTGCCGGTCTTGATGATGTAGACCGCGTCGATCTCGTCGAGTGCACTCTTCATCGAGGCGGCGGCGAACACGGTCAGCGTCTCGTTCTGGGCCGAGGCTGGCGACCAGGCCGCGAGCAGGACGACGAAGGCGTAGAAAAGGGCGGACAGGCGGGACACCGAAAGCGCTCCACGCTTGTTCGCGCGCGCCCGAAGGCCTCGCGCAGGACACGACGCTATCGAGCGGAGTTTGTGGGCCAAGCGTTCGGCCTTTAGAGGTTGATAATGTACTTCACGAGGAAGACCATCCCGACCATAACAAACATGGCGGCCACTAAGACCACGGCCTCCATGCTGGTCATAGCCACTGCCTTTCCCGCATCGAGCGCATATCGTATCGACGAAGCTCATAGTCGTCTACTGGGCCTTTGATCTGCCTCCTTGCTGATATCTTGCTCAAGGGCTGGTTCCGCAACGGTCACAAGCGCCGGTTTGCCCCTTAGCCGGTGGCTTCTGGTTTGCCCCCAACTTCGGACATGCCCCTGCGCCGCGCAAACTGTCGCGAAGGGCCAGCAGCGGACAGTCGTTCTAAGGTCGGAGAGCAGAGTTGGGACAATCAGGCCATGGCATGCGTCTGTTCACGCTAGGCCAACTCGGCCAAGCGTGAACGAGTCCCTTTGATCAGACGGTCGGGACGGTGCCGCCGTCGATAACAAACTCAGAGCCGTGGATCGAGGCGGCGCGATCCGAGGCCAAGTAGGCGATGACGTCGGCGACCTCATAAGGTTCGGCCGCACGCCCGATGGAAATCCCGCCCAGACTGTCGAGGACGACTTGCCGCGCCTGCTCGATCGTACCGCCATTGGCGGCCTGAATGCGCTTCAGCAGGTCGACGGAGGACTCGGTCATGATCCAGCCGGGGGAGACGACGTTGACCCGCACGCTCTTCGGTCCCAGCTCCTTGGAGATCGACTTGCTGTAGGTTCTAAGCGCGGCCTTGGCAGCGGCGTAGGCGGTAGTCGCCTCGGGCAGAGGCAGGACCGACTGGATGGAGGTGACGTGCACCACCGCGCCCGCGCCCCGTTCGATCATCTGCGGAATCAGGAGGCGGTCGAGGCGGACCGTGGCCAGCAGGTTCAGGTTTAGTTCGGAGAGCCAGTGGTCGTCCGTCAGGGCCACAAAGCCGCCGCCGGGCGTGGACGAACCGCCGATGACGTGGGCCAGGATGTCTACGCCGCCCATACGCTCGAGCGCCGCCTTGGCCAGCGTTTCCCCACCCTCGGGAGTTGTCAGGTCCGCCTGGACGAACTCGACACCGTCGACAGGCTCCATCGCTCCGCGGGCGGCGGTGATCACCCGGGCGCCGCCGGCGAGGAAGCGGTCGACGGTGGCACGGCCCAGACCTTTGGTGCCACCGCTGATGAGCACGCACTTGCCCGCGAACTCGGTCGGATCAGCCTTGATGGTCATGCCGTGATCTCCAGGGCCTTGATGGCGTCGTCTTCCAGCGTGAAGCGGTAGGTGAAGCGGATCGGGCTGCCCTTGAAGTCGCCATGGCCGGGACCTTCGACGACGACCTGGCCGTCTTCGTGCCGGACGGTGTCCGGCGTGAAAATCGCCTTCGCCCCGACCACCGCCTCTTCAAGCAAATGCTTTATTTCGGCGTGCCCCCGAAGAACGGCGCCGTTATCGCGAAGGATGGCGTCGGCTGCGAAGGGTGTCAGCATGCCGTCAACATCCAGACGGGCGTTCGCGGCCACATACGCGGCGATCGGGGATGGAAGTTCGAGCGTCATTGTTCTTGTCCTGCTTGCTGCGGTCGCAGCCGCGGCGGCTGCAAGTTCGGTTGCCAGCCAAGATAGCGATGGACATCTGGCGCGATAATCGGGACAATTCGGGATGTGTCATCACGAAAATCGGGACAATGTTGCAGAGCAGCCTGAACGAATTGGACGCCGTGCTCATGGTCGCCCGCCGGGGCAAGTTTCGCACGGCTGCGCTTGAGCTCGGGGTTTCAACGACCGCGCTCAGCAACGCGGTCGGAAAGCTGGAGCGCACGCTCGGCGTCCGGCTCTTCAACCGGACGACGCGAAGCGTCTCCTTGACAGAGGCAGGTCAGCGGTTCGTCGCACAAGTCGCTCCTGCCGTGCAGGACATTCATGAGGCGATGGAGGTTGCGCGCTCTCAACAAGCCACGCCTTCGGGCACACTGCGCATCAATGCGTTTCCGACAGCGGCGCGGGAAATCTTCTCGTGGCTTGTCCTACCGTTTCTCCGAGCGCACCCTCAGGTTCACATCGACATCGTCACAGAGGGGCGCCTAGTGGACATTGTCGCGGGCGGCTTCGACCTCGGCGTCCGTAGCTCAGATCTTGTGCCAGTCGACATGATCGCACTCCCATTGGGGGTCGCGCGGCGCAGTGTTGTGGTGGGAACACCGAGCTATTTGAAAGCGCACGGGACGCCCCTGATCCCCCAGGATCTCGCCGAGCATTCCTGTCTCCGCGTCCGGCTTCCCGATGGCGCAATCTACCGCTGGCCGTTCGAGAAGGACGGACAATCGGTCCATATCGACGTTGACGGTCCCATCACCCTCGACGAAGCGAGCCTCGCGCGCACCGCGGCCCTCGCTTCCGTCGGTCTCACCCTGGCGATGGAGTCCGACGTGCGAGACGACATCGAGGCAGGTCGCCTTGTGCCCGTGCTCGAGGATTGGACGCCCATTCGGTCGCCGTTGAGCCTCTACTATCCGAGCCGACGCAACCCGACCGCCGGGTTCAAGGCGTTCGTCGATTTCGCGCGGCGGCAAAGTGGGGCCAGCATTAGCCGACACACAGATCCGAAAGCGCCAGTAACGGACATTCGAGCGCTGTAAATTCAAAGTCGGTTATGGGTCATACCCGGAAAAACTCTCGGCGAGCATAACGAGTCCGGTTTGTCCCGAACAGCCGACATGAAGCGGATGCTTCACGAGGTCCGCGTAGGGCCACAAGCCGATATTGTGGTCCTATTCCGAACATCAGCGGTTCGCGAATTTGTTGTACTCCGCGATCGCCCGCTTTAGATCGTCGTATTCATCGCAGGGGATGAGGCAGATTTGCTCGAGAGCGGCGTGATGCTCTGTGGCTTTCGCTAGATCACCTTGGGCCAAATAGGCTTCACCGAGATGTTCGTGCGCGCTGCGGTGCCGAGGATTGAGGGTCAGGGCCTGCTGATAGTGCTGCATTGCCGGATCGAATTGCCGCAGCCTGCGATAAGCGTAGCCAAGGAAATTCTGAATATCGGCATTGCGGGCGTCGCGAACGGCCGCGCTGCTGAGAGCCTTGATTGCTCCTTTCCAATCGCCAACGCCGATCGCTTGCTTGCCTGCTGCGAAGTCGGGATCGAGCGCTGCCCAATCCGGCGTTTCCACCATTGCCGCCATGGTCGAGCAGATCGGCCACGCTTCGGCTGCATTGGCTATCCTGGACACTGCATTGTCCGGGCCGGCCGGCGTTGCGGTCTCGCCTTGGCGGGCTGGTGCGCTCAAAAAGTACGAAGCCAGCACCGCGGTCAGCACTCCCGCAACGGCGGCGATGAGGATCGAACGCATCATGATCGCTGTGCCGTGAGCCGGCTGCCCACACATGCGCGGGGCAGCCGCTCTCTCATCCTCTCTTTGGTCGTTCACCGCTGCATCAAGGAGGCTCTCGCCTCGCTGATTTCCACCCGATCGGTATCGGAATCCCTGGTCATCTCAACAAGCTTCTGGAAGTATGCCGTGGCCTTCTCGGGCTGATTTGCGGCCTTCGCAGCCTTGGCTCCGCCGTACAAGCCGCGCAGCCGGTTGGGCGTCGATAGCAGCGAGGTCTCGTACTCGGTCAGCGCCAGTCCCGGCTGTTGCTGTTCGAGCAACAGGTCGCCCAGCAGTTCGCGCATCGGGTAGAGCCGGTTCTCCATCGCGATGTGCTTCTCGCTGTCGTCCTCCAGATCCGCCGCCGCGCGCATGAGTTTCAGCGCCTTCTCGTTCTCCCGTCTTGCTTGCGCAATCCAGGCCGATGCACCCAGCATCTGGACTTCGACTTGCGAGGCCCAATAGGACTGGCTTGCGTTTTCCAGCGCGGCGTGGAGCCCCTTGAGCTTGGCGACCTCGCGCTCTGCAGCGTCCGGGGCGCCGCTACGGGCCGATCCCATGGCGCGGGCAAAATAGGTGATAGCCTCGGCCTGCGGAAATTGGCTGCCCCTCGGCTCAAGCGCGGCGGCTTCCTTCCATGCCTGACGTTCCAGGGCGAAGCGCGCCGGCACCGCCGCAAGCCCGGTATAGCTGTAGACAGCTTCAAACCCGAGTTTCTTCATGGCATTGCTGTCGTCGCGTAGCTGCTTCGCAGGTTGCTCCTGTCCCATTTGCAGCAGGGCGTATTCCATAAAGTCCAGATAGTGCGGCTCGCCTGGATGTGTCGCCCCCGGCCAGAGCCTGCCCGCCTGCCCCTGGGCGATCGCCCGAGATTTCGTGTTTGAAGCGACCGACTGCGTCCACATCCCCAGCATTGAATAGGTGTGCGAGGGCATGTGCTGGGCATGCTGCGCCGCGGGCGCGACCTCGGCGTATCTATTGGCGGCACCAAGACCGCGTTGCGCGAGCGTGGGGTAATCGTAGGTGTGGATCAGATAGTGCAGCACGCCTGGATGATCCGGCAGTTTTGCCTCGATCTTTTCAAGGATGGCCCCGGCCTTGAGCTGGTTCGCGAACGTCTTGTCGCTATGCAGCGCCGTCTCATTGAGAGCGAGCGCGTAGAAAATGGCCGCCTCCAGATCATCGGGATATTTCTGCATCAGCGCTTCCATCGCCTTTTCGTAGGCAAGCCCGCGCTTCGTTTGATCGACCTTGTCGTAGTCCTTGTAGTAAGGCTCGATCGCCGCGAGCCAGTCGCGCTCGCGTTCGGTCTTGGCGCTGATTGTCTTGCCCTTCTCCACCGCCTCCAATCCATTTTTCAAAGCTGTTGCTGTCAGCGGCACGATCAGCGGGTTTGGGCGCTGGCTGATCGCTATGCCCCAGTAGGCGATGGCGCATTGCGGATCAGTGGCAGCGGCGTCAGTAAAGGCCTGGACGTTGTCCGGATAGAAGAACGAGTGCACCATCGCCAGGCCGCGATCGAATTTCTCCTGCGCCTGCGGCGTGCACGAGGTCTCGAAATGCACACGGCCCAATCCTTCTCCCCAGGCCGCCGTGGCGAATGTCCCTGCTAACAGCGCGGTTATGAACGGTCCAAAATTCTGTTTCATGGCGTTCCCTCGTCGTTGCGGTCGAAATAGCAGTTTCGCGCAATCATCGCCGTGCGCCCGCGCACACTGCGAATGCTCAGTGAGAGACCGGCACAAAAGATTGTCGGTTTTAGAAGGGTGCGATGCCTGCCGACAGCATCCCCGCTGCCCATTCGGCTCTAACGGAGACGTCGGCACCATCCCGTCTCGAAGAGCAGCTTTAAAGGGAAGACTACACGATCCCAAACACACTCGAAAGAGGCCCTGTATGGCCGGCCGCAGCACATTCGGCCGAAACCAGTGGCGGCAATGTCCGTTGGAGGTCATTCTCGACCGAGCCAGCCGGTCCTGCCTGCCATTAGATGTCCGCATCGACCTGAAAGCGACCAAATTCCGCATCGCCGCGAAATGGCGCGAAGGGCCATTTCCGGACTCATGCAGTGCAGTAAAATCTAGCCTATTCGATCACCTCGTCGGCGCGAGCAAGAACCTTGTCGGGAATTTTCAGCTCAAGCGCCTTCGCTGTCTTGAGATTGATCATCAGCTCATATTTCGTCGGCGCTTGGACTGGTAAGTCGGCCGGTCTTTCGCCCCTAAGGATGCGGTTGACATAGGCCGCCGCGCGGCGAAATTCGTCCCGGAAATTAGGGCCGTACGAGATCAATCCGCCGGCGGCGGCAAAGAGACCGCGATCGAAATAAACCGTAGGCATTCTGTAGCGGGCCGCGAGCGCTGTGATCAGTTCGTGATTAGCCGCCGCCGCGGCGGTCGCGGTCACTATCATGCCGCCATTCGCGGAATTGGCGAAGGCCGCAACGGCACGCTCAATCTCAGCCGGGTACCTCACGTCGATCGGCCACACGTCCACGCCGACCGATGGCGCTACCGACTGGATGACAGCAAACTGTCCGATGCTGACGGTTATTGACGGATCGCGCAGAACCGCCACTCGCGTCACCTCTGGCGCGACCTCCTTGAGCAGTTCGAGCCACTTACCAGCCAAGCTGTATTCCATCGAAAGAAAGCCGGTTGCGTTGCCGCCGGGATGCGCGAGGCTATCGACGAAGCCAGCGCCAACGGGATCAGGGGCAAGCACGAATACCAGCGGAATAGTGCGGGTCGCCGCGTACAACTCCGCCAAATCGTCAGGGCCAATAGCGAGGATTACGTCGGGTGCAAGTCCTGCCAATTCGACCGCGAACTTGTGGATGCGGCCAGCATCGCCGGCTCCCCAGCGTATGATGAACTGCACATTGCGGCCATCGATCCACCCCAATTGTTGGAGCCCCTGGAAAAAGGACGCAAGATTGGCACGCCGTTCCGGATCGCCTTCGGCCACTCCTGTGAGTATGCCGACGCGCCGGACCCGCTCACCCTGCTGGGCGCGCACCGCGATCGGAAGCCCGATGAATTCCCGCCGCTCCATGGATTTCCCCAAGCCTAAAAGCGCTAACCAAGTGTAGCAGGCAGGCCAGACATTGTGATCATAACAAAATCAGTCGCCAATGGGTCAGACTCGGAAGTCGCGACCAGTACGAGCTATGTCCGGTTGCCCCCTAGAAGCGGCGGAAAGCGGACGTCGCCGTAGGTCCGAGAAGCGGAGCGAAGCTGAGGGCGGCCCTTCGAAGCTTGCCAGCTTTTAGGTCGGCTGAAGGCTGCTCCCTCACCCCTTCAATTTCAACTTGCCCATGAAATCGCGTTTTCCAAGCGGCGCGCCCTTGTGGCGGAGAATGTCGTAAGCTGTGGTCGCATGGAAAAAGAAGTTCG